>NZ_CP025408.1:3185000-3485000 GCF_002847305.1 Paracoccus tegillarcae | reverse complement strand
TGGTCCCTGCCGCGTGGCCCGGCGCGGTGATCGAAGACACAACCGAAGGCCTGGGCCGCAATCTTACCGGCTGGCTCTTGGCGGCGGCGGCGGTGCTGCTGGCGCTGGATGCGATTGGCTCGGCCTGGCTGGGCGGAGGGCGTGGGCGCCGCCGGGCGTCGGCGCGCGGGGCCGCGACCGCCGGGCTGATCGCGCTGTTGTTGGTGTTGCCGCAGCCCGGCGCAATGGCGCAGCAGGCCCAACCGCCTGCGGCCAATTCGCAGATCGTCAATCCTGAACTGTTGCGCGCCGCCAACCAGGTGGCTCTGGCCTATGTCATCACGGGCGATGACCAGATCGACGAAACCTCGCGTCAGGGTCTGGACGGGCTGTCGCGCGCGCTGTTCTATCGCAGCTCGGTCGAACCGGGCGAGCCTGTGGGCATCGACCTGGACGCCGATGACCTGTCGATGCTGACCTTTCTCTACTGGCCCGTGACCGAGGGCCAGCCGATGCCGTCGCCGCTGGCCTATCTGCGGCTGAACCATTTCCTGCGCTCGGGCGGGATGATCCTCTTTGACACCCGCGATGGCGATCTGGCGGGCGTCGGTGGCCCGGACATGAGCGCGACCCTGCAAACACTCGCCGCACCGTTGGAGATCCCGCCACTTGCGCCGGTCCCCGAAGATCACGTCCTGACCCGTGCCTTCTATTTGCTGGATGACTTTCCCGGTCGCTGGCGTGGCCGTACGGTCTGGGTCGAGGCCCCGCCTGCGGGCGCCGAGGCCGCCGAGGGCGTGCCGTTTCGCAATCTGAACGACGGCGTTACCCCGGTGGTGATCGGTGCCAATAGCTGGGCCGAGGCCTGGGCGGTTGATCCCGCAGGCATGCCGCGCTTTCCCGTCGGGCGCGGCTTTGAAGGCGAGGAACAGCGCGAGATGGCCATCCGCTTTGGGGTCAACCTGATCATGTATGTGCTGACCGGCAACTATAAGTCCGATCAGGTCCATGTGCCCGCCCTGCTGGACCGGCTGCGCAGCGAAGAGGTGATGCCATGACCGGGCTTCGCTTTGATCCGATGTTGCCCTGGTGGGCGATTGCTGCGCTGGCGGCGCTGGCATTGGCGATGGCAGGGTTTGCCCTGTGGCGCGGCCTGCGGGGCTGGGCCTGGCGTGGTCTGGCCGGGCTGGCTGCGGCTGCAGCCCTTGCCGGGCCTGCATTGGAAATCGGCGCGCGTGCCGGGCTGTCCGATATCGTTATCCTGCTGGATGATCGCAGCGCCAGCCAATCCCTGCCGGACCGCAATGGCCAGACCGATGCCGCGATAGAATCGCTGGCGACCGAGATTGCGGCCTTGCCCGACACCGAATTGCGTCGCGTGACCGTTGGCGATGATCCCGATGGCAGTCTGATCGGCACCGCCCTGACCCGCGCCATCGCAGCCGAGCCCGATGCCCGCATCGCTGGCATTATTTCCGTCACCGACGGGCAGGCCCATGACACACCGATGATCCCGGCCAATGCTCCGGCGCCGGTTCACACCTTGCTGACCGGAAATCCCGATGACTGGGACCGGCGTCTGGTGATCGAAGAGGCCCCGGCCTTTGGCCTGATCGACGAAGAGGTCCGCATCCGCCTGCGGATCGAGGATCAGGGCGCGGTGCCCGACGACATTGCAGGCAGCTCGGCCAATCTGCGTATCAGCCTGGATGGCGGGCCTGAACAGGTCTTTGCCGTGCCGCCGGGCGTATCGCTGGAACTGCCGGTCACGCCGGATCATGCCGGGCAGAACGTCATTCAACTGGGCTTCGACTCGCCCGATGACAGCGAGTTGACCGATCGGAACAATTCGGCCGCCGTCACCATCACCGGCGTGCGCGACCGGCTGCGCGTGCTGCTGGTCTCGGGCGAGCCGCATGCCGGCGAACGCACGTGGCGCAATCTGCTGAAATCGGACGCCGCCGTTGATCTGATCCACTTTACCATCCTGCGCCCGCCCGAGAAATCCGATGGCGTGCCGGTCAATCAGGTGTCGCTGATCGCCTTTCCTACGCGCGAATTGTTTCTTGAACGGATCGAAGATTTCGACCTGATCATCTTTGATCGCTATCGCGTCCGCGGCATTCTGCCGCCAGATTATTTCCGCAATATCGTGCGCTATGTCCGCGATGGCGGTGCGGTGCTGGTCGCGGCGGGACCAGAGATGTCCAGCGTCGAAAGCCTGAACCTGTCGCCCCTGAGTGAGATCCTGCCGGCCCGCCCGACCGGCCGCGTGATCGAGCAGCCCTTTACCCCGCAACTGACCGATGCGGGCAGGCGACATCCCGTGACCACGGGTCTGCCGGGGGCGCCCGCCGCTGACGCCGAGGCACCGTCCGAGGGCGATTGGGGCCGCTGGATCCGCATGGGCGAAGTCACGCTTGATCGCGGCTCGGTGGTGATGACCGGGCAGGATGATCTGCCGCTGCTGATCATGGACCGTGTTGATGAAGGACGCGTCGCGATGCTGACCAGCGATCAGGTCTGGCTATGGGGGCGCGGTTTTGAAGGCGGCGGTCCGCAGTTGGAACTGCTGCGCCGCATCGCCCATTGGTCGATGCAGGAACCCGATCTGGAAGAAGAGGCCCTGCTGGCCGCTCAACTGCCGGGGCTTGCGCTGCGCGTCACCCGTCGCAGCATGGCCGAAACGATCGGGCCCGTAACCATCACGGCCCCTGATGGCAGCCAAACCGATATCGAGCTGAGCGAAAGCGAACCGGGCCGCTTTACCGCCGACTGGCAGGCGCCCGGTCCGGGCCTTTACCGGCTAAGCGAAGGCGAGATGACGCGCGTCATCGTACTGGGTCCGGCGGCACCGAAGGAATTCGAGGAAACCGTGGCCAGCGATGCCAAGCTTGGCCCGCTGTCAGAGGCCACCGGCGGCGCGGTGCTGCGCCTGTCTGATGGTGTGCCCAATCTGCGCACCATCGCCGAGGGTCGCACCGCGCATGGCCAGGGTGTGGGCGGTCAGTGGATCGCCATCACCCCGCGTGAGGCCGCCACTGTCACAGGCCTTTCGCGGCGCCCGTTGCTGCCGGCATGGGCCTGGTTGGGCCTGATCGCTGGGCTGATGCTGGCCGGGTGGCTGGCCGAGGGCCGCCGAGCCACGGCGCGATAAGCTTGCCAAGCCGTCACCGCGTTGCTAACCCGAACGCCAACCCGTAGCCGCAGGAGGGACAGACATGCCCGAGACCGAGCGCAAGCCGGCCCCCAATACCGAGGCCGACCTGAGTCTGATCAAGCGGATCATCCCGCATCGCTATCCGTTTCTGTTCATCGACAAGGTGCGCGACATCGTGCCCTTCGAAAGCGCGGTCGGCATCAAGAACGTGACCAGCAACGAGCCGCATTTCCAGGGCCATTTTCCCGATCAGCCGATCATGCCCGGCGTCACCATCGTCGAGGCGATGGCGCAGACCTCTGCTGTGGTGGTGGGGATCAGCCTTGATGTGATCGACAAGCCGTTGCTGACCTATTTCATGGGCATCGACGCCTGCAAGTTCCGACGTATGGTGGTGCCCGGCGACGTGCTGGAATTGCATGTCAGCGTCAAACGCGCCGGTGGCAAGATCTGGAAATTCGAGGGCAAGGGCATGGTCGACGGTCAGCTTGCCGCGCAGGCTGAGTTCACGGCCATGATGGATCTGAAAACGGATGGCTGATGCCGGTATCCATCCCTCTGCCGTGATCGAACCGGGCGCAGAGATCGGCCCCGACTGCCGTATCGGCCCGTTCTGCGTGGTCGGATCGCAGGTGCGGTTGGCGCGCGGTGTGGTGCTGAAATCGCATGTCGTGCTGACGGGCGAGACCTCTGTAGGTGAGGAAACGGTGATTTTCCCCTTCGCCTGTATCGGCGAGATCCCGCAGGATCTGAAGTTCAAGGGCGAACGCGCGGCGCTGGAAATCGGGGCGCGCAACCGGATCCGCGAATATGTGACGATGAATCCCGGCACCGAAGGCGGGGGCGGCGTGACACGCGTCGGCGATGACGGGCTGTTCATGGCCGGCAGCCATGTCGCCCATGACTGCCAGATTGGCAACCGGGTAATCCTGGTCAACAATGCCTCGGTCGCGGGCCATTGCGTGCTGGACGATGACGTGATCATCGGCGGCCTGTCAGGCGTGCACCAATGGGTGCGCATTGGCCGTGGCGCGATGATCGGCGCGGTCACAATGGTGACGGCCGATGTCATTCCCTACGGGCTGGTACAGGGGCCGCGCGGCCATCTGGACGGGCTCAATCTGGTTGGGCTCAAGCGTCGCGGGGCCAGCCGGGCCGATATCGCAGCGCTGCGCGGGATGCTGGGCGAATTGGCGCACGGCTCGTTCCGCGACGGTGCCAAGGCGCGGATAGGTGGCGAGGTGACGCCGATGGAGCGCGAGGTGCTGGAATTCATCCTTGGTCCTTCGGATCGCAGCTTCCTGACGCCGCGCCCCGCATGATTGTCGCCAGATGAGCAAGATCGCCATTATCGCAGGCGAGGGCCGGCTTGCGCCCGCCATCGCAGAGCACCTGCCGGATGCGCCGGTCTTTGCGCTCGAGGGGTTTCCCCCGCCGATCCCGGCCAGCACCTTTCGTCTAGAGCGGTTGGTGCCGTTTCTGGACCATCTGGCTGATCTGGGCGTGGAAAATGTGGTCTTTGCCGGCGCGGTTCGCCGTCCGGCACTGGACCCCGCAAGCTTTGATCCGCGCACGGCGCAACTGGTGCCCCGAATTCTGACCGCGATGCAGTCAGGCGACGATGCGGCGTTGCGCACGGTGCTGGATATTTTCGAGGAATTCGGAATAAGTGTCAGTGGAATTGACGAAATCATGCCCTCTTTGATCCCACCCGAAGGCATTGTTTCTGGTGATCCCTCTGCCGCAGATCAGACCGATGCGGCACGCGGCGCCGAGATTGTCGCAGCACTAGGTCCGCTGGATCTGGGCCAGGGCTGTGTCGTCGCGCAGGGGCTGTGCCTTGCGGTCGAAACGTTGCCCGGGACGGCGGCAATGCTGGATTTCGTTGCCCGCCATCAAGGTCTGCGGCCCAATCCGAACGGCGCGCTCGGTGTGTTCTACAAGGCACCGAAGCCGGATCAGGATCGGCGTATCGATCTGCCGACGATCGGACCGGACACGGTCGATCAGGTGGTCGCTGCCGGTTTGGCGGGCATTGCCTGGCAGGCGGGCAGCGTGATCTTGCTGGATCGGGATGAAACGGCCAGGCGCGCGCGCGATGCGGGCGTGTTTCTGTGGTCGCGCTCAGGCTGATCGGTTATTTTGAAGTGAACATACCCGTCCGTTCGTGTGGCGGGCAGCCGGTATCGGGGTGACACGATGAAGCTGTTCATGATCGCAGGCGAGGTTTCGGGTGATGCGCTTGGCGGTGCGTTGATGGCGGGGCTGCGCGAATTGCAGCCCTCGGTCAGCTTCGACGGGGTCGGTGGTCCACGCATGCAGGCCGAGGGCCTGCAGAGCCGCTTTGACATGGATGAGCTGTCGGTCATGGGCATCATGGAGGTGCTGCCGAAATACCGCCATCTCAAACGCCGCATCGCCGAAACGGCCAAGGCGGTGGCCGAGACCGCGCCCGACGCCCTGATCGGCATCGACAGCCCTGATTTCTGCCTGCGCGTGGCGCGTCAGGCGCGGGCGCTGAACCCCGATCTGAAGACCATTCACTATGTCGCGCCGTCTGTCTGGGCCTGGCGACCCGGTCGGGCGCTGAAAATGGCCGAGGTGGTCGACCATGTGCTGGCGATCCTGCCCTTCGAGCCGCCTCTGATGCGGGCCGCCGGAATGACCTGTGATTTCGTCGGTCATCCGATCGTGGCCGAACCTGTGGCCGGCGCGGATGAGGCGAATGCCTTTCGCGTGGCGCACGACATCGCAGCGGATGCGCCGGTGGTGCTGTGCCTGCCCGGCTCGCGCAAGGGCGAGGTCGCGCGGTTAGGGCCACGCTTTGACGAGGCACTTATGCGGCTGCGCGACCGGGTGCCCGAGATCCGCGTCGTTATCCCAACCGTGCCGGGTGTCGCACGCATGGTGCGCGACATGACCCGGCGCTGGCCCACCGAGCCCATCGTGGTCGAAGAGGACGAACAGAAACGTGCGGCCTTTGCCGCAGCCGATCTGGCGCTGGCGGCATCGGGCACGGTCAGTCTGGAACTGGCGGCCAATCGCGTGCCGATGGTGGTGGGCTATGACATGGCGCCGCTGTCGCGCTGGCTTGTCGGGATGCTGCTCAAGACCGATACCGTCACGCTGGTCAATCTGGTCAGCGAGACGCGGGTCGTGCCAGAGTTTCTGGGCAATGCCTGCCAACCCGGCCCGCTGGCCGATGCGCTGCTGACAACACTGGAAGACATGCCCGCACGCAAGGCGCAGTTCGAGGCGATGGACCTGACGATGGAACGCCTTGGCAAAGGGGGTGAGGCGCCGGGCCTTCGCGCGGCGCGCTCGGTACTGGATGCGATCAGCCGGCCGCGGCCGTCACGATGATCTCGACCGTATATTCCGGCGTGGCCAATTTGGCTTCGCCCGCGGCGCGCGCGGGGGCATTGCCCGCTGGCACCCAGGCATCCCAGACGGCGTTCATTTCCGCAAAATCAGCCATATCCGCCAACCAGATCTGCGCGTAAAGCATCCGCGTCTTGTCGCTGCCGGCCTTTTTCAGCAGCGTCTCGATTTGCGACACAATGGCCTTGGTCTGGTCAGTCACGGATGCGCCGGCAGTGCCGACCTGTCCGGCCAGATAGACGGTGCCATTATGGATCACCGCCTGGCTCATCCGCTGGCCGGTTTCGATCCGTTTGATATCGCTCATGTTAGCCTCCGTTATACAAGCGCAAGAAGAAGATGATGGTCATGCCAAAGCCGATTGCGGCGATCAATGCGCGCAGGCCGGCCATTGGAATACGTCGCGAGACAGGCGCGCCCAGCAGACCGCCGGCGATGGTGCCCACGGCCATCACCGCGGCAGGCCCCCAGACCACCATGCCACCGATCGCAAAGATCGCAAAGCTGATCAGCGACAGCGCAAAGCTGAGCCAGCTTTTCAGCCCGTTCATCTGGTTCAGATCGGTCATGCCCCACAGCGCGAACAACGCCAAAAGGACGATACCGAGCCCGCCGTTGAAATAGCCGCCATAGATCGCCACCGGCAGCAGCGTCGCGATGCCAAAGGGCACAACCTCGCGGGCGTGCCGTGCGGCAAAGGTGCGGATTGCCCCGTCCTTGAGAAAGATCACCGTCGCCGCCAGCAGCAGAAACGGCACCAGCGCCGAAAAGGCCGCGTTCGAGCTGACCAGCAGCAGGCCCGAGCCGATGGCTGAACCGACCACCGTCCAGATGGTCAGGCGGATCAGCTGGGCGCGCGGAACGGTCAGGACCTCGCGGCGAAAGCTGATCGCGGCGGCCAGATAGCCGGGCAGGGCAGCCACGGTCGCCGTCGCGTTCGCCGCAACAGGCGGAATGCCGGCAAAGACCAGCGCGGGAAAGGTGATGAACGTGCCGCCGCCCGCAACAGCATTCATGACGCCGCCGATCAGCCCGGCGATGAACAGGATGAGGAAATCGGACATGCGGGGCTTTCGGTCAGGATGACGGGCGCTCTGGCCCCTTGGGCATGGTCTTGGCTCAATTCGGGGTAGCTGTCGAGTCCTCGATCCTGCGTTGCCGGGGGGCATGTGCCGCGCTATCACCCGATCATGCGTATCCTGTTTGTACATCAGAATTTTCCCGGTCAGTTCCTGCATCTGGCCCCGGCCCTGGCGGCGCGCGGGCATGACGTTCTGGCGCTGACCGACGAAAAGAACGAACGCGCCAGCCCGGTGCGCACGGTCCGATATGCGGAACCGCCTGAACTGCAGCTAAGCTCGGCTTTGGCACGCAGCTATGCCGAACATGCCGAACGCGGGCTGCTGGCCGCGCGCGGCTGCCGGGCGCTGCGGGATCGCCACAACTACACGCCAGATGTCATCTTTGGGCATTCAGGCTGGGGCGAGACACTGTTTTTGCGCGAAATCTGGCCCGAGGCAAAGCTGCTGGTCTATGCCGAGTTGATGTATCGCACCCATGGCCAGGATGTAGGCTTTGATCCCGAGATCAGTCCCGGTTCTGATGGCGGGCGGTTCATGACGGTCACACGCTCGGCCCATCTGATACAGGGTTTGGTGCAGGCTGACGCGGCACTGGCGCCGACGACCTATCAGGCCGACAGCTTTCCGGCCGAACTGCGCAGCAAGATCACCACGATCCATGACGGGATTGACACCGATCATGTCTGCCCGAACCCCAACGCCAGCCTGACCCTGCCCAATGGCAATGTGCTGCGCGCCGGCGATGAGGTGATCAGCTTCGTCAACCGCTCGCTGGAGCCCTATCGCGGGTTTCACATCTTCATGCGCGCCCTGCCGCAGGTGCTGGCCGCGCGGCCCGATGCGCAGGTGGTGCTGGTGGGCGGCGATGGTGTCAGCTATGGCAGCAAGCCCAAGGACGCACCCAGTTGGAAGGCCAGGATGCTGGCCGAACTGGACAGCAAGCTGGACCTGTCGCGCGTGCATTTCCTGGGGCGAGTGCCCTATGCCGACTACCTGTCGCTGCTGCAACTGGCGCGGGTCCATTGCTACCTGACCTATCCGTTCGTGCTGTCCTGGTCACTGACCGAGGCCATGTCCACGGGCGCCTATATCGTCGCCTCGGATACAGAGCCGGTGCGCGAGGTGGTCCGCGACGGTCAGAATGGCCGCATGGTGCCCTTTTTCGACGTACCGGCGCTGTCGGCGGCGTTGATACGGGGTCTCGAGGGCGACCCGGATGCGCCCCGGCTGAAGGCGACGGCGCGGCAAACCATTCTGGACGGCTACGATCTCAAACGCCACAGCCTGCCGCGCCTGATCGAATGGGTGGAAAGCTTTGGGCCGAAGGTGTAAGCGGCAGGCTCTATCTGACAGGGGACGAAAAATGGTCCAGATCCGGCTGACGAACACGAAGACGCGGGCGAAAGAGGATTTCACGCCGATCGACCCGTCGAATGTGCGGCTGTATCTGTGCGGCCCCACCGTCTATGACCGCGCGCATCTGGGCAATGCGCGGCCCGTTCTGGTGTTTGACGTGCTGGTCCGGCTGCTGCGCCATATTTACGGCCCCGACCACGTCACCTATGTGCGCAATTTCACCGACGTGGACGACAAGATCAACGCCGAGGCGCAGCGCCGAAAGGCGGCAGGCAGCCCCTTGTCGCTGGAAGAGCTGATCACCGAGCGGACGGATGAAACCATCGCTTGGTATCACGCTGATATGGACGCGCTCGGCGCCGACCGCCCCGATCACGAACCCCGCGCGACCGAATATATCGCGCAGATGATCGCCATGATCGAAACCCTGATCGACGGCGGCCACGCCTATGCGGCAGAGGGGCATGTGCTGTTCGACGTGCGCTCATATGACAAATACGGCAAGCTGTCGGGCCGTTCGGTCGATGACATGATCGCCGGCGCGCGGGTCGAGGTGGCGCCCTTCAAGCGCGATCCGATGGATTTCGTTTTGTGGAAACCGTCGGACGACGATCTGCCGGGCTGGGACAGCCCCTGGGGGCGCGGGCGTCCGGGCTGGCATATCGAATGCTCGGCCATGGCGGCGGAACTGCTGGGCGAGTCGTTCGATATCCACGGCGGTGGCATCGACCTGCAATTCCCGCATCATGAAAACGAGATCGCCCAAAGCTGCTGCGCCCACCCAAAGGCCGATTTCGCCAATGTGTGGCTGCACAACGAGATGTTGCAGGTTGAGGGAAAGAAAATGTCCAAATCATTGGGCAATTTCTTCACCGTGCGCGATCTGCTGGACCGCCCTGCCGAAGAAGGTGGGGGCGTGCCGGGCGAGGTGATCCGCTTTGTGATGCTGTCCACGCATTACCGCAAGCCGATGGACTGGACAGCTGAAAAGGCTAAGCAGGCCGAAGGCACGTTGCGCTATTGGCGCGGTATCGCAGGCGATGTGCATGGATCAAGTAATCCCGACGAGCAGTTGATTAATTTCCTCGCTGATGACCTCAATGTGTCGAGGGCGATTGCGCGGCTTCATGAACTAGCGGATGAGGCTTCGAAAGACCCAGACGCAATAGGGAAGTTTGTTAGCTCAGCTCGGCTCCTCGGTTTGCTCGAAGAGAAGATGGGCGACTGGGCGCAAGAGACGAGTTCGTCCCCAAAGCTGGTCGCCCTTGTCAAAATCTTGCAAGAGACTTGGGTATCATTTCGGAAGGCGAAGGAATTCGAAAAAGCTGACGGTATCAAACGGGACATGGAAAGCTTGGGACTTCGTCCCGAAATTACAAAAGAGGGTGCCAGAGTCATTTTTCCGCCTCCGACTGAAGGCAGTGATTGGGAAGAAGAAATGGCCCTTGAGATGCAAGAGATATGTAAGCGTTGGGGTCGGTAATGGCCGACCGCCTCTACCTCTACGACACGACCCTGCGTGACGGGCAGCAGACGCAGGGCGTGCAGTTCTCGACCGCGGAAAAGCTCGAGATTGCGCGGATGCTGGATGAACTGGGCGTCGATTATATCGAGGGCGGCTGGCCCGGGGCGAACCCGACCGACAGTGAGTTTTTCACTGATACGCCCAAGACCCGCGCCACGATGACCGCGTTTGGAATGACCAAGCGCGCTGGGCGCTCTGCTGAAAATGACGATGTGCTGGCGGCGGTGATGAACGCGGGCACTCCCGCCGTCTGTCTGGTCGGCAAGACCCATGTGTTCCATGTGACCGAGGCGCTTGGGATCTCGCTGGACGAAAACTTGGCCAATATCCGCGACTCGCTGGCCCATGTGGCCGCCAGCCGCGAGGCGCTGTTTGACGCTGAACATTTCTTTGACGGCTGGAAGGCCGACCGCGACTATGCGCTGTCCTGTTTGCGCGCGGCCTATGAGGCCGGGGCGCGCTGGATCGTGCTTTGCGATACGAATGGCGGCACCTTGCCCGGCGAGGTCGGCCAGATCGTCGCAGAGGTGATCGCCGCAGGCATTCCCGGTGATCATCTGGGCATTCACACCCATGACGATACCGGCAATGCCGTGGCCTGTTCGCTGGCCGCCATCGACGCGGGCGCGCGGCAGGTTCAAGGCACGCTGAACGGTCTGGGCGAACGCTGCGGCAATGCCAGCCTGACAAGCCTGATCCCGACGCTGAAGCTCAAGGAGCCCTATGCCAGCCGGTTCGAAACCCAGATCAGCGATGCGGCGCTGCAACGGTTGATCCTCATGTCGCACCGGCTGGATGAGATATTGAACCGGGTGCCCTTGCGCGCGGCACCCTATGTCGGTGCGTCGGCATTCGCGCACAAGGCCGGGCTGCATGCCAGCGCGATCCTGAAAAACCCCGCGACCTATGAACATATCGAGCCGGCCCTGGTCGGCAACGCGCGGGTCATTCCGATGTCCAATCAGGCGGGGCAATCGAACCTGCGCGCACGGTTGGCCGATGCCGGACTGTCGGTTGAACCCGGCGATCCGGCGCTTGGCCGCATTCTGGATCTGGTCAAGCAGCGCGAGGATGAGGGCTTTGCCTTTGACGGCGCTCAGGCCAGTTTCGATCTGCTGGCGCGGCGCGAACTGGGGTTGCTGCCGCGCTTTTTCGACGTCGACCGCTACCGCGTCACGGTCGAGCGGCGGCTGAATGCCAAGGGCCAGCGGATATCGGTATCCGAGGCTGTGGTTGTGGTGCATCTGGGCGATCAGCGCGTTCTGTCGGTCAGTGAAAGCCTGGATGCAGAGGGCGGCGACCGCGGGCCTGTCAACGCGCTGTGGCGGGCGCTGGCCAAGGATCTGGGGCCATATCAGCATGCCATCGACGACATGCAACTGGTCGATTTCCGTGTGCGCATCACCCAGGGCGGCACCGATGCGGCGACCCGCGTGACCATTGACAGCGCCGATGGCAAGGGCCGGATATGGTCCACCGTCGGGGTCTCGGCCAATATCGTGGATGCCAGCTTTGATGCGCTGATCGACGCGATCACCTGGAAACTGATCCGCGATGGCGTGACGCCGGCATGACGCTGGAAACCTGTTCGGCGATGCTGCAAGAGCACGACCCGGATCGCTTTGGCGCGGTTCTGGCCGCCGCGCCACAAAGCCGCGACAAACTGCTGACGCTATATGCGCTTAATCTGGAACTTGCCCGCGCGCCGTTTCAGTCGAATGAACCGATGCTGGCCCGGATGCGGCTGCAATGGTGGATCGACCGGCTGGCCGAGATGGGGCAGGGCACCGCGCCGCCCTCGCATGACGTGCTTGGCCCCTTGTGGCAGGTTTGGGGCGAGGCGGCGGGATCGCTGGTGCCGCTGGCCGAGGCGCGAGAGCGTGACTGCGCGCGCGAGCCGTTTGCGCGGCCGGGTGAGGTGCTGGACTATGTCAACGCGACGGCGGGCGGGCTGATGTGGGCGGCAGCAAAGGCGCTTGGTGCCAGCGATGCCTCGCGTGATGCGGTGCTGGCACAGGGGCGGGGTCAGGGTCTTGCCGCATGGCTCGGGGCGTTGCCGCAACTGCAGAGCCTTGGTCTTGGGCTGCTTGATGACCAGCCCCAACAGGTCGCTGCGTTGGCGCAGGCGGGCGTTGATGCACTCGCGGCGGCGCGCGCTGCGCGTCGCACGGTGCCGCGCAGTGCGGCGGCGGCGCTGTTTGCTGGGCCGGGTGCTGCGGGCGTTCTTGGTCAGCTTGTGGCAAATGGCGGCGATATCGGCGCTGAGATCGCCGCCGTCTCGCCCTTTCGTCAACGCGCGGCGCTGGCCCGGCTGGCATTGACCGGGCGCTGGTGGGTCTGGGGCATTCCGGCAAGCACTGGCGCTTGCCTATGACCTGGCGGGATATCCGACCGTCAGAAGCGCCTCGGCGATTTCGTCCAGGATCACCGGGTCGTCGATGGTGGCGGGCGTCTTGAACTCCTCGCCGTCTGCGATCTTGGTCATGGTGGCGCGTAGGATCTTGCCCGACCGGGTCTTGGGCAGGCGATCCACCACAACGGCGGTCTTGAAGGCGGCGACGGGGCCGATTTCGTTGCGGACGCGGGCGACGACCTCTTTGACCACCTGCTCATCTGACATCTCGACGCCCTTTTTCAGGCACAGAAACCCAAGCGGCGCCTGACCTTTCAGACTGTCAGCCGCGCCGATCACCGCGCATTCGGCAACCGCGGGGTGCCCCGACAGCACCTCTTCCATGGCGCCGGTGGACAGGCGGTGGCCGGCGACGTTGATGACGTCATCGGTGCGCGCCATGATGTAGAGATAGCCGTCCTCATCCACGTAGCCCGCATCACCGGTTTCGTAATAGCCTGGAAAGTGATCCAGATAGGATTTGCGGAACCGATCCTCGGCATTCCACAATGTCGGCAGCGTGCCGGGCGGCAGGGGCAGTTTCACGGCGATCGCGCCAAGCGTGCCGGCAGGGACCGGATGGCCGGCCTCATCGAGGATCTGCACATCATAGCCGGGCATGGGCAGGGTCGGGCTGCCTTTCTTGACGGGCAACAACTCGATGCCGAAGGGGTTGGCGGCGATCGCCCAGCCTGTTTCCGTCTGCCACCAGTGGTCGATAACGGGAACCTTCAGGTGATCCTCGGCCCATTGGATCGTGTCTGGATCGGCGCGCTCTCCGGCCAGAAAAAGGGCTTTCAGGCAAGACAGATCGTATTTGCCGATGAACTCGCCATGGGGATCTTCGCGCTTGACGGCGCGGATGGCGGTGGGCGCGGTGAAAAAGCTTTTGACGCCGTGATCCTGGATCACCCGCCAGAAGGTGCCCGCATCGGGGGTGCCCACGGGTTTGCCCTCGAAAACGATGGTGGTGGCGCCAGCGATCAGCGGCGCATAGCAGATATAGCTGTGACCCACGACCCAGCCCACGTCAGAGGCGGCCCAGAACACATCGCCCGGATCGATGCCGTAGATATTCTTCATCGACCATTGCAGCGCGACCAGATGGCCACCTGTGGCGCGGATGACCCCTTTGGGCTGGCCGGTCGTGCCGCTGGTATGCAGCACATAGGCGGGGTGATTGCCGGGCACGGGCACGCAATCAGCAGGTTCGGTGCCCTGCTGCACGTCATGCCAGTCGAGATCGCGGCCCGAGATCATCGCGGCCTGATGCTCGGGGCGCTGGAAAATAACGGTAAAGTCGGGCTGGTGAGTGGCCTCATCGATGGCGCGGTCCAAAAGAGGTTTGTATTCGACAACCCGGCCCGGCTCTAACCCGCAAGAGGCCGCGATGATTGCCTTGGGCTGTGCATCATTGATACGCACGGCCAGTTCATGTGCGGCAAAGCCGCCGAAAACGACGGAATGGACAGCGCCGATCCGGGCGCAGGCCAGCATCGCGACCAGCGCCTCGGGGATCATCGGCATATATACGATGACCCGGTCGCCCAGACCTATACCGTGCGCAGCCAATGCGCCGGCCAGACCGGCCACGCGTTCCTGTAATTCGCCGTAGGTGATGGTCTGCTGGCTGTCGGTGATGGGGCTGTCGTGAATGATCGCAGGCTGGTTGCCGCGTCCGGCCTTTACATGCCGGTCGACGGCATTCCAGCAGGTGTTGACCATGCCATCGGCAAACCATTCGCCCACCGGCCCCTGGTCGAACAGCGCGCGGGTCGGTGCACGGTCCCAGTCAATCGCCTGAGATTGTTCGATCCAAAAGGCCTCGGGATCAGCTTGCCAGCTTTTGTAAACCTCACGATAGCCCATCGGTCCCCCTTCCGATTACATGCGTCACTTTGTTAGGCCGCGCGACCTTGCAGCGCAACAATGCTGCGCCGCGACCGGGCGGAGAAACCGCTAACATGCGACATTTGGCCGCGTGGCGGCGGTGTTCAGCTGTAATGCGTGACCGGGGTGCCGGCCAGCGCACTCATGTTCAGCAATCCACGCGCGGTGATCGAGGGCGTCACGATATGGGCGCGGTTGCCCATGCCCATCAGGATCGGTCCGACCTCCAGCCCGCCCGCCCGCATTTTCAGCGCGTTTCGGACGCCGGATGCTGCGTCGCTGCCGGCAAAGATCAGCACATTCGCCGTGCCCTCCAGCGCCGAGCCTGGGAAAATGCGATCGCGCAGTTCAGGGTCAAGGGCGCTGTCGACCTGCATTTCGCCGTCGAACATGAAATCCACCTCGTGGCCGGTCAGCAGATCCATCGTCTCGCGCATCTTGCGGCCGCCGGGGGTGTCGAGATTGCCGAATTGCGAATGGCTGCAAAGGGCGACGCGCGGGGTCACGCCAAAGCGGCGGACATGGCGCGCCGCGCCGATGGCGGCCTCCATGACCTCATGTGGCGAGGGGTCGTGATGGACCTGCGTATCGGCGATGAACAACGGGCCGTCTTCGAGGATGATCATCGACAGCGCACCGACCGGGTGCAACCCGCCGCGCGCCAGGATCTGCTGCACATATTGCAGGTGCCAGCTATACTGACCGAAGGTTCCGCAGATCAGGCTGTCGGCCTCTCCCTGATGCACCATGACGCTGCCGATCGCGGTGGTGTTGGTCCGCATGATCGCGCGCGCGATATCGGGCGATACGCCGCGCCGCGCCATCAGGTGGTGATACGTCTCCCAGTAGTCGCGATAGCGCGGGTCGTTTTCCGGGTTCACGATCTGGAAATCCTTGTCCGGGCGGATCGGCAGACCGGCGCGTTCGGCCCGCATCTCGATAACCTCGGGGCGGCCGATCAGGATCGGCACATCGGTGGTTTCCTCGATCATCGCGTTGGCGGCGCGCAGCACGCGCTCGTCCTCGCCCTCGGCAAAGACGATATTGCGCGCAGTGGTGGCGGCGGCCTCGAAGACCGGACGCATGATCAGCGCCGAGCGGAAGACCGAGCCGTCGAGCTTGCGTTTGTAGGCGTCCAGATCCTCGATCGGGCGGGTGGCGACGCCGGTTTCCATCGCGGCGCGGGCAACGGCGGTCGACACGATGCCGATCAGGCGCGGATCGAAGGGTTTCGGGATCAGGTATTCCGGCCCGAATGTCAGCGTCTCGCCGCGATAGGCAGCGGCGGCCTCGGCGGCGGTTGTGGTGCGGGCGAGGGCGGCGATGCCTTCGACGCAAGCGATCTCCATCTCGTCATTGATGGTGGTCGCGCCCACATCCAGCGCACCCCGGAAGATGAAGGGGAAACACAGGACGTTATTCACCTGGTTGGGGAAATCGCTGCGACCCGTGGCAATGATCGCATCGGGTGCGACCACACGGGCGTCGTCGGGCAGGATTTCCGGCGTTGGGTTGGCCAGCGCAAAGATGATCGGCGCGCCGGTCATCCTGGCCACCATTTCGGGCTTCAGTACACCGGGGCCGGACAGGCCCAGGAACATGTCGGCCCCTTCGATCACCTGATCCAGACTGCGCAGGTCGCTGCTCTGCGCGAAGGCCGCCTTTTGCGGGTTCATGTCTTCGGCACGGTCCGAGTAGACCAGCCCATGAATGTCACACAGCCAGATATTTTCGCGCTTCACTCCCAGCTTGACCAGCATCTCAAGGCAGGCGATGCCTGCTGCGCCGCCGCCGGTGGACACCAGTTTGATATCCTCGAAACGTTTGCCCGCGACGCGCAGCGCATTGGTCGCCGCCGCGCCCACGACAATGGCGGTGCCGTGCTGATCGTCGTGAAAGGCGGGAATATTCATCCGCTCGCGGCACAGGCGTTCGACCACGAAACAGTCCGGCGCCTTGATATCCTCAAGGTTGATTGCGCCAAAGGTGGGTTCCAGCGCGCAGACGATATCGGCCAGCTTTTCCGGGTCGGATTCGTTTATCTCGATGTCGAAGCAGTCGATATTGGCGAACTTCTTGAACAGGACGGCCTTGCCCTCCATGACCGGCTTGGATGCGGCCGCGCCGATATTGCCCAGCCCCAGCACAGCCGTGCCATTGGTGACCACGGCCACCAGATTGGCGCGCGCGGTATAGCGGCTGGCATTGGCAGGATCGTCCTTGATCTCTAGACAGGCTTCGGCCACGCCGGGTGAATAGGCGCGCGAGAGGTCACGACCGTTGGCGAGGGGCTTGGTGGCCCGGACCTCCAGCTTGCCGGGGCGTGGAAATTCGTGATAATCCAACGCCGATTGCCGTGCGCTATCCTGCCTGCGGTCTTCCATGCTGCTGTCTCCCCCGGACTATGACGTACCGTCATTTTACAATGGTTAGCCCATTTCCCCAGCCGCTCACAAGCGTAGCGCGGCTTGCAATGCGATCGCGCCGGCGCGACACTGCCCAGCAGTTTTCAGGAGGTGAGGCATGTCCCTTGTCGATGCGGCTCGCGAAGTGCGGGAAATGGCCTATGTGCCCTATTCGAAATTCAAGGTCGGCGCAGCGGTTCGCGCTGCGTCGGGCACCGTTTATCGCGGCTGCAATGTCGAGAACGTCGCCTATCCCGAGGGCACCTGCGCCGAGGCCGGTGCCATCGCCGCCATGGTTGCGGCCGGCGAGACACAACTGGTCGAAGTTGCGGTGATTGCCGACAGCCCCGATCCGGTGCCCCCTTGCGGCGGTTGCCGTCAAAAGCTGGCCGAATTCGGCGCGGGCGACGTGCCGGTCACATTGGCAACGACCGGGGGCGGACGTCTGGAAACGACCATTGCCGACCTGCTGCCCGGACGTTTCGACGCCAGCCACATGCGCAACGCGACATGAGCGATCCGCGCCCTGTCATTGCCCGGATACGCGATGGGGGCCTGCTGGACGATGCTGGCGCGGCGCTGATTGCACGCGGGCTGGCCGACGGTTCTGTCAGCGATGCACAAGCCGGCGCTTTCGCGATGGCTGTTCTGACCTGCGGGATCGGGACCAAGGGACGCGTGGCGCTGACCCGTGCGATGCGCGATACCGGCGATGTGCTGGACTGGGACCTGCCGGGGCCGGTTCTCGACAAACACTCGACCGGCGGCATCGGCGATACGGTCAGCCTGATCGTTGCACCGATTCTGGCGGCTTGCGGCGCGTATGTGCCGATGATCTCGGGGCGCGGGCTGGGCCATACGGGCGGCACGCTGGACAAGTTGGAGTCGATCCCGGGCTTCATTGCCGATCTGGACGAGAAACAGTTTCGCCGTGTGG
This sequence comes from Paracoccus tegillarcae, assembly GCF_002847305.1. Taxonomy (NCBI): domain Bacteria; kingdom Pseudomonadati; phylum Pseudomonadota; class Alphaproteobacteria; order Rhodobacterales; family Paracoccaceae; genus Paracoccus; species Paracoccus tegillarcae. The sequence continues at coordinate 3,466,893 of NZ_CP025408.1, read as the reverse complement.
TTGAAGATACCGGCTGTGCCATTGTCTCGGCCAGCAGCGATCTGGCCCCTGCGGATCGCAGGCTCTATGCGATTCGCGACGAAAGCGGCACGGTCGAGAGCATTGATCTGATCACGGCCTCGATCCTGTCGAAAAAGCTGGCTGTCGGCTCGGACGCGCTGGTGCTGGACGTCAAGGTCGGCTCGGGCGCGTTCATGGCGGATATGCAGGCCGCCCGTGATCTGGCGCGGGCACTGGTTCAGACGGCCAATGGCGCGGGCTGCCGGACCTCGGCCCTGATCACGGATATGGATCAGCCGCTGGCGCGTGCGGCAGGAAACGCGGTTGAGGTTTCGCAGGTCATTCAGGTTCTTACGGGGCAGGGTGGCCGCTTGCGCGAGCTGTCTCTGGATCTGTCGCGCGAATGCTTGCGGCTTGGCGGGTTGGATCCGGAACTGGCCCTCTTGGCGCTGGAGGACGGTCGCGCCGCCGAGCGTTTCGCGCGCATGATCGCGGCGCAAGGCGGGCCGTCGGATCTGCTGGAAAACCCCGGCCAACTGCCGCGTGCGCCGATCATCCAGCCAGTGCCCGCACAAGGGCAGGTGCGGTCCATCGATACAACCGCCTTGGGTCACGTCGTCGTGGCGCTTGGGGGCGGGCGGGTCCATGCCGGTCAGCCGATTGATCCTGCGGTGGGCTTGACAGATTTGCTGCGACCGGGTGAAGAGGCCGGCTTCGACAGGCCCCTCGCCACGGTGCACGCACGCACCGAGGATGCAGCCCAGGTCGCCATCGCCGCCGTTCAGGCGGCCTATCACATGGGTGAGGCACCGGCTGCCGGCCCGCTTGTTCGCGAGAGGATCACTGCCGATGACTGAAGGCCGCGTCTTTCTGATCGTCATGGATAGCGTCGGGATCGGCGGCGCCCCCGATGCGGCGCAGTTCTTCAATGACGGCCGACCCGACACCGGCTCGAACACCGTGGGCCATATTGCCGAAGCGCGAGCACTGACCATGCCGGTTCTGGATGGGCTGGGTCTTGGTGCGGCAGTTCGGCTGGCCTCGGGTCTCGATGCCCCGGGTCTGGGCGCTGAACCGCAGGGGCTGTGGGGCGCCGCGACCGAAATATCCAACGGCAAGGACACGCCGTCGGGGCATTGGGAGATCGCAGGCGTTCCGGTGCCCTGGGATTGGCATTATTTCCCCGATACCCAGCCCAGCTTTCCGCCCGAGGTCACCGCCCGCATCTGCGCCTTGGCCGGCACCGATGGCATCCTGGGCAACTGCCATGCCTCGGGGACCACGATCATCGAGGAATTGGGCGAGGAACATCTGCGCAGCGGCTGGCCGATCTGCTATACATCAGCAGACAGTGTCCTGCAGATCGCAGCGCATGAAGAGACCTTCGGATTAGAGCGTCTGTTGCGCCTGTGCGAGGAACTGGCGCCGCTGCTGCACGAAATGCGGGTGGGTCGGGTCATCGCGCGGCCCTTTCTGGGCGCGGACGCAGCCACGTTCAAGCGCACCCCAAATCGCCGGGATTTCGCCATCGCGCCGCCCTCGGACACCATCCTGGACATTGCCGCAGCCCATGGCCGCGTCACCCACGCGATCGGCAAGATCGGCGATATCTTCAGCCATCGCGGCATTGCCCATCTTCACAAGGGCAAATCCGATGCCGATCTGGCCGATCACCTGATCCGCCTTGGAACCGAGGCCGAACCGGGCAGCCTGACCTTTGCCAATTTCGTCGAATTCGACACTAATTTCGGCCATAGGCGGGATGTGCCGGGCTATGCAGCGCAACTGGAATGGTTCGATGGTGTGGCCGGGCGTTTTCTTGCAACCCTGCGCCCCGGCGATCTGGCCATCTTTACCGCCGATCACGGCAACGACCCCAGTTGGACCGGCACCGATCACACGCGCGAACGGGTGCCGGTTCTGGGATGGTGGCGCGGCGTGCAACCTGTCGGTCAGGTTGGCTTCAGCGATATCGGCGCATCGGTTCTGGACGCCCTGAACCTGCCAATAACAACAAAAAAAGGCACAAGTTTCCTATGAAAGACATCAAGAAGACCGAACTGCACCTTCACCTTGAAGGTGCGGCAATGCCTGCTTTTATCCGCGGTCTGGCCGCCGAGAAACGCGCCGATCTGACCGGCGTGTTCGATGAAAGGGGCCATTACGCCTATAAGGATTTCAACGAATTTCTCAGCGTCTACGAGGCCGCGACAAGCGTGCTGAAAACGCCGCAGGATTATGCACGCCTTCTGCAATCGGTGCTGGAGGAATGCGGCGAGCAGGGGGTGATCTATGCCGAATTGTTCGTGTCGCCCGAATTCTGCGGCGGCGGTGATCTGGCCGCCTGGCGCGACTATCTGGCGGCGATGACCGAAGTGGCCGACAAGATGCGCGCGCAGGGCGTGGACAGCCGCGCCATCGTCACGCTGATCCGCCATTTTGGCGCAGAGCGCGGGCGGAAAACCGCAATTTGCGCCGCAGAAACCGCGGGCAACTGGGTTACCGGCTTTGGGATGGGCGGGGCCGAGGCCATGGGCAAAGCCACCGATTTCGCCTGGAGCTATGATGCGGCGCGCGAGGCGGGGCTGGGTCTGACCTGCCATGCCGGCGAATGGGGCGGTCCGGCCAGCATCCGCGAGGCGCTGGAACTGGGCGTTTCGCGCATTGGCCACGGCGTGCAGGCGATCGACGATCCCGCGCTGGTCGACGATCTTGCCGAACGCGGCATCGTTCTGGAGGTGTGCCCCGGCTCAAATGTGGCGCTTGGGGTCTATCCCGATTGGGCGAGCCATCCGATTGCGCGGCTGCGCGATGCGGGTGTGAAGGTGACGGTTTCGACCGATGATCCGCCCTTTTTCCACACGACGATGAGCCACGAATATGATCGGCTTGCGGATGTCTTTGGTTGGGGCGAAGCTGATTTCGATGAGATCAATCTGACGGGCATCGACGCCGCGTTTTGCGACGAGGCGACCAAGGCGCGTCTGAGGAAGGAATTCGCATGACCCAACACCTGACCGTCGTCACCCACCCACTGATCCAGCACAAGCTGTCGATCATGCGTGACAAGAACACGTCGACCGCAGGTTTTCGGCGCCTCCTGCGCGAGATCAGCCTGCTTCTGGCCTATGAGGTTACCCGCGAACTGGATGTGGCATCGGTACGTATAGAGACCCCGCTTGGCCCGATGGATGCGCCAATGCTCGAGGGTAAGAAACTGGCGCTGATTTCCATCCTCAGGGCGGGCAATGGTCTGATGGACGGCATTCTGGAACTGATCCCTGCGGCGCGGGTCGGCTTTATCGGGCTTTACCGCGACCCCGAGACTTTGCAGCCGGTCAAATATTATTCAAAAGTGCCGCATCAATTGGACAAACGCATGACCATCGTGGTTGATCCGATGCTGGCCACGGGCAACAGCTCGGCCGCAGCCATCGACATGATCAAGGCCGAGGGCGCGAAGAACATTCGATTCCTGTGCCTTCTTGCCGCCCCCGAGGGCGTCGCGCGGATGCAAGAGGCCCATCCCGATGTGCCGATCTTTACCGCCGCGCTGGATGAAAAGCTGGACGATCACGGCTATATCGTGCCGGGTCTTGGCGATGCGGGCGACCGGATGTTCGGGACGAAATAGGCCCGCGTTAACCGTCGATTAGCTGCCGGGGGCTAGAACAGCCCCATGAACATGCGAATCTACGGGGCCCTGATGCGTATCTGGCAAATCTGTGCGCTGGTCTGGCTTGGGCAGCCTGTCGGGGCTAATCCTGCAGGCCCGCTGGAACGACCGCCAGAGGAGTTTGCCGGCGCGCAATATATCGACAGCGCCGGTTGCGTCTATCTGCGGCAGGGATCGGTCTGGGCGCCTCGTCTTGATCGCGATGGCGCAGTGATCTGCGGCTATCCGCCGTCTCTACCCTTTGCTGCTGGCTCGGTCGATCCGGGTGCAGACGCGGCGTTGCGATTGTCGGTGACGCTGGCGGATGGGCTGCAGGATGGTGATCTCCATGATGATCCAAATGACCCGTTGCGCCGTATGCCCGCCCCGACCCCGCACGCGTCCGAGCAACGGCTGACCGGGCTTGAGGCGTCGCTTAAGGCATTGCCCTCAATGCGTGCTGCGGCAGCTGGCTCCACTGCGGATAGTCAGCAGCTTTGCGATCTGCTGGGTTATGACGAGAACCAGGGCCGCGGCGCAGGCACTGGCGCGACATTGGGCATCTGCGCGGGTGGTGGCGCCGATCTCACGCCGAAGGTCACGCATCCGGCAAATGGCGGGGTTGCTGGCGATCAGGGGCGACGCGATGTGGCTGCGACGCCCGTGAATGCTTCCCGCGCGAAAAGCGGATCGGCGAGGCGGGCACAGGCCAGCCAGAAAGCAGGGTCCGGTAAGAACAGAGACACATCTCGGCTGGCCGTCGTAAGCGGTTCAACCAACAACCAAAGCGTCGAGATGATCCCGGCAGGTGCCCACTATGTGCAGATCGGGCGTTTCACGGCTGAAAGGGCTGAAACCGTGATCCAAGGGCTGCTGGCTTCGGGCTATCCGGTGGTTCGCAGCACGGCCGAGGATCCCAAAACAGGTGGTCGGCTGATCATGGCAGGCCCGTTTTCCGACCGTCAGGCGGTGATTGTTGCACTCAGCCAGCTGCGCGGTGCGGGTTATCCGGGCGCCTTTGCGCGTTAGATCGCAGCGTGACAAGCGGCTCTGGCAGGCTGGATTGGCTGCCGGTGGCGTTGGCGCCTCGCAGGCAAATCCGCATCAGCCCGCGCAAATCAGCTGCAGCGCGGACCATTGCGGTTCGGTCAATACCGGGCTGGGCGGTGGTTGCACGCCATAAGGATCAGCCTCGATCAGGCCAAGAACCGTCTCGCCGGTTGGGTCCAGCGAACGTGCATAGGCCTCTGACGAAACGCCTTTCTGCGCCATTTCGGCCAGCAACACATCGTCATCGGGCCGCGGAGCGGGATCTGACAGCAGGATTTCGCCATAACCCTGCAGTGAGTTTGCGGGCAGTTTGCCCGAGGTCAGCAATTGTGCCGTGGCCCGCGTGCCAGCGAAATCCAGCGCCTGCTGGATAGGCGCGCCAGCCGGCGGGGCCAGTGCTGCGGCCAGCAAATGACCCGCAAGCCCGTCTGCGCTGGCGCCGTCGGCCAGCAGATCCTCGCCCAGCACATAAAGCTGGCCCGGCAACCTGCGGGCACCCTGCAAATCGGCGGGCACGATCACGATCCGCGCGCCTGTTGGCAGAAGTTTGCCCGACAGATGCGCCAACACGGATCGACCGGAATCGCGCTGGCAGGCGGCGCCGGTTGACCGGATGATTTCGGCCAGAACCGTGTCGCCCACCTGGGCTGCTTGCGCGGGCGGTGCGACGCGCGCGGCGTGGCGGATCAGCGCCTGTGGCAGCCAGAGCAGACCCGCCGCGACCATTGCGACCGCAGCAAGCGCCATCAGGCCGCCGCGCAATCTGCCGGGATGGGCCCTGCGCGCCTCGATCGCGCGATGGACCCGTTCGATGCCGTCAATCATCAACTCTTCGGTGATCTCCAACTGCTCATCGGGGGCGTCGATGCTGGGCGCATAAAGCGCGGGCATCTGCCCGGGATTGAGCCGCGTCACCGCAGGCAGGGACCAATGGGCGAGGGGACGGTCGGATTTCGGGTCGGTGAGTATCAGCGTCGCATCACCGAACGAGACGACGACTTCTTGCAGCCGCGCCTCTGGCCCCGCGCGCCATGCGCCGGGCGATTCCAGCCGCTCGAATTCGGTCAGCGCCGTCATCAGTGCCCGCCTGCCTCGTTCAGGACCACAACGCCCGGCCCCGCTGTCCCGACCATACAAGCAGGGTCGGGGCGGTCAATCCACGCAGCAGCGCCGGGGCGAACTTGGCTGATCAGGCGGTCTCGGGGACCTGCATCCCCTTGTCGCGCGCCAGCGTCCGCATCCGGTCCTGCAGCTTTTCAAAGGCGCGCACTTCGATCTGGCGAATCCGCTCGCGCGAGACATCATAGCGCGTGGACAACTCTTCCAGCGTCATTGGTTCGTCGCGCAGGCGGCGTTCCATCAGGATGTCCTTTTCGCGGTCGTTCAGAACGTCCATGGCGTTGATCAGCATCTGGCGACGGGTGTCCAACTCGTCGGCCTCGGCATAATCCTCGGCCTGATCGGCGTCCTCGTCTTCCAGCCAATCCTGCCACTGCGCCGTGCTGTCGCCATCTGCGGAACCTACCGTCGCATTCAGCGAGGCGTCGCCCCCCGACATGCGGCGGTTCATTTCGATCACTTCGCGTTCGGTCACGTTCAGGTCGTTGGCGATCTGGGCGACGTTTTCGGGGCGCAGATCACCCTCTTCCAGGGCGCCGATCTTGTTCTTGGCCTTGCGCAGGTTGAAGAACAGTTTCTTCTGTGCGCTGGTCGTGCCCATTTTGACCAGCGACCACGACCGCAGGATATATTCCTGAATCGAGGCGCGGATCCACCACATTGCATAGGTGGCCAGACGAAAGCCCTTTTCGGGGTCAAAACGTTTCACCGCCTGCATCAGGCCGACATTGGCCTCGGAAATCACCTCCGCCTGCGGCAGGCCATAGCCGCGATAGCCCATAGCGATCTTTGCGGCCAGACGCAGATGCGAGGTCACCATCTTATGCGCGGCTTCGCTGTCTTCGTGGTCCACCCAAGCCTTCGCCAGCATATATTCTTCCTCAGGCTCCAGCAGCGGGAACTTGCGGATTTCCTGAAGATAACGGTTCATGCCCTGTTCGGGGCTGGGGGCGGGAAGACTGGTATAATTTGCCATTTCAGAACACTTTCGCGGGATGGGCCAACGCTGCGCTGCCGGAGGTACGACCGCGGTTTTGGCTGTCTACGCGCCAGAGGCACGGGAGAGGCTGGGAAATAGTTGCCGCAGAACGCGGGTTATGGAAGATAGGTGAAGATAACGTTTTTGTCAAGTTTGTGGCGCCTTGCGCAGCAGGTCCAGCAGGGCTGCCATATCCTGTGGCATGGGGCTGTCAAAGGCAAGTGGCTCGCCTGACACCGGATGATCAAAGCCCAGATGCGCGGCATGCAGTGCCTGACGGGAAAAATCGGCCGCCATCTGGGCCGCCTCTCCGAGCGCACGGGCCGATGCGCGTCTTGCACCGCCGTAAACCGGATCGCCGATCAGCCCCAGCCCCGCATGCGCCAAATGGACACGGATCTGATGGGTGCGGCCTGTTTCCAACCTGCATTCGACCAGCATGGCCGAGGGTGGTTTGCCGAATCGTTCCAACATCCGCGCGCGCGTCACCGCGTGGCGGCCTCTGTCGAAATAGACCGCCTGCTTCTGCCGGTCGCTCGCATGTCGCGCCAGGCGTGTGGTGATCTTGAGGACGTTGCCATCCTCGAAGCTGGTGCCGGGCACACCGCGCAGGCGTGGATCGGCCAGATCGATCACACCATGCGCCAGCGCCAGATAGCGGCGGGTTGCGCTATGGGCCTCGAACTGCGCGGCCAGTCCATGATGGGCACGGTCGGATTTGGCGACGACCAGCAGTCCCGATGTATCCTTGTCGATCCTGTGCACGATGCCGGGACGCTTTTCGCCACCGATGCCCGACAGCGTGTCGCCGCAATGCGCCAGCAGCGCGTTGACCAGCGTGCCATTCGGGCTGCCGGGGGCAGGGTGGACGACCATGCCGGCGGGCTTGTCCACGACGATCAGGTCGGCATCCTCATATGCGATGCTCAGCGGGATCGCCTCTGGGCGGGTCTCGACCGGTTCGGGCTGGGGCACGGCGATGCGATATTCCTGCCCCTCACTGACGCGGGCCTTGCCATCGCGGATGACGCCTTCGGGTCCGGTGACCGCGCCATCGGCGATCAGCCGCGCCAGACGCGACCGCGAAAGCGCGGCTGCCTCTGGCACTGCAAGCGCAAGCGCCTTATCAAGCCGTGCGGGCGGACTGCCCGGAATGATGATCACAAGGTCGGACATGGATCAGGAAGACAGGGGTTGGACATCGGCGGCGGAACTGCGCTGGCTGAAAATGCTGGTGACCGGCCTGTCTGTGGTGATGGGCTTGGGCATGATCGCGATCGTGGCCTTGCTGTGGATCAGGCTCAGCCAGCCGATGCTGCCGGATTTGCCCACCAATATCGTTCTGCCTGACGGCGCATCCGTGCAGGCCGTCACCTTCGCCCGCGACTTCATCGTCGTTGTGACAGATGCGGGCGAGGTGCTGCTTTATGATCAGAGCGGCGCGATGATATCGCGGGTTCAGCCCTGAGATTTCGTCTCAAGCTTGTCCAGCCGCGCCTTTAGCTCGGCATTTTCGGTGCGCGCCTTGATGGCCATGTCGCGCACGGCATCGAATTCCTCGCGGGTGACGAAATCACGGTCGGCCAGCCAGCGATCTACCCAAGATTTCATGGCGTTCTCGGCTTCGCCCTTGGCGCCCTGGGCCACGCCCATGGCATTTGTCATCAGCTTCGACATGTCGTCGAAAAAGCGGTTATTGGTGCTCATCCGGCAGTCCTTTCTGACTGAATTGTCATCCATATGGGCGAGAATGTCCCGGGGTTCAATGTTGACAGTGCCCCCCATGCCGCTAAGCCTGCCGCGCAACGCCACATGCGAGACGTCATGATCCCCTTTCCCGATATCAGCCCGGAAATCTTTACCCTTCAACTGGGCGAGTTCAGTTTTTCGCTGCGCTGGTATGCGCTGGCCTATCTGGCGGGGCTGATCATTGGCTGGCGTCTGGTGGTCGGCCTGATGCGGCGGCCCGCGCTGTGGGGCGGCACCGTGCCCATGCGTCCCGAACTGGTGGATGATCTGCTGACCTGGATCATTCTGGGCGTGATCGTGGGGGGGCGGCTAGGCTTTGTGCTGTTTTATGAGCCTGCCTATTATCTGGCCAACCCGCTGGACATCGTGAAGGTCTGGCAGGGCGGGATGAGTTTTCACGGCGGTTTTCTGGGCGTGATCGTCGCAGCCTGGCTGTTCGCCCGGCGTCACCAGATCGCGCCCTTGCGGCTGGCCGATGCCCTGGCGGTCGTCGCGCCGGTCGGACTGTTCTTTGGCCGCATCGCCAATTTCATCAATGCAGAGCTATGGGGCCGACCGACCGATATGCCCTGGGGCGTCATTTTCCCCGGCGAGGCCGCGCAGTATTGTCCCGGCATCGAGGGGCTATGCGCCCGTCACCCCAGCCAACTCTATGAGGCGGGGCTGGAGGGGCTGCTGCTTGGCCTGATTTTGTGGGGCTTGGCGCGCGCAGGCGCGCTGACGCGGCCGGGTCTGGCATTTGGCGTCTTTCTGATGGGTTACGGCCTGTCGCGCATTTTCGTCGAATTGTTTCGCGTGGCCGACGCGCAATTCATCACGCCCGATAACCCGCTTGGCCATGTGATCGGTGGCCCCGTCTGGGGGCTGTCGATGGGGCAGGTCCTGTCCTTGCCCATGGTCCTGCTGGGTTTGTTCTTTATCCTGCGCGCCCGGCGGGCATGACCCCGCTGGCCAATATCATCGCGGCGCAGATCCGTGCGACCGGGCCGATGACGTTGGCCGATTATATGGATATCTGCCTGCTGCACCCCATGCATGGTTACTACGCCACCCGCGATCCCTTTGGCGCGGCGGGCGATTTCACCACAGCCCCCGAGATCAGCCAGATGTTCGGCGAGCTTTGCGGCCTTGCCCTTGCACAGGCCTGGCTGGATCAGGGCCAACCCGCTCCCTTTACCCTGGCCGAGCCGGGGCCCGGGCGTGGCACGCTGATGGCCGATATGCTGCGTGCGATCCGTGTGGCGCCGGGCATGTCGGATGCGGCCCAGGTCGCGCTGATCGAGGCCTCGGCGCATCTGCGCGGTTTGCAGCGCGAAAAGCTGGGTCGCGTGAGCCATCTCGACGCGGTTGACGATCTGCCAGCCGCGCCCTTGTTCCTGATGGCCAATGAATTCTTCGATGCGCTGCCGATCCGTCAGTTTCAGCGCGTGTCTGATGGATGGGCGGAGCGCGTGGTCGGGCTGGATGGCGACCGGCTGTCCATGGGCTTGGCTGCGCCGGTGGATCTGCCGCGCGAGGGCGCGGTCGGTGACATCTACGAAACCTGCCCGTCAGCGCCAGCCATTATCGGGCAGATTGCCGCGCGGATCGCTGCGCATGGCGGCGCGGCGATCATCGCGGATTACGGTGGCTGGAACGGATCGGGCGACACGTTTCAGGCGATGCGCAACCATGCCTTTGACGATCCGCTGGCCCATCCCGGCGAAGCCGATCTGACAGCGCATGTGGATTTCGCCCCTCTGGCTGCAGCGGCGATCTCTGCCGGTGCGGTGGCCGCTCGCCCTGTCTTTCAGGGCGACTGGCTGGCCATGATGGGGATCAAGGAACGGGCATCGCGGCTTGAGGCTGCGGGTGACAAGGCGGCGATGGCGGGGTATCACCGCTTGACCGATCCACACGAGATGGGTCACCTTTTCAAGATGCTGGCGATCTGGCCGCAAGGTGCCGCGCCAGTGCCTGGTTTCACTGCGCTGGACGATGATGCAAGTCATGCTTGAGATTTTGACACATCCGCTGCTGGGCAATGTCCGGCACGGCTTTTTCACGCGCAAAGGCGGGGCCAGTTCCGGCCTGTTCGCGGGGTTGAATTGCGGTCGCGGATCCTCGGATCAGGCCGAGGCGGTGAGCGTGAACCGCGGACGTGTGGCAGAGGCGATGGGCGTGCCGCCCGCGCGTCTGGTGACCGTCCATCAGGTGCATTCGTCCAATGTGGTCACCGTGGATGAGACGTCTGACCTCGAAGATATCGCGCAAATTCAGGCGGATGCGCTGGTGACGACCCAGCCCGGCGTGGCGCTGGCCGTGCTGACGGCGGATTGCCAGCCGGTGCTCTTTGCCGACCCTGACGCGGGCGTCATAGGTGCCGCGCATGCCGGCTGGAAAGGCGCACTGAATGGCGTGCTAGAGGCCACGGTCGCGGCCATGCGCGGGGCAGGGGCCATGAATATCCGCGCGGTGATCGGCCCGACGATCAGCCAGCGTGCCTATGAAGTCGGCGAGGATTTCATGGAAGATTTCATTGCCGAAGACATGGACTACACACGTTTCTTTTCCGGTGGCCCGAATGGACGCCCGATGTTCGACCTGCCGGGTTTTGGCCTTTCGCGACTGCGCGCGGCCGGCGTCGATGCCGAATATTCAGGCCATTGCACCTATTCCGACCCCGACCGCTTCTTCAGCTATCGTCGCGCGACGCATGAGGGACAGGCGGACTATGGGCGCCTGATTTCGGTGATTTCGCTATAGCACGGGTGAGGCCCGCCAATCGTTACCTACCACCTGCGTTTCAGGCCCCGAGGCCTGGGCCAAATCGTGCCGGCTGCAGGGACAAACGGTCATATCGCCATCGCGACGACGCCGCCCGCGTCATCCGGCGTCTCTGATTCTTTCCTCGACCACCTCGAACGGCACGGCGGGCTCGTCCTTGGCGCAGCGGATCACCAGTGAGGTCTTTACGCTTGCCACATTGGGCGCGGCGGTCAGATTGTCGGTCAGAAACCGTTGAAAGGTCGACAGGTCGGGCGATACGCATTTCAGGATGAAATCGATCTCGCCGTTCAGCATGTGGCATTCGCGTACGAGCGGCCAGTCAGAGCACAGTGTTTCAAACGCTGCCAGATCACGTTCGGATTGCGAAGCCAGCCGGACCATGGCGAAGACCTGCACCTCAAAGCCCAACTCGCGCGGGTCGATATCGGCGTGATACCCACGAATATAGCCCAGTTCCTCAAGCGCGCGGACGCGGCGCAGGCAGGGCGGGGCCGAGATGCCGACGCGGCGCGCCAGCTCGACATTGGTCATGCGCCCGTCGGCCTGCAACTCGGACAGGATCTTGCGGTCGATATCGTCCAGCTTTGCGCCTGCCATTCTGCCCTCTAGCCCTTAAATCTTGCCGGAAACTACCTTGCGGCCAGATCCTGCGCAACATTCTTTCTTGGCTTTCCGCGCATTGCAGAGCGGCCATCGGGGCACTAGGTAAGGCGAAACCGAGATGAGGCGAGACATGTCCGAAACCACACATACGCAATTGCTGATCGTCGGCTCGGGTCCGGCGGGTTACACGGCTGCGGTTTATGGCGCGCGTGCGATGCTGAACCCCCTGCTGATCCAGGGAATGCAGCCCGGCGGACAGCTGACCATCACCACAGAGGTCGAAAACTGGCCCGGCGAGACCGAAATCCAGGGTCCCGAACTGATGGTGAATATGGAGGCTCACGCCCGCGCCATGGGGGCCGGCATTGTCACCGATATCGTCACCTCGCTGGATCTGTCCAAGCGTCCGTTCCGCGCCGAATGTGACAGCGGGCATGTGGTGACTGCCGATGCGGTCATTCTGGCAACGGGCGCGCAGGCGCGCTGGCTGGGATTGGAAAGCGAAGAAAAGTTCAAGGGTTTCGGCGTCAGTGCTTGTGCCACCTGCGACGGTTTCTTTTATCGCGGCAAGCCGGTTCTGGTGATCGGCGGCGGCAATACTGCCGTGGAAGAGGCGCTGTTTCTGACCAAGTTCGCCTCCAAGGTGACGCTGGTCCATCGCCGCGACAGTCTGCGGGCAGAAAAGATCCTGCAGGAAAGGCTGTTTAACAATCCCAAGGTCGAGATCATCTGGGATCACGAATTGACCGAGGTGACCGGGCAGGAAAATCCTCTGGGCGTGACCGGGGCGGTTCTGCGCTCGACCAAGGACGGCTCGACGATGCAGGTGGACGGCGATGGCGTCTTTATCGCCATCGGACATGCGCCCGCCAGTGAGTTGGTCAAGGAACAGCTGGACCTGCATAACGGCGGCTATGTAAAGGTGCAGCCGGGCAGCACCCGAACCTCGGTGCCGGGCGTCTTTGCTGCGGGCGATCTGACCGACCATATCTATCGTCAGGCCGTGACCAGTGCCGGTATGGGGTGCATGGCTGCACTGGACGCAGAGCATTTTCTGGCTGAACATGGCCAGGCGGGTGAGCCGGCGCCAGACGCGGGCGAATTGGCCGAGACCGTTCCCGCAAGCTAAAACCCCTGATTCCCCCAAGATATTCGTGTCGGCCGCTCTTTCAGGGCGGCCGATTACGTTGCGTTTGTTGCAGGACGTTGCGTCAAAACTGTCTTTAAGGTCAGGATTCATATTCTCGGGCCTGAAATTTTTTGTCCTTGCCATCGACTTGCCGCAAGATGAATTCAGTAAGGCGCTTCGTTTCCTAGTTGTTTTTTAGCGGATGCGACCGGACTAAGTGTTGGTGTTTTTGGTTTCAGGTTCGGTGATGGTCAGGCGTCAGGTAAATAGTAGGGAGATTTGAAATGGCGACGGTCGATAAGGACAGCGATCAAAATGGTTCGCAGGAAATCAGGCAGAAACTGCCGGCCTTTCTGCGCTATCCCCAAGATCGAATTGATTTCGGCTATGAGATGACGCCGCCGGCGTTCAGCAGCCTGAAACGCAGGCCGGGCCCTGAAGGTTTGTCCCTTGTGGCGCGGGTCTACGAATAACTGTCAACTCGGGCGAGGCCCCCTCCTCGCCCGAGCAGAACCTTTCCAGGAATTTTCAAGTCGCGCGGCCGCATTGCCCCCGCGCAGCAAGCGGGTCGCTCACAGTCTTCCCCCCCAATCGGGCTGTCAGCGACCCGCGCCGAAATTCAACCCGGTGTCCCGGCCAAGGCGGGCATATTGCCCGGCCAACGGCGCGGATAGCGGGTGATGAACAGCAGAACCTCTCCGCCGGGCAGGGTGGGTTGCACGCCATGCTGTAGCCTCAGGTTCAGCGTGTCGATCTGTTCGGCAGTGATCGGACGCCCCGGATCGTAATAGACCGTCACCTGAAAGCTGCGGCCCAGTTTCATCACAGACATGTCCAGCAGTTTGCCACCATCCGCGACCAGTGCCGGCCGCATGGCGCGGCGGGCACGGGCAATCCGCTCGGGCGAGGCGGTCACACCGGCCAACTCACTCAGGCCAGCACGAAAGCCGCCATAATACTGCCCGACGACCGTCAGGCACAGCAGCAGCACAATCAGCGAATCGCCAATCGGCGCAAGGCCTCCAAGCGGCCCGTCACGCAGCAGATAGATGAGACCAAGTCCCATCCCGGCTGCAGCGGTGATCAGCCCGTCAAAGGCCGCGGCGCGGGCCTCCAGCTGCAGGATGTCGCTTTTGCGCCCGGTCTTGAGCCAGGCCCGATAATGCGTCGCCCAAAGCGCGAAGCATGTCGCACCGATCAAGCTGAAATAGCCGATCATCGGCCCGAAGATCAGCGGTTCAGGGACGCTTCCGGTCATATAGTCAAAGATATTCTTGGCCGCCGCCGTCACCGCAAACAGGACCAGACCCAGCAGCGACAACGAGCGGAAGGTGACAAAGATCGCCTCGTCTGCCGCATAGCCATAAGGCCGCAAGCGGTCGGGCCCGGCATCGAGTTTCCGACTGATCCGCCGCGCCAGCAGCGCAGAAAGAAAGCCGATCATTGAAAACAGCCCATCCACCATGATCGCGCCCGAATTGGACAGGAACCCTGCCAGCAGGCCGGCGGCGGCCATGAACAGATTGCCCCACATGGCGATGGTCAGTGACCGCGCCTCGCGGGTTCGGGTGTCTTGTATTGCAGCACTGGTCATCTGGCGCACCTTGTCCCTCAGAGGGCAATCCTAGCCGGTGTTGCGGTGATCTGCCATCGGGTCAGAACTGATAGATGTTTCGCGGGTTGGTATGATCTCATGACGAGAAATGCTTTTTTAATTCGTTATGAGTTCGTTCTGTGCTTCGAGGCAGGCATTGAATCGATATATAATATTATATTTGAAAATTATTAATTAATTAACTATAATTAAATATTTATACATCTTGTTAATAAGGCGCGGTTATGTCGACCCTGTGGCTCTTGCTGATCGTTGTTTTGATGACGGTCCTTGGCGATTATCTGATCAAGCTTGCCACTGCATTGCCGGATGGATTGCTGTCGCGCAGCTTCGTCATCGGCTCAATGATGTATGGGGCGTCCGCGATTGGTTGGTTCTTTCTGATGCGCAAGCATTCACTGGCTGCCGTTGGCGTGCTCTATTCTTCCGGCACATTGATATTGATGGCAGCCTTGGGCGTCATCGTCTTTCGAGAACCGATCGGCCCGCGAGAGGCGCTTGGCGTGGCCCTGGCCATGGCGTCGTTACTGATCATGAGCCATCGCAGCTAGCGGCGTCGTCGTATCGTTCAGCGCAAAGAAAAAGGGCGCCCATCGCAGGGCGCCCTTCGTCATGTCTGCCATATCGGGCAGGGGGATGATTACATCATGCCGCCCATGCCGCCCATGCCGCCCATGCCGCCCATATCGGGCATGCCGCCGCCTGTGCCTTTCGGCTCGGGCTTTTCGGCGATCATGGCTTCGGTGGTGACCAGCAGGCCAGCAACCGATGCCGCGTCTTCCAGCGCGGTACGCACGACTTTGGCCGGGTCGATGACGCCGAACTTGAACATGTCGCCATATTCTTCGGTCTGCGCGTTAAAGCCAAATGCCTTGTCGCTCGATTCGCGGATCTTGCCGGCAACTACGGCACCGTCGACGCCTGCGTTTTCAGCGATCTGGCGCATCGGAGCCTCCAGCGCGCGGCGTACGATGCTGACGCCTGCGTCCTGATCCGAGTTCTCGCCCTTCAGGCCGTCCAGTGCCTTGCCGCCCTGAACCAGAGCAACACCGCCGCCGACGACGACGCCTTCCTGCACAGCCGCACGAGTAGCGTTCAGCGCGTCATCTACGCGGTCCTTACGCTCTTTCACTTCGATTTCGCTCATGCCACCGACGCGGATAACAGCAACACCGCCAGCCAGCTTGGCCACACGTTCCTGCAGCTTCTCTTTGTCGTAATCGCTGGTGGTTTCTTCGATCTGCTGACGGATCTGGGCAACGCGTGCCTCGATTTCCGCTTTCTCGCCAGCGCCGTCAACAATGGTGGTGTTGTCCTTGTTGATGGTGACTTTCTTGGCGGTGCCCAGCATCTCGATGCCGACATTTTCCAGCTTCATGCCCAGATCTTCGCTGATCACCTGACCACCGGTCAGAATGGCGATGTCCTGCAGCATGGCCTTGCGGCGATCACCGAAGCCCGGAGCTTTGACAGCAGCGATTTTCAGGCCGCCGCGCAGTTTGTTGACGACCAGCGTGGCCAGAGCCTCGCCTTCGACGTCTTCCGAGATGATCAGCAGCGGTTTGCCCGACTGGATCACGGCCTCCAGCAGCGGAACCATCGGCTGCAGCGAGGACAGTTTCTTTTCGTGCAGCAGGATATAGGCGTCTTCCAGATCCACGATCATCTTGTCGGGATTGGTGACGAAGTAGGGCGACAGGTAGCCGCGGTCGAACTGCATGCCTTCGACGACTTCGACTTCGGTATCCATGCCTTTGTTTTCTTCGACGGTGATCACACCCTCGTTGCCAACTTTCTGCATGGCATCGGCGATAAAGCGGCCGATCTGGGCCTCGCCATTGGCCGAGATGGTGCCGACCTGAGCAACTTCGTCGCTGTCATTGACAGGGCGCGAAGCGGATTTGATCGATTCAACGACTTTGGCGGTTGCCAGGTCGATGCCGCGCTTGAGGTCCATCGGGTTCATGCCGGCGGCAACCGCCTTCATGCCTTCGCGGACGATGGCTTGTGCCAGAACCGTCGCGGTGGTGGTGCCGTCGCCGGCCTCGTCATTGGTGCGCGAAGCCACTTCGCGGACCATCTGCGCGCCCATGTTTTCGAACTTGTCGGACAGTTCGATTTCCTTGGCGACGGTGACACCGTCCTTGGTGATGCGCGGTGCGCCGAAGGATTTGTCGATGACCACGTTGCGGCCTTTGGGGCCGAGCGTAACCTTGACCGCATCGGCCAGGATATTCACGCCCTTGAGCATACGGTCACGGGCGTCGGTGCTGAACTTAACGTCCTTGCCAGCCATGTTATCTCTCCTGAGTAAAGTCGTGTGAAATGAAGTGCTTGTCAGGGTCGGCCGATCAGCCGATGATACCCATGATGTCGCCTTCTTTCATGATCAGCAGCTCTTCGCCGTCCAGCGTCACTTCGGTGCCGGACCATTTGCCGAACAGAACGCGGTCGCCGCTCTTGACGGAAGGTGCGATCAGCTCGCCCGAATCTTTGCGCGCGCCTTCGCCGACCGAGACGATTTCGCCCTCGGCGGGTTTTTCTTTGGCGCTGTCCGGGATAATCAGGCCGCCTTTGGTCTTTTCGTCGGATTCGACGCGACGGACCAAGACGCGGTCATGCAGCGGTTTGAATGCCATTTGTGAACACTCCTGTGTTTCAGGTTGCAGTGTCTGTTGTTGGCACTCACCGCATGCGAGTGCCAATGCGGGTGATCTAGGGCGGAGGCCGAGATGTGTCAACGGGGGTGAACTGAAAAAACATGGCCAGACTTGACCTAGGTGAAGTCATGCCGGTAACTCGAAAATCGAACGCTCCCATGGAGGCCAATTGATGACTGCGACAGAGGACCCATCTGCTGACGACGCGGGGGATACGCGCCTCTCGGTCCTGCTGTTGGCTGACGACTGCAACCCGGAATGGCCGTCGCTGCCGATTGTCGGATACAAATATGCGCTGGCGTTGTCCCGAGTGGCCAATATCACAGTGGCCACGCATGTCCGAAATCGAGAGAATATCGAGATAGCGGATGCGAAAGGGATCGAGTTTGTCTACGTCGACAACGAATACGTCGCAGCGCCGATGTATCGGCTGTCGACCCGGCTGCGCGGCGGGACGAATGTTGCCTGGTCGACCAACATGATCATGCAATACCTGCCCTATCTCGCTTTCGAGCGCGAGGTCTGGAAACGGTTCCGCAATGAACTGCGCGCGGGCCGCTTCGATCTGGTTCAACGGATCACGCCAATGTCGCCGACCCTACCCAGCTATATCGCGGGCAAAGTCGATCAGCCCTTTGTTCTTGGTCCGTTGAACGGAAACCTGCCATGGCCAGCGGCGTTTCGCGGAGAACAAAAGCGAGAGCGCGAAAGACTGAGGGCGCTGCGCAAGGTGGCGCGGCATTTGCCTTATGCGCGCGGTACATTCAAGAATGCAGCACTGGTACTGGCCGGGTTCGAACACACGATAGCAGAACTGCGCGCCGCAGCGCCGGGCAAGGTAGTGAACTTTCCCGAAGTCGGCGTGGATCCCGATATCTTCCACGCGCGCGGGCGTGATAAACCGGCCTTTGGCGGGCAGGGGCCGTACCGGTTCATCTTTGCCGGCCGGCTGGTGCCCTATAAGTTGCCCGAAGTCGCGATCCGGGCCTTTGTGGCAGCGGGCGGCGGGCACGCGGCGGGCGTGGACCCTCGGCTTGCCGAACATCGGTTGCATATTGTCGGCGATGGGCCCGAAATGCCACGGCTGCAGGAAATCGTGCAACGTCACGGCTTGGAACAAGTGGTGCATTTCGAAGGCAGCAAGAGCCAGTCCGAACTGGCCGCGATGATGCGTGACGCGGACGGTTTCATCTTCCCCTCGATCCGCGAACTTGGCGCAGGGGTTGTCATCGAGGCGATGGCCTGCGGCATGTGTCCGATCGTGACCGACTACGGTGCGCCGGGCCATCTGGCGGGTCGGGGAAGGGGTCATCTAGCACCGCTTGCGCCGCTAGACGATCTGGTGGCAAGCTATCGCAATATGCTGATTGCGAGCGTCGAGGACCCCGACGATGCCAGCGCCCGTGCAGGCGCAGCCCAGATCTATGCACAGCAATATTACACCTGGGACCAAAAGGCCCGCGCAACGCTGGCTTATTGGGATGATATTCTGACCGGGAACCCACTGAGGGATCGTGGCGAGTTCGACTGACCTTTGCTGTGATCGGCAAGAGTGGCACGCCGTTCCGAGCTGTGTCATCCTGCGGCGGAAACCGTGAACGGAGTTCCGATGCGCCTCGTTATTGCCGCCCTTTCCGCGACTGTGGTGTGGTCTGTGCCAGCCAGCGCGCAGACCAGCGCGTCGGACTGTGTCGGAAACAATCTGATCGACGCCTTGCCGTCCGAGACACGGGCGCATTTGCGGAACGCGGTCGAGGATGTGCCCTATCATCGTGGGCTTTTGTGGCGGGCCACCAAAGACGACCAGCACATGACGCTGATCGGCACCTATCATTTCCCCGATCCACGCCATGACGCGACGATGGCGCGTTTGCAGGCGCCGCTGCGCGATGCCGCATTGGTCATGGTCGAGGCTGGCCCCGATGAAGAGGCGCGACTGGCCGAGGCCCTGGCAGAGGATCCATCGCTGACGGTGATCACCGACGGGCCGACCCTGCCCGAGCGTTTGACGACACAGGAATGGCAGGCCCTTTCCGAGGCAATGGCCGAACGGGGGACGCCTGCCGTCATCACCTCAAAGCTCAGGCCGTGGTTTGTGTCGATGATGCTGGGGATTTCGCCCTGCATGCTGCGCGGCATCAACGCCGATGGCGGGGTGCATGGATTGGACAGCATGTTGATCGAACGCGCCGACGCCATGGATGTGCCGGTGCGCGCGCTTGAGCCGTGGGATACCGTCTTCAGCCTGTTCGGGGATCTGACGGCTGAACAGGAAGAAGACATGATCCGGGCGACGCTGCCTGCGGCGCAATATGCCGACAACTATGCCGTCACCCTGACCGAGGCCTATTTCGACGCGGATGTCTGGACGATCTGGGAATTCGGGCGGTTCGACGCCTATGAGAACTCGGGTCTCAGCAAGGCAGAGGTCGATGAGCAGATGGCCCTGACCCAGACCATGCTGATGGATGCGCGCAACGAAAGCTGGATCGCGCCGCTGGAACAAGCCGCGGCTGAGGCAGCGGAACAGGGCAGGGGTGTCGTCGCTGGCTTTGGTGCGCTGCATTTGCCCGGCGAGCGGGGCGTTCTGCGCCTGCTGCAGCAGAACGGCTGGACGATCGAGCGGCTGGACGAATAGGTCGCGCCGCGATGCGTTGGCGATTGCAGTCGCAGCCGGGAACTAGTCGCCGTGTAATTCGGTCGTGACCGGACGCACCTTTCGCCCACCGGGACGCGGCGGCATCTGCAATTCGTGCTCGGGCGCCTGATCGACGCTGTCATCATCGGGGTTGATGGGCGCCGCCGAGGGGCCATGCGCGAACCGTTCCATCAGGGCATTTTCCAGCACCTTGTTCAGATCTTGCGACCGCTGGATGTAATCGGCGTTCTGTTCCATCGGCAAGCCGGGGCGCCAGACCTCGGCCAGTTCACGCAGATTCGCACGGTCCAGCCGGTAGAAGATCTTTTCCAACTCGGACGCTTCGTATTCCGACAGCCCGGCGTTTTCCAACACATAGCGCGCGGCACGCAGGCTGGAATCGAAAAGTTCGCGCACGATGTGATCCGCCCCTGCCTCGTAAAGCTGGTAGACCACCACACGGTCGCGGGCGCGGGCGATAATGCGCAGATCGGGCCGCTTTTCACGCGCATAGCGCACCAGCTTGATATTCGAGGCCGGATCGTCCAGCGCCGCCACCAGGATCTGGGCTTTGTCCAGCCCGGCTGCGGCCAGGATCTCGGGCCGGGTCGGGTCGCCAAAATAGCCCTTGAAGCCAAAGCGCCGCATCAGCTGGATCAGTTTGAGATCATGGTCCAGCACGGTTGTCTGAAACCCGGACATGGTGACCAGCCGGTTGATAACCTGCCCAAATCGGCCAACACCGGCGATGATGATCGGCTGATTGTCGTCAATATCGTCGGCGTCTTGATGTTCGCCACCATCGCCCACCCGTTTTGCGACCTGATCATAGGCGATGAACAGCAGCGGCGAGGCCAGCATCGACAGCGCGATCACCAGCAGGAACCCCTCGGCCATGGCGCGGGGCAGAATGACCAGCGAGGCCGCATAGGAAATCAGCACGAAGCCGAATTCGCCAGCCTGCGCCAGTGCCAGTGTGAACAGTGAACGGTCACGATCAGCCATGCCGGTGGCACGGGCGATCGTGAACAACACGCCGGCCTTGATTGCGATCAGCCCTGCGGTGACCGACAGGATCGGCACCGGATTGGCCGCCAGCATGTCGAAATTCATCCCCGCACCGACGGTGATGAAGAACAGCCCCAGCAGCAGCCCCTTGAAGGGTTCGATCTGGCTTTCCAATTCGTGCCGGAACTCTGAGCCCGCCAGCATGACGCCCGCCAGGAACGTACCAAGCGCGGGCGACAGGCCGACGAACGTCATCAACGAGGCAATTCCCACCACGATCAACAGCGCAAGGGCCGTGTCCATCTCGCGCAGGCGTGCGGCATGAACATAGCGAAAGATCGGGCGGATCAGATATTGGCCCAGCAGGATCACGGCGGCAACGGCGGCCAGCGTCACAATGGCTGCGGCCCAACCGGGCAGGCTGGCCATGATCGCCTCGCCGATGAACTCTTCGCCGTGGCCGTCACCACCCGCCGGAGTGGATGTGTGTGTCGCCAAGAGCGGCATCAGTGCCAGCATCGGAATGACGGCGATATCCTGCGTCAGCAGAACCGCAAAGGTCGACCGTCCGCCGGCCGTCTGCATCAGGCTTTTTTCCGAAAGGGTCTGCAGAACGATGGCGGTCGAACTGAGAGACAGGATCATGCCAAGGGCCAGCGATACCTGCCATGTCTGCCCGGCCAGCAGGCCGATGCCAAAGATCAGCCCCATCGTTCCGGCGACCTGCGCGCCGCCCAGCCCCATCAGCTTGCGCCGCATGTTCCACAGGTTGCGCGGCTCCAGTTCCAGTCCGATGAGGAACAGCATCATCACCACGCCAAACTCGGCGAAATGTTGCAGCTCGGTCAACTCGCTGCCGGCCAGCCCCAGAACCGGACCGATCAGAATGCCCGCAATCAGATAGCCGAGGACAGACCCCAGCCCCAACCGCGCCGAAAGCGGAACGGCAATGACCATCGTCAACAGGAAGATGGTCGAAATCAGTAGAAAATTTTCCATTAACGCCCGTCGAGTACCGCCAACTGGCTGCTGCGTCCACCTTTAGCATAGGTGATGCGGCTATTGCCAATCTCGGTGATGGTTCCACCGTTAATCTTGTCACCAAGTCGCAGGGTGATGATCTTGCCATTGGACAGGCGCACCAATGCACGGCTGCCCTTACCGGCGCCGATGGTGCCGATGATCTGGGTGCGCTTAAGCGGGATACCGTCCTTGACCGTCGCTGTGGCGGCCACCGCGCCGCTGCTGGAGCCTTTTGGAATCGCCGTCGTGACCTCGGGCTCTGTTTCGGCCTCGGGCGGGGTATAGGACTGGTTGCGCGCGGCTGCAGCGCGGGCTTCGGCTTCTGCTTGCGCGCGGGCGCGGGCTTCGGCGGCGGCACGAGCCTGCGCCTCGGCTTTCGCATCAGTGGCGGCGCGGGCACGGGCGCGGGCTTCGGCCTGGGCCTGCAATGCATCGTCTTCGCGGCGCTGTGCCTCGATTGCGGCCTGATCGGGGCCGCTTGGCGCAGGCGCCGCTGCGGCTGTTTGCGGGGCGGCGGCTGCGACCGTGCGGTTGCCGCTGCGGCGTGGGGGCAAGGGCGAAGAGGCCAGCGCGTTCAGCGCCGTAGCACCGGGCGTAAGCGGTCCGGTAGAGACGGCAGCCGCGATGGCCTGCTCGACGGACTGGCGATCAGAACTGCCGCGGCCGGCAGCCGAGGCGGGGCGCTGCCGAGGCCGCGCAGAATTAGAAAGACCGCCGGTCGCTGCGGGCGACGCGGCGGTGCGCGGCGGTTCGGATTGTGGCCGGGGCGCTGCTGGTGGTGGCGTCGCGTCCATCGCCGCAGCGACAGCATTGGCGACGGCTCTTTGCGTGCTGGCGCCGACATCGACCGGGCGGCGCTGTGGCCGGGCCTGCGCCAGCAGGATCACGGCGCCCCGCTCTGCCTCGCTTAGCCCGCCTGATCCCAACTCGGCTGTGCGCAGGTCTTGCAGCAGGTCTTCAAGATAGCGGATCTCTTTGGCGCTTAGCCCTGCCTGCCTTTGGTCATCACCACGGGGGGAAAGCAGATTCAGCGAAAGGTTCGATGGCCGGGAAGGCGGCCGGGTCGAGCGTTCAAGACTGTCTGCTGCAGGTGCAGCGGGCGCGGCGGCCGCTGGCGCGGGTGCCGGGGCAGGCGCTGCTGCAGGTGCGGGCGCTGGCGCAGTAACCGCAGCCGGAGTTGGCGCAGGTACGGGCGCCGCGGCAGGGGTGCTGGGGCGAGACGGCGGGCGAATGCCGCTTAGCTGGACGGGCGCGGGTTCGGTCCGCTGCTCGAAGGGCTGCGGATTGGCCGGAACGACCGGCGTTGCATCATTGGGCGCGGGTAATGCCGTGCGGCTTGGCGGCGCGGCGGGCCGGGACGAGCGTGACAAGGCCATCGTCCGCAGCGGGGCCGGTTGGGCAACGGCCGAGGCGGTTTCGCTGGCGGCTGTCGGCGGCGATGCCTCGGCAGGTGCGTCGGCTGCCTCGGCGGTCACCTCTTCATCGGGCTGTGCAGGTGGCGCGGGGTCGATATCAGTTTCGGCGGCAGTTTCCGTGACCGCATCTTGGCGCTCAGCTGCGGTAGCAAGCGCTGCCTCATCGGCCAGATCAGCCTGAGCCTCGGCGAGCGCCGCCGTCACCGCAGCGTCGCGACCAGCTGTCTCGGACAGTGCTGGTTCTTCTGCAAGATTACCGGCAGGTGCCGGCTGGCTAACCTCGGGCAGTGGTTCGACTGCTGTGACCTCGGGTTCTTCTGGTGCGGCTTGCACCGGCTCGGTCGTGTCTTCGATCACGGGCGAGTCGCTGGCGGTCTGATCGGGGGCGGTGACCGCTGCAATCTCCGGTTCATTGGATGCGGGTGCCGTGATCTCAGGCGTTTCTTCGGCTGCCGCAACGACATCTTCATCGGGCGAGCCATTGCCGCCGCCAAAGAAAACCAGAGTCGCCAGCAGCGCCAGCAGCAGCAGGCCCATCATCACCGTGAAGGTGCTGGGCAGGCGGTTGCTGGCAATGCCGGTTGCCTTGGCCAGCAGGGCCTTGGGGCCACTGGTGTCCTCTGCGGGTGACGCGCCATCGCGACGCGCGCGGGCCTCGGCGGCGCGACCGTGAAAGGCCTGCGCGCGCGGCGGTAACGCGCGGCGGTCACTTTGCGCGTCGGGGGTATCAGACGGGTGGCGGATCACCGGCTCATTGCTGCGCGGTGGCCGCGTTACCTCATCGCGCTCTGACGGCTTGTCCGTGGTCGTGCGCAAAGGCCGGCGGTTCGGTTCGACCGTCCGCCCGCGCGTTGAGGGCGGCACAAATTCGGACACGACCTGACGCGGCTGCGGCGCAGGGCGATCGGTTGTGGCCACTGCAGCAGCGGGTTTTGCCGCGGGTATCGCTGCAAGCACATGCGGGATAATGCGCGAGACCACCGGCCCCGTCGGGACAGGGCCATCAGGCATGTCAGCAATACCGGCGGCAGTGACGCCTGCGCGCTGCAAATCCGGCGTGGTCACGCTGACCTGCCGTTCAAAATCGCCCTGCAGCTTGCTGGGCCCGAAATTCGGTTGTCCGGGAAAGCGGTCAGCATCCGGACGGGCAATGAAGCCGGCGGGACGAAAGCCCTGGTCCAGCGCGAAGCTTTCGGCCTCGTCCAGCGTGCGGCGGGCCACTGCGGCAACCCGCAGGCTGTCGGCATGGCCATCGCTTGCAGGCACCCAGTCAAACGCCAGATCCTTGACCGCGTAAGGGGTCAGCCCTTCCAGCGCGCGGGCGACCGCGCGGCGCGGTTCTGGTCCCGGCGGCACGGTCAGGGTGGTATAGAGGATCTGATCGTCCGGGATCACCAGCAAGGTGTCCGGAGTGGGTGACGGATCCTGATTGGCGGGGGCCGCGCCCTGCTGGCGCATCACGTTGAGTTGCTGCCCCATATCGCTGCCTGAAAACCGGACGGCGCCCAGCCTTTTCCAGCCCTCGGGGGCGCGCCGTTCCAGTACGACCTCTTCCTGGGTAAAACTCATCGCAAATGCGGCATCAAAATGCTTGGTCATGACGTTACTGCTCTGCCTCGACACACGGGTTTGCCCCGATCTGGTGTTATGCACCACTGTCTACCTCAATTTATGGTGTCTGGAAAGGGAAACTGGCGAAGCTGTGAACGCATTTCCTTGAACAATTCGGCTAAAGAGACGTTCGGCGATACTGTTCTTCGCGAGAGGGAGCGATTCAGATGACAAAACCCGATTTCAGCCTGCCCGCCGGGCAATCCCGCAATCCCGGCCCCCGGGCCGTTCTGGCGACGATACTGGCCGGAACGATGCTGCTGGGCGGTCAAGCCGCGATGGCCGCGCCGGGCAAAGGCGGCGATCACGCCTGCCATGGCAAGATGATGCGTGGCCACGCCGCGCGGATCTCGGTCACGGGCGAGGGTGAGGCGCTGACCCAGCCCGATATCGCGACGATCAACCTTGGCGTGACGACGCAGGCCGACACCGCCGCCGCCGCGATGGAGCAGAACTCGGCGCAGCAAACAGCCGTTTTCGAGGCATTGGCCGAGGCCGGGATCGAGGGGCGCGACATCCAGACCTCTGGCCTGAACCTGACACCCGTCACCGATTATTCGCGCGAAGGCCAGCCGCCGCAGGTGTCGGGATACCGCGCGCAGAATATGGTGACGGTGCGCGTGCGTGATCTGGACAGTCTTGGTGCGACGCTGGACACATTGGTGACGGCCGGCACGAATGAGATCAACGGCATCACCTTTGGCCGCGACGATTCCGATCAGGTTCAGGACGATGCACGCCGCGACGCCGTGGCGGATGCCCGCCACCGGGCCGAGATCATGGCCGAGGCCGCAGGCCTGACGCTTGGCCCGGTCTTGACCATGCGCGATGTGGTCTACGGCACGACCCCGCCCGAGCCCCGGATGATGCGGCAGGCAATGGATGCCGCAGGCGCGCAAAGCGTCCCGGTTGCTGGCGGCGAGATGGCGATGCAGGCCAGCATCGAGATGCAATTTGCGCTGGTCGGTGCGCAGGGTGGGGGTGACTGCGGTCCGGATCGGATGAAAGGCGCGCATGACGGCGCCGATAGCGGCAGCGGCGCCGACACCGATGCGGGCGCTGCTACCGATACAGGTGCCGATACCGACGCCGCGCCCAACGACGAAAATGGCGCGGCCGAAGGGGCCGCGGCTGAGGATGCGGGAACCGACCCGGTGGTTCCCGGCGCGCCCGAGGCGGGCACCGTGACCGATGCCGAGGCCGAAGAAATCATGGACGAGGCACCGACAGAAGGCGCACCGGTTCAGCCGTCGAACTGAAGCAACCGGATGCAGCAAGAAAATTGGCCCAGGGCGCGATCACGCCCTGGGCCTTTTCAGTCAGGTTGGTCGGTGTCGCGCCCCATCAGGGCCGCAATCCGCCATCAGGCCGTTGCTTGTGCCAGAGCCTGATCCAGATCAGCGATCAGATCCGCCGTGTCCTCGAGGCCGATGGACAGGCGAACGACCTCGGGGCCGGCGCCAGCGGCACGCTGCTGATCCTCGGTCAACTGCCGGTGCGTGGTCGAGGCCGAATGGATCACCAGTGATCGCGCATCGCCCAGATTTGCGACATGGCTGAACAATTGCAGCGCATCGACCAGCTTGACCGCCGCCTCGTAGCCACCCTTGATCTCAAAGGTGAACAACCCGCCCGTGCCTTTGGGATAGACGCGCTGCGCTGTTGCATTCCAGGGCGACGAGGCCAGACCGGCATAGGTAACGCTGGTGACGCGGGGGTCTTTTTCCAGCCATTCGGCCACGGTCATCGCGTTTTCCACATGGCGCGGCATGCGCAGGCCAAGGGTCTCGATGCCCATCAGCGTGTAATGCGCGCCCTGAGGGTTCATGGTCATGCCCAGGTCACGCAAACCGATGGCGATGCTGTGGAAGGTAAAGGCAAGATTGCCAAAGGTTTCGTGGAATTTCAGCCCGTGATAGGCGGGCTCTGGCTGCGACAGACTGGGGAATTTATCCGAGGCCGACCAGTCGAAATTGCCGCTATCGACCACGACACCGCCGGTTACCGTGCCATTGCCTGTCATGTATTTGGTCAGGCTGTGGACGACCAGCGTCGCCCCCATTTCCATCGGTTTGCACAGATAGGGCGTGGCCAAAGTGTTGTCGACGATCAGCGGAATGCCGGCCTCTTGCGCGATCTTGGCCACAGCCGGGATATCGGTGACATAACCGCCCGGATTGCTGATCGATTCGCAAAAGATCGCCCGCGTGTCGTCGTCAATCGCAGCGCGCAGTGCCTCGGTATCGTCCAGATCGACAAATGTCGCGGACCAGCCAAAGCGTTTGAACGTCTGGGTAAATTGCGTCACCGTGCCGCCTTATAGCCGCGTCGAGGCAACGATGTTGCGCCCCGGTCCCATCAGCGGGAACAGCGCCATGATCTGCGCCCCGTGGCCCGAGGAACAGCAGACCGCACCCGCGCCGCCCTCTAGTGCCGCGATCCGGCCTTGCAGCGCGGCAATGGTCGGGTTGGTCAGGCGTGAGTAGATATAGCCGACCTCTTGCAGGTTGAACAATTTGGCGGCGTGATCAGCGTCACGAAAGGCATAGGCCGTGGTTTGATAGATCGGCACTTGCACCGCGCCGGTGGCCGGGTCGGGCTCGGTGCCCGCATGGATGGCCAAAGTATCGAATCCCTGTTGCCGGGTCATGTGTTCCTCCGCTGGATCAATTGGCGGCAGGTTAGTCGCTTGGCGCGGCAAGGGGCAATGATGTTTCTTGCAAATGCCTGATGGCTCACACGGATTGCGACACGGGATCGTAGTCGTAGATCCAGTCGAACCGGGACACCAGCCGCTCTGGCGACAGCCGCCCCATCAGCCGCAACGCGCTCTGCGCCGCAATCCGCTTGGGGCCTTTCAGGTGATAATGTCGGGCATTCTGGTCCGCCAGTGCGACGATCCTGGTGGCTCGCGGCGCGCGCATTTGCTGAAAACGCATCAGGGCCGAGGGCTGGTCGCTGATCTGATCCAGGCATGCGGCCAACAGCCAAGCATCCTCGATGGCCAGCGCCGCGCCCTGAGCCATGAAGGGCAGCGTGGGATGCGCGGCGTCGCCGATCAGGACGCGACTGTCATCATGCCAGCGCGGCGCGACCGGATGGCGGAACAATCCCCAGATGCCGGTGTCTTCGATCCGGGCCAGCCAGTTGGCAACGGGGCCGCCAAAATCGACAAAGGCTGCCTGCAGATTGGCCGGATCATCCTTGTGCGACCAGCCCTCTGCCTGCCAGTCGTAGCGTTCGGCCACGGCGACGATATTACGCAATCCCCCGGCCAGAGGATAGCTGACCAGATGTTTCCTGGGGCCGAGAAACAGATCTACCCAGCCCTGGCCATCAAGCGGTGGCTCGGGGTCGCTGATCAAGGCACGCCATGCCGTCTGATTTGAAAAATAGGGCACTTCGGTGCCGTTGAGTGCCTGCCGCACGCGGCTGTGCAATCCGTCTGCGCCGATAACCAGCGGATCGCGGGGCAGGGCGTCGACCACATGGGACAGCCGGATCGTGGCGCCTGACGCTTGCACTGCCTTGGCAAGTACCTCGATCAGGCGGGCGCGGTGGATCATCCGGAAACGGGCGTCGGGGCGCCGCGACGCAAAATCCAGCACCGCGATGGGCCGTGCCCGCGCATCCCACATGCGAACCCCGCGGCTGCGGATCGACACGGCGTCCAGCGCAGGGCCAAGACCCAGAGCCTCGAGAACACGGCCTGCATTGGGGGAAAGTTGCAGGCCCGCGCCGACTTCGGTCAGTTCGGCCGCGCGCTCGAAAAGATTGACCGATGCGCCGCGCTGAACCAGCGCCAATGCGGCGGTCAGACCGGCGACGCCGCCCCCGATGATTGTGGCGGTCGTCACGGGCACCCGCTTGTCTGCACAGGCCTTGCCAAGCCGGTCGTGGCCGGCATCTGGACAGATTGTGCAAAATTCATGATCGGCCTCGGTTCAGCCGGGACGCGGTGGGTCAGGAAGGCGCTGGCAGGGCTTGGCTGCCAGCGGCAGATCGGGTCAGTCGTCGCGGTGAACGCGCTCGCGGCGCTCGTGCTTTTCCTGTGCTTCCAGCGTCATGGTGGCGATGGGACGCGCGTCAAGGCGTTTCAGGCTGATCGGCTCGCCGGTCTTTTCGCAATAACCGTATTCGCCGGTCTCGATCCGGCGCATGGCGCTGTCGATCTTGGTGACCAGTTTGCGCTGGCGGTCGCGGGTGCGCAGTTCCAGCGCACGGTCGGTTTCCTCGCTGGCGCGATCGGCGATATCGGGCACGCTGCGACCGCTATCCTGCAATCCCTCCAGCGTTTCAGCCGATTGCTCCAGCAATTCGTTTTTCCATGTCTCAAGCTTCCGCCGGAAATATTCCAACTGACGATCATTCATGAAAGGTTCGTCCTCTGCGGGACGATAATCCTGCGGCAGGAAGGTCTGGGCTTTCATTTTTCCTCCGGCTCGGCCGAGTTGGTGGGGGTCCCGGCACCTCGCGCGGACCCTTAAAGGATGCGACATGGCTTGTCGATCCGTGTTAGCGCCACCAACGCGCATCCGCTTGCGGTGGCCCAAACCGCGCCCTAGTGTGCCGCGACCCAACGGGCAGTAGGGCAAAGGGATCGTAATGCAATTTACCGGAACGTCGGATTATGTCGCCTCTGAAGAACTGGCGATTGCCGTCAATGCGGCCGTAACGCTGGAGCGGCCCTTGCTGGTCAAGGGCGAGCCGGGCACCGGCAAGACCGAATTGGCGCGCCAGATCGCCGTGGGGCTGGGTCTGCCGATCATCGAATGGAACGTGAAATCAACGACAAAGGCTCAGCAGGGCCTGTATGAATATGACGCCGTCAGCAGGCTGCGCGACAGCCAGTTGGGCGATGCGCGCGTGAATGACGTCGCCAACTACATCCGCAAGGGCAAGCTGTGGCAGGCCTTTGCAGCGGATGAAAAGACCGTTCTGCTGATAGATGAGATCGACAAGGCCGATATCGAGTTTCCCAACGATCTGTTGCAGGAACTCGATCGGATGGAGTTTCACGTTTACGAGACCGGCGAAACGATCCAGGCCCAACACCGCCCGGTCGTCGTGATCACCTCGAACAATGAAAAGGAACTGCCTGACGCCTTTCTGCGCCGCTGTTTCTTTCACTATATCAGCTTTCCCGATGCCGACACGCTGCGACGAATTGTGGATGTGCATTATCCGGGCCTGAAACCGCGCCTGCTGGATGCTGCGCTGACCCAGTTCTTTGATCTGCGCGACGCGCCGGGGTTGAAGAAAAAGCCCTCGACCAGCGAATTTCTGGACTGGCTCAAGCTGATTCTGGCCGAAGACCTGTCGCCCGAGGATCTGCAACGCCAGCCGGGGCAGATCCTGCCGCGCCTTCATGGGGCGCTGCTCAAGAACGAACAGGATGTCGCCCTGTTCGAAAAGCTGGCCTTCATGACCCGGCGGCAGGGGCGCTGACAGACGGGCCGTCCGACCAGCGCGAAGCGGTCCCGCCATGTCACCTGCTGGCGAAACGTGAATTCTGTCCCTGACGAGAATAGAGGTTCTCATGTCCGTTTCGATTCGCCCGCTCGGGCCCGATGACCGCGAACAGTGGCAAGAAATGTATGACGGCTATCAGACGTTTTATAAACGGCCCGGTCTGCCCGCCGACTTTTTTGCAGAGGTCTTTCAGCGACTGCTGAATGACGACCCGGCAGAGTTTCATGGGCTGGTCGCCGCTGAGGGCGGACGATTGCTGGGGCTGACACATTACGTGTTTCATCCGAACATCCGCATACCGACTGGCACCTGCTATCTGCAGGACCTTTTCACCAGACCCGAGGCCCGGGGCAAAGGCGTCGCGCGCGCCTTGATCGGGGCTGTCTATTCGGCGGCGGATGCGGCGGGGGTGCCGGATGTCTACTGGCTGACAGCGGAAGATAACTATCGCGGCCGGATGCTTTATGATCGGGTCGGGGTGAAAACGGCCTTTATCCGCTATAACAGGGCGTAGGGCGCGCAATCATGGCTGGGTCGGCGGCTCTGCCAGCAACTCTTCCATGAAGATGCTGAACAGCTGCGCGCGTCCGTCCACGCCGGCCTTGGCATAGATGCGCGCGGATTGGGCGCGCACCGTGCCCACCGCCACGCCGCGCAGCCCGGCGATGGCCTCGTTGTCAAAGCCTTTCAGGATCAGCAGCCCTACATCGCGTTCCGAAGGCGTCAGGCCCCAGCCCTGGAAAAAGCTGTCGATCAGTTTGGCCATCTCTCCACGTGCCGCCCGGATGCCGCGATCCAGACTGTCCATGCGACGCAGCATATCGCGCAGCTCGATCATCAGCAGAACCACGCCGGTGCCGAGTGCTGCGGTGGTGAACAGCTCAAGGCTGATATGCCAGCCGACCCCGTCCCGGCGGAGGTCACCGATCACATCGCCGATAAAGAAGGCGGCGCAGAGTGCCAGAACCACAATCAAAGCGGCAAGCGTTGCCGCCCGCCGCTCTGCCGGATTGGACAATGAGGTGCTGTATCTCATTCGACGGGACGATCCGCCGGGATGCGCTTGCGTCCGTCGATCATGGCGCGCACCAGCGGCACGCGGGATCGCCAGCTGTCGAAGATCACGCCTCCGATATGCAGCGCCACCGAGACGATCAGCCAATTGAACATGATTTCGTGCACGCTTAAGACCCATTGCACGCCGAAATAGCGGCGTGTCCCCATCATGATCCCGGTGGTAACGATCACGCCAACCGTGGCCCAGATATTCCAGACCATCAGCGCACCAAGCGGATTGTGGCCAAGATGCACCGTCTTGTCGCCCTGTTGCAAGGCGCGCAGATGCCGCATCGCGCGCGCGGGCGAGGGCGGGAATGACATCAAGCGGGCCGGGCGGGGGCCGATCAGCCCCCAAAGCAACCGGGTAAGCACCAGCGCCAGTGCAATATAGCCGATGGCCTCGTGCAGGTCGCTTTCCGGGTCGGTGACGTAGCCGTTCAGCAGGATACACAGTGCCAGCGACCAGTGGATCAACCGGACCAGCGGATCCCAGACCGGCACGATGCGGGTGCTTTCGCCCCCGCCCGTGTCGCCGGCAGATACAGGTGTGCCGGCCATCGGCTCAGTCCTCGCCGACCTTGGTCACCATCCCGGTTTCGGGCGAGACATAGACTTCAAGCATCTGGTCGCCCTTGACGGCATAGGCTTCGATCATGCCGCCTTCCATATCCATCTTGCGGACTTCGTAGCCCATCTCGACGAGTTTGGCCTGCACGGCCTCTTCAGTGGTTCCCAGTTCGGAATCCACCGCGATCATGTCGCCTTCGGCAAAGGCCATCAGCGGGGCGGCAGCAAGAAGGACAGCAAGGGTCAGTTTACGCATCGGATTTTCTTTCCTGTAACGACGCGGCGTTGCGCCGCCATCTGATGCAGAAAGAAGCGAATTTCGTAGATGATTCGAGTAGCGCGGCGCTTAGATCATCGGATGTAAGCGTGGGCTTACACCAGAAAATGGCCGGCGATTTCAGTACGGCGAACCTCAGTACGGCGACGACCTCGGATCAGCCTGCCGCAGCGATTATTGCCACAGTGCTGCAAGTGCGGCCGCGGGTTCATCGGCTGCCCAGATCTCGGGGCCTAGCGCGATGAAATCGCTGACAGGCGATAGCTCTGTCATCAACTCGCGGGTGATGGCACCTTCGGCGACAATCGGAACCTCGATCATTTCTGACCACCATTGAAACAACTCCAACGGCACGGATTCGCCGCGCCCAAGCGTCGTCGCGCCGACCGGGCCGAAACTGACATAATCGGCCCCGGCCTCTGCCGCGTTCATGCCGTCGTGACGCGAGGTTGCGCAAAAGGCGCCGACGATCGCATCCGTGCCCAGTTCCTTGCGGGCGGCACGCACACCGCGCGCACCATCGGTCAGATGTACGCCGTCCAACCCGTGGCGCTGTGCCAGCCGGACATGGTCGTCGATCACCACGGCCACGTCGCGGGCATGGGCAATCTCGCGGGCCAGATCCGCGATGCGGCCCAACTCGTCCTCGTCGCCGGCGCCGCAGATCCGCAAACAGGCGGGCGGCACGCGATCCATCGCGTCAGCCAGCAGCGGACCCAGTGCCGATGCCAGCGCGCCAGCCGGGGTAATCAGATATAGTTGCGGGGCGTCCTGCGCCATCGCGGCCTCCATTTCTTTTTACGGGCCATACCGCAGCTTGCCCGCCGCTGCCAGACTAGCTATTCGGCACCGATGGAAAGCAACCGTCAACCTGTCATCATCCTTGTGCGCCCTCAGATGGGCGAGAATATCGGCGCCGCCGCCCGCGCCATGCTGAATTTCGGCCTGACCGAGATGCGTCTGGTCGAGCCGCGCGACGGCTGGCCCAACCCGCGCGCCGTCGCCATGGCATCGGGCGCGGCGGGCAAGGTGCTGGACAGCGCACGGGTCTATCCGACGCTGGCGCTCGCGATGGAGGGGGTGGATTACGCCTTTGCCACCACCGCACGCGGGCGAGAGCTGACCAAACCGGTCTTTACCCCCGCCACGGCGATGGAAAAGGCGCGCGGTCATGACGGCCGCTCTGCCATTATCTTTGGTCCCGAACGTGCGGGCTTGGAAAACGAGGATGTCGCGCGCGCCAATGCCATCGTGACGGTGCCGGTGAATCCGGATTTCCCGTCCCTCAACCTGGCGCAGGCGGTTTTGCTGATGGGCTATGAATGGGGGCGCGAACAACTGCCCACTGCGCCGCAGCCAATCGGCCGACGTCCCGCAGGCGAGGTCGCGGCCGACCGAATCGAGATCGAAAAGCTGGGCGATCACTATGAGGAAAAGCTGGGCGATGCCGGTTTTTTCTTTCCTGAAACCAAGGGGCCGGCCATGCGTTTGAACCTGCGCAACATGTGGTCGCGACTGGATCTGACGCGCGGCGATATCCAGGTCCTGCACGGAATTTTGCGCCAATTGACCCGCCGCTAGGCGCGGCATAGGGTCCGCGCGACGATTGAAGGAGCCGGGAATGGCCAAGCGCCCCATCTTCGAGGAAGTAGCCGACACAACCGCCACGACGCGGCCCGTTGCGACGACCGGCGGCATCGATGCGGCCCCAAAGGGCGCACGCCGCGCGATCCGCGCCTGGCTGATCGTGCTGTTCGTGATGGTCGCCGCGATGATCGCCCTTGGCGGCGCGACGCGGCTGACCGGATCTGGACTGTCGATCACCGAATGGGCGCCGGTGACGGGAACGCTGCCACCCATGGATCAGGCGAGCTGGCAGGCCGAATTCGAGGCCTATCAGCAAATCCCGCAATTCGCCGAAGTGAACCCGGACATGGATCTGGCCGGGTTCAAGCAGATCTACTGGTGGGAATGGTCGCACCGTTTCCTTGGGCGCGCGGTCGGGCTGGTCTGGGCGGTGGGTTTCCTGTTCTTCTGGCTGACAAAGCGCATTCCGACCGGTTGGACACCGCGTTTGCTGGGCGTTGGTGCGCTTGGCGGGCTGCAGGGCGCGATCGGTTGGTGGATGGTGCATTCCGGACTGCAAGACGGCATGGTCCGGGTGGCGTCCTACCGCCTTGCCACGCATCTGGGCATCGCTTTCGTCATTCTGGGCCTGATTGCCTGGTATGCCCTGCTGCTGGGTCGATCCGAGGCGGGTCTGTTGCGGGCACGCCGCGCGGGCGAGGCCAAGCTGTTTTCCATGTCCACCGGGTTGATGCATCTGGCCTTTCTTCAGATCCTGATCGGTGCGCTGGTCGCCGGCATCGACGCGGGCCGCACCTATACCGGCTGGCCCACGATGGGCGGTGAATGGATCCCCACGGCGATCTGGGATTCCACGCTTGGCTGGCGGAATTTCTTCGAGAACCCGGCGCTGGTGCAGTTTATCCACCGCATGACCGGCTATCTGCTGGCAATCTTCGCGGTCGTTGTCTGGATGCGCGCGCGCCGTTCGCCCCATCCGGTGACACGTGGGGCCTTTACCGTGATGCTGGTCATGGTGGCCGTGCAGGTCGGGCTGGGCATCATGAATGTGCTGCATGCCTCGCCGCTGTTGCTGGCGCTGAGCCATCAACTGGGCGCGGTGGCTTTGTTCGCCCTGATTATCCGCGCGCGCTACAACGCACGCTATCCCTTTGAAACATCTGTCCGGGGCACCATCCGATGAGCGCATTCGACGATCTTCTCGCCTTTCAGCGTCAGACCGAGGCGCTGTCATCCGTGGCCGAACGTCTTGGCTGGGATCAGGAAACCGTCATGCCACGCGGCGCGACGGAACAACGGTCCGAGGAAATGGCCGCGATGGAATCGGTGCTGCATGAACGGCGCACCGATCCGCGCATCGGGGAATGGCTGGACGCCGCCAAGCCGGAAACCCCCGCCGAGGTCCGCACGGTCGAGTTGATCACACGCGATTTCACCCGTTCAAGCCGTATCCCGGCGCGCCTGGCCGCGGAACTGGCACGTGTGACCTCGCTGGCGCAGGGTGACTGGGCCGAGGCACGGGCCAACGAGGCCCCCGACGAGTTCCTGCCGACGCTGGACAATGTGCTGATGCTCAAGCGCGAAGAGGCCGCCGCGCTGGCAGATGGTGGCGATCTCTATGACGCGCTGCTTGACGACTACGAGCCGGGTATCACCGGTGCCGAAGTGGCCCGGTTGTTTGACGCGATGCGCCCGCGCCTGGTCGCCTTGCGCGAAAATATCCTGGGCGCGGAGAACCCGCCGCAGGCGCTGAAAGGCCATTTCCCGCATGACACGCAGATCCGGCTGGCCCGTGCCTGTGCCACAGCCTTTGGCTATGACTGGTCGCGCGGCCGGATGGACATCGCCGTGCATCCCTTCAGCAGCGGGCGCTGGCAGGACAGCCGCATCACGACCCGCGTGGTCGAGACCGATCCGTTCAACTGCCTCTATTCCACCATCCACGAGGTCGGCCATTCCAGCTATGAGCTGGGCATCGACGAGGATTACGCCTTTACCCCGCTTGGCCGCGGTGTCTCTCTTGGTGTGCACGAAAGCCAAAGCCGCATCTACGAGAACCAGATGGGCCGCGGTCGTGCGTTCACCGGCTGGCTGTTCGACCGGATGCATGATGCGTTTGACGGTCTGAATGTGGCCGATGCCGATGCGTTTTATCGCAGCGTCAATCGTGTGACGCCCGGCTACATCCGCACCGAGTCCGACGAGGTGCAGTATAACCTGCACATCATGATGCGCTTTGATCTCGAGCGTGATCTGATTGCCGGACGGCTGGACGTCACCGATCTGGTCGAGGCATGGAACGGGCGCTTCCTCAAGGATTTCGGCGTGTCGGTCGATCGGCCAGCCAATGGCGTTTTGCAGGATGTTCACTGGTCGGTCGGCCTGTTCGGCTATTTCCCCACCTATGCACTTGGAAATGTCTATGCCGGCTGTCTGAACGCCGCGATGCGCAATGCCGTGCCGGGTCTGGACGAGGCATTGGCCAGTGGCGAGGCCGAGCCCGGCGTCGAATGGCTGCGCGAGAATGTGCAGCGTCATGGCGGTCTGTTGCCACCCCGCCGCCTGATCGCAGAGGCGACCGATGCCGAGGTCGGACCCGAGCCGCTGTTGGATTATCTGGACGAGAAATTCGGTCGGATCTACGAACTTTAACGGCCATCAGGACGCCGATCCGCCACGCCAGCGCGGGTCGGCCTCATCCATATCAAATACCTGTGTGCATTCCCCCCTCCGGTTGTGACAGGCTGGGTCGAATCGAATGAACGGAGGGCAATATGGCAACCGGAATCTGGATCAGCCTGATCCTTTATTTCGCATTGATGCTGGGTATCGGCATTTATGCGTGGCGCAAATCGACCTCAAATTCCGAGGAATATGTGCTGGGCGGACGCAACCTTCCGCCCGCCGTCGCGGCACTGTCCGCGGGTGCCTCGGACATGAGCGGATGGCTGCTGCTGGGCCTGCCCGGCGCGCTTTACGCGGCGGGGCTGGTCGAGGCATGGATCGGCATCGGGCTGTTCGTCGGCGCGCTGGCCAACTGGATCTTCGTGGCACCGCGTCTGCGCGAACAGACCGAACGCTATGACAATTCGCTGACCATTCCGGGCTTTCTGTCCAAACGCTTCCCGTCCAAGGCCATGCTGCTACGGGTCGTCTCTGCCGTCATCATCGTAGTGTTTTTCGTGGTTTATACGGCCTCTGGCCTTGTCGGCGGCGGCAAACTGTTCGCCAGCGCCTTTGGCGGCAGCTATCTGACCGGCGTCTGGCTGACGCTTGGCGTGGTGCTGGCCTATACGGTCGTGGGCGGTTTTCTGGCCGTCAGCCTGACCGATTTCGTCCAGGGCGTCATCATGATGCTGGCGCTGATCATCATGCCGACGGTGGTGCTGTTTGGCGAAGGCGGCGGCGGTTTCTCGCAGGCCCGCGAAACGCTGGCCAGCGTCGATCCCGATTTCCTGTCGCTGACCAAGGGGCTGACGGTTGTGGGCTTTTTCTCGGCGGTGACATGGGGCTTGGGCTATTTCGGCCAGCCGCATATCATCGTGCGCTTCATGGCCTGCCGCAGCGTCGAGGAAATCCCCGCCGCGCGCAATATCGGCATGTCGTGGATGGCCATATCGCTGCTGGGTGCCATCGGGCTGGGCATCTTTGGCCGGGCCTATGCAGAACGCAACGGGGTGGTCGTCGATGACCCGGAAACCATCTTTATTGTTCTGGCGGACTTGCTGTTCCACCCGCTTATCACCGGCTTCCTCTACGCAGCCCTTCTGGCCGCGATCATGTCGACCGTGTCCAGCCAGTTGCTGGTCTCATCTTCATCCCTGACCGAAGATTTCTATCACCTGTTCCTGAACCGCGAAGCCAGCGAAACGTCCCTCGTGCTGGTCGGCCGGATTGCGGTTGTGGCCGTTGGTGTGATGGCTGCTTTGATCGCCCGCGATCCGGACTCCAACGTTCTGGGCCTCGTCTCGCATGCCTGGGCCGGCTTCGGCGCGGCCTTCGGACCACTGATGATCCTGTGCCTGACCTGGTCGCGCATGACCGGATCAGGGGCGGTTGCCGGTTTGGTCGTCGGCGCAGGCACGGTGATGCTATGGACGGCTTTGGGCCTGAACAGCAGCTTTATGGGCGGACCGGGTGTCTATGAAATCATTCCGGGCTTCATCGCCTCGATGCTGGCCATCGTCATTGTCAGCCTGATGACCGAAACGCAAAACGAGTTCCGCCCGCTCAGCGCCAAAGGCTGATTGTCTTCGGTGGTCAAATATCCTCGGGGGGCGCGGCGGGCAGACAGCCCCCCGCCATCGCAGGACGCAAGAAAAGGCGGTCGGAATTACTCGGCCGCCTTTGACATCGGGTTATTGGGATGCGTGGTCCAGTTGGCGTAATCGCCGCGCTTGATGCCGGTGCGGATGTCCAGCTCGCCCGGCTCCAATTCGCGCATGGTGATGCAGTCTTCGACCGGGCAGACATCGACGCATAGGTTGCAGGCCACGCATTCTTCCTCGATCACCTCGAAGACGCGACCGGGCTTCATTGCAATCGCCTGATGGCTGGTATCTTCGCAGGCGGCATAGCAGCGCCCGCATTTGATGCACAGATCCTGTTCAATCACCGCTTTGGTGACATAGTTCAGGTTCAACTGGTTCCAGTTGGTGACGTTTGGCACCGCGCGACCAACCAGGTCCGATAACTGCATCTCATGGCTGTCCAGATAGTCATGCAGCCCGGTGATCATTTCCTGCACAACCTTGAAGCCATAGGTCATCGCCGCCGTACAAACCTGCACATTGCCCGCACCAAGCGCCATGAATTCCGCCGCATCGCGCCAGGTGGTGATGCCGCCGATGCCGCTGATCGGCAGTCCGCGCGTTTCCTCGCTGCGCGCGATTTCCGCGACCATGTTCAGCGCAATCGGCTTGACCGCCGGTCCGCAATAGCCGCCATGGGCGCCCTTGCCGTCAATCGTGGGCTCGGGCGCAAACAGATCCAGATCGACCCCGGTGATCGAGTTGATCGTGTTGATCAGGCTGACCGCATCCGCCCCGCC
The DNA here is from genome assembly GCF_002847305.1 of Paracoccus tegillarcae. Lineage (NCBI taxonomy): Bacteria > Pseudomonadati > Pseudomonadota > Alphaproteobacteria > Rhodobacterales > Paracoccaceae > Paracoccus > Paracoccus tegillarcae. The sequence continues at coordinate 3,427,858 of NZ_CP025408.1, read as the reverse complement.
GCGCTTGGCCGCCTCGGCCGGTTTGCGCACATCGGTGATATTCGGCGTCAGCTTCACGATGCAGGGCATGCGGCTGTACTGCTTGACCCAACGCGTGACCATTTCGATATAATCCGGCACCTGGCCGACGGCGCTGCCCATGCCGCGCTCGCTCATCCCGTGCGGGCAGCCAAAGTTCAGTTCCACACCATCGGCGCCGGTGTCTTCGATCTGCATCAGGATCGTGCGCCAGCTGTCTTCGTCACACGGCACCATCAGCGAAATGATCAGCGCCCGGTCGGGATAGTCGCGTTTCACCTGCTTGATCTCGCGCAGGTTCACCTCCAGCGGGCGGTCGGTGATCAACTCGATATTGTTCAGCCCCAGCAATCGCCGGTCGGCCCCATAGATCGCGCCATAGCGCGGGCCGTTGACGTTGACGACGGGCGGCCCTTCGGCGCCAAGCGTTTTCCAGACGACGCCGCCCCAACCGGCCTGAAAAGCGCGGCGGACATTGTATTCCTTGTCCGTCGGCGGCGCAGAGGCCAGCCAGAACGGATTGGGGGATTTGATCCCGACAAAGTTTGAACTCAGATCAGCCATGATATCCTCTCTCGCTCAGGCCGTCTTCCGCGCGGGCGGCATCTGGCTGCGGATGATTTCACTTCGGTGACGAAACACGTTGTCACGGGTCAAATGCGCGGCCGAGGCGCCCGCCCGTGCAATCAGATCGGCCAATTTGGAACGATCGCGGGCAAGTCCGGATAGCGCCTCGATCAGATCTGTTGTGGAACCGCGCTGGACCAAGAGACCGCCATCCTTTTCACCGACCAGCCCGCTGGCAAAAGGGTCGCTATAGCCGACCAGCGGCGTGGCCGAGTGCAGGCTCTCGATTAAATTGCGCGGCGATTCATCGGTCAGGTGACAGAATAGCTGCACATGCGCATCGCGATAGAATTGGCGCACGGTGTCACGATCGGAAACGAAACCTTCCAGGTGCAAATCATCGCCGCTCAGCCCGTTCTGGCTGGCAAAGTTGCGCATCTCATCCAGCAGTTCGCCGTCGCCGACCCACCGCGCTGTGAAATCAACGCCGTTTGCCTTTAACCCGGCAAGTATCTTGAGCCAGTCAAACGGCCCTTTCATCGGTGCGGCGCGGCCCACATAGAGAATACGCAGGGGACCCTGAGCGGTCGCCGTGATCTTGGCGTCCAGCAGATCTGGTGTCAGCCGATCCGCGTCGGTGAAGTGTACGTCCTCAACCAGGTGCGGGTTCCGGGCTATATTCTTGAAGTGATTGAAAACTGTTGCGCCATGCAGCAGGCTCAGATCGGCCCCTCGAACGGCGCGGCGTTCGTTTCGCTCGACGATAGCTGCCTTGATCGCCGATTTGGCGCGACCTGTGAGAGAGCTGTCAGCCGTGCTGCGGATAACCTGCGATTCAACGCGATCGAACCAGACCGCGTGGGCGATACCATGACGCCGCGCGGTGGCGGCGGCAATCTCGCCGGGGTCGCCGATCCAGCCGCCATATCCAAAGGTGTGATAGCGCGTCTTTTGCATCAGTCCCAGCAGTCTGGCTGAAACCTCTGAACCATGCTCGCGATTGATTTTTCGATCATAGGTGTTTGGCAGTGGGACGATTTCTATGCCTTCATCAGCCAGCGCCTTGGGATCGACAGCCGCCCAGCCCTGTGGGGATGCGCCCTCTGCGCTGATCGCATAGGCGCTGACATGGCCGAAATGCTCGCGCCATGCCCTGAGGCCGGAGACGGTTTGTTCTTCGACCATCAGTAAGCCGCCATCGGCGACGCGCAAAGGCGCCGTAAATCCCAGCATCAGACTGTCGTCAATCATTTCCACGCAGGACTCCGTCCATATCCTCGGCCGCGTCTCGGCCCTCTGCGACCGCTGTTACGGTCAGGTCGTCGCCGCCCATCGCGCAATCGCCGCCCGCCCAGACGCCATCGACCGAGGTGCGGCCGGACCCGGTGACAGCGATCTTGCCGCCCTCCAGCGCCAGCCCGTCGGCCGTGCCCTCCAGCCGTTGTCCAATAGCGCGGAACAGTTGGTCCGCCTTGAGGCGGAAGCGGTCGTTCGTCAGTGCCAGCCCGTCCGGCCCTTCCTCGGTATAGCAGAATTCGACCTCTGTCACAGCGCCATTGCCGTGAACGGCGACGGGCGCGGCATTGCACAGGATACGCACACCGGACGAGGTCGCATGATCCTGCTCGTACTGGCTGGCGCCCATGCGATCCTGTCCGCGTCGGTAGACGATGGTCACGTTCTCGGCGCCCAGCAGTTTCGACTGCACCGCCGCATCGACCGCCGTCATGCCGCCGCCGATCACCACCACATCGCGCCCGATGGGCAGGAGCGACAGATCGTCGGCCTGTCGCAGATCGCGGATGAAATCCACGGCATCGGTTGCGTTATCGCGATCCTCGCCATCAGTGCGCAGCGCGTTGACAGCGCCCAGACCCATACCCAGGAAAACGGCGTCATAATCAGCGCGCAGCGTCTCGAGCGTGACCTGATCGCCCAAACGCTGCCCATGGCGCAATTCAATCCCGCCGATGCCCAGCAGCCATTCCACCTCGGCCTGCGCGAAGTCATCCACGGTCTTGTAGCTGGCAATGCCGTATTCGTTCAGCCCGCCCGGCTTTTCCCTCGCCTCGAAGATCACCACGTCATGGCCTTTGGCAGCCAGACGATGCGCCGCAGACAGACCCGCCGGACCTGCGCCAACCACAGCGATCCGTTTGCCGGTCGGCGCACCGCGGACAAAGGGATGTGGCGCGTCAAGCATACCGTCAGTGGCATAGCGTTGCAGGGCGCCGATTTCGACGGGCTGCCCCTCGGCATCCATGCGCACGCAAGCGCCCTCGCACAGCTGTTCGGTCGGGCACACGCGGGCGCACATGCCGCCCAGAATGTTGGAATGCAGGATCGTCATCGCCGCCGCGTCGGGTGTGCCGGTAGAGATCTGGCGGATGAACAGGGGGATGTCGATGGCCGTGGGGCAGGCGGTGATGCAGGGCGCATCATGGCAGAAATAGCAGCGATCCGCTGCCACCCGTGCCTCGTGCGGCACCAGAGGTGGCGCAACATCGGCAAAGTTGTCCGCATAGTCCTGCGTCGAAAGTCGACCGGCGACGACACCGGGTGTAAGCTTGGCTTGGGTCATTTGCGCCCCCTGGCTTGGCCTTGTCAGGATCAGGCTGCCACAGGTCAGAAATTTTATCAAATGGTAAAATATCAGCTTCCGACCGACAGAATGTTGCGACTGGCCCGGTGCAGAGCTAGCCCGGCAGGCTGAGAATTGCGGTCAGCCCGCCCAGATCGGATCGTTCCAACCGCAGTTCTCCACCGTTCAACGCCGCCAGATCAGCGACGATGGCCAGCCCCAGACCGCTGCCCGGCGGACCGCTTTCATCCAGGCGCGCGCCGCGGATCAGCGCGCGGGGCGCATCGGTGTCGGCCATGCCGGGACCATCATCTTCGATCCGGATGGTCAGCCCGGGCAGGACTGTAATGCGCAGAACGGAACGCCCCCATTTCACGGCGTTCTCGGCCAGATTTCCGATCATCTCCTCGAGGTCCTGCCGCTCGCCTGCGAAAAACACCCGATCCGGGCAGGATATTTCGGTTCGCATCGATTTTTCTTCCATCGGTCGACGCAGGACCAGCATGATATCGTCGATCACCTCGCAAACCGGAGTGCGCTGCCCGAGGGTGCGGGGCTGGGCCGAGCGCGCGCGACGCAAATGCCAGCCGATCAGCCTGTCCATCCGCGCGATCAAAGCCTGACCCGCGTGATCCGCGGGCAGGTCGTTCGACAGCGCGGCCAGCGGGGTTTTCAACGAATGCGCCAGATTGCCCAGATGCTGACGAGAGCGGGCCAGCAGGGTGGCGTTCTGATCCAGTGCGGCGTTGATTTCCGCCACCAGCGGGTCAAGCTCGCTCACACCGGGTCGGGCCAGACGTTCGGCCTTGCCCGCGCGAACACGGCGCAGATCATCGCCAAGACGCCGCGTGCTGCCCAGCCCGGCAAAGACCTGCACCGCCACGGCGATGGCCAGACCCAGCCCCAACACGGCCAGTGAAATCGCCAGCGGTCGGCGCACCTGCGCGAGGCTGTCCCAGACCTCACGGGCAGGCGCCGTCACGATGACCGAGAACTGTGCGTCGCTGTCGGGGATGGTAAAGCTTTCGGTCAGCACCCGCAGCGGCTCGGATTGCGGGCCGCGCCCATAACCAGGCCCGGGACCGCGTCGCCCGCTATCGTCGATCAATGCGAAACTGGCATCGAACAACGACTCTGACTTGTCTACCAGCCGGCCATCGGCCCGGATCTGCCAGTACCAGCCCGACAATGGCAGTTGAAAGCGCGGATCTGTGGGCGTGTCGTCGACATCGATGTCGCCGTCATCCTCCACGTCGATCCCGGCGATCAGCGTATCGGCCACGGATTGCAGTTCTGCGTCGTAACGCTCGCTGACAAAGCGGTCCAGCACCGCGCCGATGGCCAGGAACGCCGCCAGCAGCGCCACCGTGATCCACACCGCAGCCAGTGCCAGCATTCGCGCCCGGATCGACCGGATCATACGGCGGACCGCAGCACATAACCCTCGCCGCGCCGTGTCTCGATCACGCCATCGCCGACCTTTTTGCGCAGGCGACCGATGACCACCTCGATGGATTTGAAATCGCGGTCGGCATCAAGCTCGTACAGATGTTCCGACAGTTCACTGCGGCTGACGATGCGGTCCTGATGGTGGATCAGATAGGCCAGAATGCGGGTCTCGAACGCCGTCAGCTTGAGCGGGGTGCCGTCCAGCGTAATCACACCCAGTTGCGCGTCCAGTTGCAGCTTGCCCGCGCGGATCACCGGGCGCGCATGACCTGCAGCGCGGCGGATCAGGGTCTGGGCGCGCAGGACGACCTCGTCCAGCCGAAAGGGTTTGACGGCATAGTCATCCGCGCCCGCGCGAAACCCCGCCACCTTGTCGGTCCAGTCGCCGCGTGCCGTCAGGATCAGGACTGGCATGGCAATGCCCTGATCGCGCCAGCGGGTCAGCACGTCGATACCGGGCAATCCGGGCAGGCCAAGATCCAGCACCGCGACATCATAGCTTTCGGTTGCGCCCAGATATTCGCCGCCTTCGCCGTCATGGGCCATGTCGGTCACGAAACCTGCATCCTGCATGGCACGCGCCAATTGCCCGGCCAGCGTTTCGTCATCCTCGACGATCAGTGCTCTCATCTTTTCAATGCCTCGATCTGCCCGACGCCCGCCACCTGCAGGAAACGTCCGGTCCGTGCATCCAGCCTAATGACCAGCAGATTGCGCGCGGGCGTCAGCAGGCGCAATTCCTCGACCAATTCGACACTCAGGTCACGCTCGTGGGCCGTGGGCGGTGCCAGTCTCGCGCCAATCAGCCTGCCATGATAGCGTTCGCCCACCAGCCGCGCGGTCTCATGCAGCGGCAGCGGACGGAAATCGTCATCAGCGCGCGCAGGCAGGGCGCTTAGCAGTAGAAGGGCGATCAGGATCAGGCGCATGAGGTTCTTTTGGCATGGGAAAGCCAAACGAAACCCAAACGGGACATTGGCCTTTGGTTCGATCTCGTTGGGTTAGACCTGATTCGTCAACCGGGGGCAGGGTGCCCTTGGGAAGAAGAAGTGAAAGGTTCAATCATGAGCAGCAAGTTCAAGAACACCGCCGCAATCCTGGCCATCATCACCGGGCTGGGTGGCGCCGCTTTGGCGCAAACCACCACCGAAACCGCACCTGCGGCACCTGCCGCACCGGCAGCGCCTCAGGCGCCGGTTGAGATTACCGAAGACGACCTGCCCGAGATCCTCCGGTCTCTGAATCTGCAGGATATCGATATCGACCGCGACCGCCGCCATACCGAGGTCGAGGGCCGGCTGGCCGACGGCACGCAGATCGAGGCCAAGCTGGACCCTTCGGGCGAGCTTCGCAAGATCGAGGCCGATGACGATGCGGCACTGCCCGCCTCGGTCATCGAGGCGCTGGTTCCCGAGGCGGTTCGCGGCTCGGATATCTTTGCCCAATTCGCAGAGATCGACGAAATCGGCATGCCCCCGGCACAATCGCGTATGGCCGGGATCATGATCGAAGGAACGGATGCCAATGGCGAAGACCTGCGCGCAGCCTTTTCCGAGGACGGCACCATGACCCGCTTTGGGCGCGGTGACGACGACGATGATGATGGCGGCAAGCGTGGCAAACGCGGCAAGCGTGGCGACCACGGCGATCGTGGGGATCACGGCCAGATGCACGGTGATCGCGGCGAGATGCGCGGCGATATGCGCGGCGGCCAAGGCGGTGAAGGCGGCGATATGCGGGGGCAGGACATGCAGCCGCCAGCGTTGCTGGACGAAGCCGCTGTCACGACGCTGATGACCGAGGCCGGCTATGCCGATCTGGGCAGCATCACCCGCGACGGGCCGCGCATGTCGGTCGAGGCGGTGAATGCCGCCGGTGAGAACGTCACCGTCGAGTTGAACCCGCGCGGCGAGATTGTCCGCGAAACGGCACGCTGATCGCGGCTGTCATACAGGCAAAGGCGGCGTCCCGATCGGGGCGCCGTTTCCTTATGCGATATAGCGGTCGCGGCGGTGATTGATCGCGATCACCATGTTGAGCACGACGGCACCCAGAAAGCTGTAGCCGACTGACTGCCAGTCGATCACGAACAAAGCCGCCGCAAAAAGCAGCGCATCGAAAATCAACTGTGCCCAGCCTGCGCGAAACCCCGTCGCATCCTGCAGATAGAGCGCTACAATGCCGACGCCGCCCAGGGACGCGCCATGACGAAACAGCGCCAGCAAGCCGGTGCCGCACACCGCACCCGCCAGTATCGCGCCAAAGACCGGATCGACCTCTGCGAACTGGATCAGGCCCGGCGCCAGCCCGGCAAGGACCGAGGTCAGCAGAACGGCCGCAAAGGTCTTGATCGTGAAACTCAGGCCAAAGCGACGATAGCCCAGCCAATAAAAAGGAATGTTCACCACAAAGAACACTGCACCAAACGACCACCCGGTTGCATAGGCGATCAGAATGGCCAGGCCCGCCGTCTGTCCGGTAATCAGTCCCAGATGGGTCAGCAGGGCCACGCCAAATGCGGCCATGAAGCTGCCAAAGGCGATGCCTTGCGCGTCGTCAGCCGCGCTGTGTGTGGTGATCTGTTGGGTCATGCCTGCGATGTGCCGTCTTGCGCGGGAATTGGCAAGCCACCGAATTGACGCCCTGCGCAAAGCGAAAACTCTGCCGCGATATCAAGCGTGTCCGTGCAAGCCGCTGATAACGGCTCCATCACGACTTTTCGCACAGCCCGTGAGCGGCTAGACATAGGCAAAACCATGGGGAGAGCGGGCATGACCCTGACAACAAGCAGAAGAGCGGTAACATTCGGACTTATGGCAGCGGGGCTGGTATCCTGCGGACCGGCCATTCCCGGCGGCGGGGGGGCTGGCTCATCCTCGGGCACCATTGCGCCGCCGCCGCGCCCGGTGCCCAATGCGGGCTATGACAACTGGGTCGCAGCTTTCAAGGGCCGCGCGGCGCGGCAGGGCATTTCCGCCGGTGTGCTGGACAATGCGTTTTCGCAGGGCGGCGGCTATCTGCCCACCGTGATCGAGAACGACCGCAATCAGACCGAATTCACCCGCACGCTGGAGGATTATCTGGCCATCGCCGCCTCGACCGACCGGGTCAGCAAGGGCCGCGCCAATCTCGCGCGTCACAGCGGTGTTCTGAGCCAGATCGAGGCACGCTACGGCGTCGAGGCGGCGGTTGTGGTGGCTGTCTGGGGCATGGAAAGCACCTATGGCGAACGGCGCGGCAATATTCCGGTGATCGCGGCGACCAGCACGCTGGCCTATCAGGGGCGGCGCGGGTCGTTCTTTGAACAGCAGCTGGTGGCGGCGCTGAAGATCCTGCAAAACGGCGATGTCCCGCCTGCCGGCATGACCGGCAGCTGGGCTGGCGCCATGGGGCATACGCAGTTCATCCCGACCTCTTATCTGCTCTACGCGGTCGATTTCAACGGCGATGGCCGTCGCGATATCTGGTCGAACGATCCCACCGACTCGCTGGCCTCGACGGCTGCCTATCTGCAACGTTCGGGCTGGCAGCGCGGCCAGCCCTGGGGCGTCGAAGTGCGGCTGCCCTCGGGCTTTTCAGGGCCGTTCGGGCGCGGTTCCTCGCGCAGCCCCTCGGCGTGGGCGTCGATGGGCGTGCGTGCGGCCAGTGGCGGCACCGTGCCCGATTACGGACCGGCCTCGATCATCACGCCGCAGGGCAGGAACGGTCCCGCCTTCATGACCTTCCGAAACTTCACCGTCATCACCCGCTATAACAATGCCGAGAAATACGTGATCGGCGTGGGTCACCTGTCCGACCGTCTGCGCGGCGGCGCGCCTATCCAGGGCAGCTTTCCGCCGGATCAGTACGGGCTGACCATTGACGACCGCCGCCGGATGCAGTCGCGTCTGACCGCAATGGGTTACGACACCAAGGGAACGGACGGCGTCGTCGGACCTGCCACCCGCGAGGCGATCAGTGCCTTCCAACGCTCGCGTGGGTTGCCGGCAACGGGCGAACCCTCGCGCGCATTGGTGCAAATGCTGGGCTGACATGCCCAGTCCTGCCGGTGGTGTCGTCTGGCGGCCACCGGCAAGCGCCTTGACCCTGTGCCGGTTGACGGGCGGATAGGCCGGATCTTGCCTGTCAAGGCTTGGCTGTGACCAAAGAGCGCAGGTTTTTACCTTGCGTCACATGACGGCATGATCCAGAGCAGACGGATCATGACCGCCGATATTATCCGCTCGCTGAAGATCGACTGTTCCTGCTGCCCAATCCGGCACCGGGCAGTTTGCGCCAAATGCGATACGGACGAGTTGGATCGGCTGAGAGAGATCAAATCCTACAGAAGCTGCCAGGCCGGGCAGGTGATTACCCTGCGCGGAGAGCGACTGGACATGGTTGCCTCTATCGTCTCGGGCACGGCCATGCTGAGCCGTTCGATCAGCGACGGGCGCACCCAGATGATCGGCTTGCTGCTGCCCTCGGATTTCATCGGCCGCCCCGGTCGTGCCGAGGCCCCTTATGATGTCACCGCCGTGACTGATGTGACGCTGTGCTGTTTTCGCAGAGGGGCGTTCGAGCAGTTGATGCAGGACATGCCACATGTGCAGGAACGCCTGCTGGAAATGTCGCTGGACGAATTGGACGCGGCGCGTGACTGGATGTTGCTGCTGGGCCGCAAGACCGCCCGCGAAAGGATCGCCAGTCTGCTTTCCCTGATCCTGCAGCGGGCAAATCTGCCCGAAGATCTGGGCGGAAAGAACGCCAGGATCGAACTGCCGATCACCCGCGAGGCAATCGCCAATTATCTTGGCCTGACCATCGAAACCGTCAGCCGGCAATTGACCGCGCTGCGCAGGGATGGGCTGATCAGCATCGAGGGCGCGCGCGGCGTCGTCATCTCGGACATGGATGCGCTGATCGCCGAGACCGGCGATGATGACACGCTCACTGCCTGAACCGTTTCCCACACCTTAGAAACTGCTTCACCGATTGAACCCGCAATTGTCCGAAGTTGGAGGATTTTGATCCTGCTTGATCCAGACCAAGGCGATAGCCCTGTGATGATCGTCGTCCAGCCTCGCCAACAGAACCGCGCGAATCGATCACGAGGGAAATTGGATGACGGACGCCTTGAAACTGGCGGCGCTTGGGCTTGTGGCCCAATGTATGGCTATCGCGGCCAACTGGGCACATGATCTGGCCTATCGGGTGCACGCCCTGATCTTGATGTTTCTGCCGGGCGGGATGGCCATTTTGCTCGTGCGGCGCGCGGATGCCCCGGCACGGGTCGTGGATAGATCAGGCTATATGGATGATGTGGTCCGCGCGGGCGTTAACGCCACGGTCTTTTGGGGCGTGGTCGGGTTTCTGCTGGGCATCTTCATCGCCCTTCAACGGGCCTTCCCGGCGTTGAATCTGGACTGGGCGCAGCCCTATGCGAATTTCGGGCGGTTGCGGCCCCTGCATACCAGCGCGGTGATCTTTGCCTTTGGCGGAAACGTGCCGATCTGACCACGCTTGCCATCGAAGATCCCGCCCATCAGTTCGGGGTCACGGGCGGGGCGGCGGTGTTTCGGGCCACTTCTTCGCCATGCCACGGCGCCGGTGCGGCAGGGGCGCGGGGCTATCCCGATCTGCTGGATGATGACTGGTTGTGGGGCGGTTCTCTGGAGAAAATCGAGGTGACGGTCCGCCACGGCACCCGCAATGTGACCGATGCAGATGCGCCGTTCTCGCAAATGCCGGCTGTTGGCGAATTCCTGCCGCATGACGAGAGCGCGTCAATCACGGAATATGTGCTGTCCTTGTTCGGGCGCGATCGCGACGCCGCCATGGCAAAGACCGGTTCGCAGTTTTTCGCCGATAATTGCGTGGCCTGCCACGGCGATGACGGCACGGGCGACCGGATGCAGGGCGCGCCTGATCTGACCGATGCGATCTGGCTTTATGGCGGCGACCGCGAAGTGATCGCCGAAACCATCGACGAGGCCCGCTTTGGCGTCATGTCCGGCTGGTCGCCGCGTCTCTCGGATGCCGAGGTCAAAGCCGTGACCCTCTACGTGTATCAGCCAGGAGGTGGCGAGTAAACGCCGCCTTCCAGAGGTCGGGCCCTTCATCCGGCCTGTGCCCGGGCCGGTGATCTGTTCGCAACTGTGATCGGGCCGGGGCATCCGTTCATATCTTGATCCAGGTCAAGGAGCGCGCGCGCCATCGGTGCCAGACAGCGCCCTGCGAGCAGATAGGTCTTTTGACGATGAATCAGCCAAACCCGCGCAGTCTCTATGCGCCTCGCGAGCCGATTTTTCCCCGCCGGGTCGCGGCGAAGTTTCGCGCGCGGAAGTGGTGGATCATGGGCGTGACGCTGGCGATCTGTCACGTCACGCCATGGATCCATTGGGATCGTGGACCCAGCCTGCCGGATCAGGCGGTCCTGATCGACATGGCGCATCGGCGTTTCTATTTCTTCTGGATCAGGATCTGGCCGCAGGAATTCTATTTCGTGGCCGGCCTGCTGATCATGGCGGGGATCGGGTTGTTCCTCTTTACCTCGGCGCTTGGCCGGGTCTGGTGCGGCTATACCTGTCCTCAGACGGTCTGGACCGATTTGTTCATACTGGTCGAACGCTGGATCAAAGGCGACCGCAATGCCCGCGTGCGGCTGTGGAACGCCCCGATGACGGCGCGCAAGCCGCGCGGGCTGATCGGCAATCTGGCGCTGTCCGACGCGGCGCTGCTGGTCCGTCCCCAGATCGAGGTCGCGGTTTCGCCCATCCGCAATCCGCTGTTCGTCTCCCTGTCCGATGGCTCGATCGGCAACGCGTATGATGTCCGCCTGCGCAACAAATGGGGCGATGAACGGCAGTTCAATATCGAATTGGCCGGGGATCCCAATTCGCAGGTCAGGCTCGAAAGGGCCGACGACAGCAGCGTCATGGTGCCGGCCGACACAACCGCGTTGCACCGTATCTATGTGCTCGCGCCCGCGAATACGGGGTCTGCCATGGCGGATACGACCGATATCCGCTTTGCGATCGAAGAACCGCAATCAGCCGAACGCGTGGGTGCGGATAGCGTGTTTCATGGAAAGGAAGCGCAATGAGCGGCGAACTTAGGGGCTATCATGTCGCAATGATCTTTGGGTCAGCCGTCGCGATCATCATCGGGGTCAATCTGGTGCTGGGAACTCAGGCCATCCGGACATTTCCGGGGCTTGAGGTCAAGAATTCCTACGTGGCAAGCCAGTCCTTTGACCGTGATCGTATCGCGCAGCAGGCACTGGGTTGGCAGGCATCGGTGCGCGTGGACGGCGATATGCTGCGGCTGGATATCACCGGGCAGGGCGGTCTTGTTCGCGCTGAAATCACAGAGGCGAAACTGGGCCGCGCCAGCCTTGCCGCTCAGGACCGCGCGCCGGAGTTTCACCCCCACGGCGATACCTATCTCGCCGATGTGCCGGGACTGGCGCCGGGGCTGTGGTATCTGTGGTTCGCAGCCGAGGCCCATGATGGCACGGTATTCCGGCAGCGATTAGAGTTGCGGGTGCCGGAATGAGCGTCGCTATCTGTCCCGGCTGCGCCATCGGTGTGATGGGGGCGGGTGCCGAACCGGACCGCCCGTTGGACGGCACGATCGAACTGGTCTTGCCCGGCATCCATTGTGCCGCCTGCATCGGCGGGGTCGAAGCCATCCTCAGATCCGCCCCGGGTGTCAGCGACGCACGCGTCAATCTGACCCGCAAGCGCGCCTGGATCCGTGCCGCACCCGGTGCCGACCCGGCTGACTGGATCGAGGCATTGGCCAATGCCGGTTACGACGCGCATGAAGTCACGTCGGATGCCCAGCCGCCCGCAGATAACCAGCCCGATATCGTCCTGCATCTTGGCATCGCGGGCTTTGCGATGATGAATGTCATGCTGCTATCGGTCGCCGTCTGGTCCGGCGCCGCCGATGTGACGCGCGATTTCCTGCAATGGATCAGCGCCCTGATCGCGCTGCCCGGCACGGCTTTTGCAGCCCGGCCGTTCTTTCGCAACGCATTGGGCGCCCTGCGCGCGGGACGTCTGGCGATGGACGTGCCGATCTCACTGGCGATTTTGTTGGCCTGCGGCATGTCGCTTTACGAAGTGGTCAAGGGCAGCGATCACACCTGGTTCGACACCGCGCTACCGCTGACCTTCTTTTTGCTGGCGGGGCGCTACCTCGAACAGATGATGCGCCGTGCGGTACGCTCGGCGGCGGCGGATATGTCAGCGCTGGAACCTAAGAGGGTGCACCGGATCGAAGGTTCGGCCCGCGTCTCAAGACCCATCCAGGAGGTGCGTGTCGGCGATATTCTGTGGCTGGCTGCCAGTGCGCGCGTGCCCGTTGACGCCGTGCTGATGGATGACAGCGCGCGGATCTATCGCAGCGCCCTGACCGGCGAATCCGATCCTGTCAGCGGGTTTCCGGCCAAGAGCATGCCGCTGGTGAGGTGATCCTGACCGGCCCGCTGTGCATCCGGGCCACCGCCATTGGCGAGAACACGACGCTGCGGCGCATGGTGCGGATGATTGCGGTGGCCGAAAACGCCCGGCCACGCACTGGATGTCAGCCGCAAAGCCGCCGATGTGGTCGTGACCGGGGATATCGCGATGGTTGTCGATGTCCTGCGCGCAAGCCACCATGCGCGCCGGCGGATGCAGGAAAACCTGATGATCGCCGCGCGTTTTAACGCTATGGCGGTGCCGCTGGCCGTCCTGGGCTTTGCCTTACCGCTGATTGCCGCGATCGCCATGTCGACCAGTTCGGTCACCGCGACCTTGAATGCGCAGCGTGTGAGTTTAACGATGACCATCCTCCTGACCCTGATCCCTGTTCTCTGTTTCCTGGTGTGATTGCGTTGCTTCTGTTCATCTGCACGATCTGATCCCGGCAAGATGACGACCCCGAAGGGGCCGCCAATGGCATCCTTTTGGATGACGGTCGCGATCAACACTAGCCGTACTGCAGGCCAACCGCCGCGCTCCAAATAGATCAAATACAACTAAAAACCTGATTTCTTTCAGGGCGCCTGTTTACGCTCCGCTGTCATATTGTCGGTAGACGATGTGCAACGGCGACCTATCGCCAGCAGATGATTTGGAATGTGATGGCAGACAGTTTTGATCGCCCGATGGACTTTGATGACGACGAAACTCGTTCACGGTTGGTAGATTTTCTGCCGGCGGCAATGCTGGCGGTTTTTGGTCTGCTGGGCCTGATTGCCGCATCGCTGACCATGGGCGGAACCGATCAGTTCGTCATCGTCGCGGCGCCCTGGACCAGTCGCGCAGAAATGACCGAAATGGTCTGGCGGGCGCAAGGCGGTGTTGTTGGCTTCGGGGCCGTTCCGGCGGTCGCTGTAGCCATGTCAGACGCGGCGGATTTCAAGGACCGCCTCTATCGGCAGGGGGCGTGGCTGGCGCTGCCCTCGCCTCGTTTCCTTGGCTGTTCCGGTAATTTGGTGGAGGGCGAAAATGAAGAATGAGCTTGTTGGCCTGCGCAACAGATATGCAGCGCTGCTGGTATGGCTGTTCTGGCTGCATGTTCCGCTTGCGGGGCTGGTGTCCCTCTGGATCCAGGCCTTGCCGTTTGCCACCGCCGTGCTGACAGCCTCTGTGCCGGCAGCCCTTTATCACATGACCTATCGGCGCTGCGGTGTTGCGCCCGCCACCTGCTATGTCGGAACCGTGGCGCTGATAAGCGAACCGGCGCTGCTGCTTGTGCTTTTCAGCGGCCATCCGTGGCAGATGGACATGCACATGTATTTCTTTGCGCTGATGGCGCTGAACATCGCATGGTTCCGGACCACGCCGCTATATCTGGGCGCAGCCCTGACCTCACTGCATCATCTGGTTCTGCTGTATCTGCTGCCGAGTGCCGTTTTTCCGGGGCAGGGCGATCTGGCGCGGGTGCTGCTGCATGCGGTCATCGTTGCCTTTCAGACCATTGTCCTGCTTTGGGTCGTCACCAAGTTGCGCGAAACCTTTTGGCGCATCGGGCGGATGGGCGATGAATTGCTGAAAAAAGGCGTCGCGCTAGAAGAGCGGACACGCGAGGCCGAAGCCGCGAATCAGGCCAAAAGCATGTTCCTGGCCAATGTCAGCCATGAGATACGCACGCCCATCAACGCGATTCTGGGGTTCTCGCATCTGCTGCAGCGCACGGCATTGAAACCATCGCAAAAGGATCAGATCGGCAAGATCAATTCCGCCGGCGTGACACTGCTGCGTTTGATCAACGACGTCCTGGATGTCTCGAAGATCGAGGCAGGAAAGTTCGAACTGGATGAATGCGAATTCGATCTGCGCACGGCAATCGAAAGTCAGTTGCAGATGGTTTCTGAAAGCGCGCTGTCAAAGGGACTGTCGGTCGACGTTCAGGTGGCCAAGAACATTCCAACGCTGCTGATCGGCGATGACATGCGCTTCAATCAGGTGGTCCTGAACCTGCTTAGCAATGCGATCAAGTTCACACCACAGGGGCGTATTTCTGTCACCGTCGAAAAGGTGGCCGAGGCGGATGGCATCGCCGACATCCAGTGCAGCGTCAAAGACAGTGGCATTGGCATGACGCCTGAACAGCAAGCCGTCTTGTTCAAATCCTTCGCTCAGGCGGATCCTTCGACCACGCGCAGGTTTGGCGGTACGGGTCTGGGCCTGGCGATAAGTCGTCAGATCGCAGAGCAGATGGGCGGTTGGATCAAGGTCGATAGTGTCGCCGATCAGGGCAGCACATTCACCTTTCTGGTCCGAATGAGGCTCGGCGGCCAACTGCCATATGTCGCGACCGGGCCCGATGGCAGCCTCAGGCGGCTGCGCATTCTTGTGGGCGACGACAATCCGGCGGCGCGGCAGATCATCCAGGAAATCTTCGCAAGATGGGGAATGCAGGCCGACCTGGCTGTTTCGGGGCAGAGCGTGCTTGATATGGTTCAGACCGCCGCGGCAGATGGCAAATCTTATGATCTGCTGATGCTGGACTGGAAAATGCCGGTGATCGATGGGATGGACGCTCTGAAACGAATGAAAGGCTTGCCGGGCCTGAGCAAGCTGCCGGTCACGGTGATGATGACCGCCTATGATCTCGATGACTGCATTCAACTCGGCGCAGGTCAGGATATAGCTGCTTTTCTGAGCAAACCGATCGATGCGGCCCGTTTGAGCTCGACCCTCAACCACCTGTTCCAGGTCGCGACAACGGATGACGATACACAGATCGTGGACGGCAGCGGCCGGCCAGGCTTTGGCTATGTTGATCAACTGCCAAGGCAGCTACACGGTCTGCGCGTTCTTCTGGCTGAGGATAACGAGATCAACCGCGAAATCGCAGTCGAACTGCTGACCGATGCCGGATTGGTTGTAGAATGCGCATCGAACGGACGGCTGGCATGCGAGATGGTCGAGTCCCGGGGCGATGATTTCGCCGCTATCCTGATGGACGTTCAGATGCCTGAAATGGACGGTGTGACCGCGACAGTGCGCATTCGAGAAACAGTTTCCTCCGAGGCGCTGCCGATTATCGCGATGACAGCCCATGCCTATGAAGAGGACCGGCAACGCTGCCTGGGCGCCGGAATGAACGATCACATCGCAAAGCCCATCGATCCGCAGCTGTTGATCGCGACGCTGACACAGTGGCTCAGCGCCGCAGAGGCGAATGGGGCACCAGCCCAGATCCGCAGCCGACCAGACGGCCACGCCAATGAAGAGCTGCCAGCGCAACTGCCTCCGTTCGACATCGAGACTGCGCTGGCACGGGTGAATGGCCGAAAACCGCTGCTTCGCCGCTTGATCGTCAGCTTTCACGATAACTACAGTGATTGCGTCGACAGGCTGGCTGCCAAAATTCACCAAGGCAAGCATGGCGAGGCCGCGGATCTTGCACATAGTCTAAAGGGCGTCGCGGCATCGCTAGAGCTTGCGGATGTGGTCGCCCCGGCGCAGGCGATCGAGGACCTATTGCGATCGGGTCATCAAACCGGATTTGACGATCTGATGGCTGAATTGCGGGTTGCGGTTCAGTCGGCTGTCAATGCGGCCGCCAGCCTGATCCCAGATCGCAGCGCACCGGCCCGCATGCCCGACCAAGCGGCCGAGGTCACGGATATAACGGCCGCCATGACAGCGCGCGATGATCTGCGCGATAAACTGGGGCGACAAAGCCTTTCCGCACGGCGCGCTTACGGAACATTCGCCGACGCCCTCGGTCTGACGCCCGAGCAGCGAGAGCAGGACCCGATGGGCGAGGCGCTGTTGCGGCTGGATTATGACGAAGCGCTGGAATTGCTTGACGCCCACTATGCGGACCTGGCCAACGATCGGAAGGATAAGTCAGCATGAACAGCAAGCCTGTCATCATGGTGGTCGATGACGAGATCGCCAATATTGAAACGATCGGCGCGATCCTGGAAGACGAATACGACATCGTTTTCGCCCGTTCGGGCGAACAGGCGATCGAGATGGCCGTGAAAAACCCGTTGGACCTGATCTTGCTGGACATCATCATGCCCGGTTTGGACGGATACGAGACCTGTCGCAGGCTAAAGCAGGACCCGCAACTGGCGGATGTTCCGGTGATTTTTACCACAGGCCTTCATGCTCTTGAAGACGAGGTTCAGGGTCTGTCTGCCGGCGCGATTGATTACGTGATCAAGCCGGTACAGCCTGTCTCATTGCGTCAACGTGTCGGAAATCACGTCGAACTCAAACGCGTTAGAGACCGGCTGGTCAACCTGACGATGATCGATCCGCTGACCAGCCTGGGCAATCGTCGCATGCTGGAATGTCAGCTTGACGAAATCGTGCCGAGGCTGGCAAAGACCAGGGAATGGCTATCTCTGGCCCTTGTGGATATCGATTTTTTCAAGCAGTTCAATGATATATACGGTCATCCGGCGGGGGATAGCTGCTTGCGAAAGGTCGCAGCGGCGTTGAATGATACGATGCGTCGCGGCAGCGATTTTTGCACGCGCTATGGCGGCGAGGAATTTGCCGGCGTCCTGCCTGCCACGGATTTGGATGGTGCTATGCGTATCGCAGAAGAGATGCGCAAGACCATTGAGGCTCTCACCATTCCGCATTCCGGTTCGGGGGTAGGAAATGTGGTGACCATAAGCGTGGGCGTTACCAGCTTTAGGTGTGGCCCGGAACCATCGACCGCACTCTATTTCGAGAAGGCTGATACAATGCTCTATACCAGCAAAAAGAATGGCAGGAACCAGGTGACAGGCGGCGCAGCTGATTGAGAATGGCGATTGGCTGGTTTCCACACCTCATAACCCTCACCGCGGGTCGCATTCGGTCGGATCTTCACAGTCAGATGACTGTCGCGCTCCAGCTGAAATTCCGCAGCAGCCAGTCCGCGATTTGGTCAATATTGCCCGAGGCGATCAATACCCCAAAGAGGATCAGCAATAGCCCCATTGCCTTTTCGACATACCCCAAGCTTTTACGATGGCGCGCCATCCAACCCATGAAAGTGGGCGCAAGAAAAGCCACGATGACAAAGGGCAGGGTCATCCCCAATCCAAAAACCAAAAGCAGCGACGAACCGTGCCACAAATCCCCGCTGCCCGATGCGATCATCAGGATCGCGGCAAGCGCCGGTCCCACACAGGGCGTCCAGCCGAAACCAAAGGCCAGCCCCATCACATAGGCACCCAAAACCGAGCCGGGCCGTAAATCCGTTGAGAGTCTGGCCTCTCGAAAGAGAAACGAAATGCGCAGAACGCCAAGAAAATGCAGCCCGAACACGATCAGGATCGCCGCCGCAAGATAGCTGAGAGGTTGGTAATATTCTGCAAACGCCCTGCCAAGCATGGTTGCACCCAGTCCCAACAGCATGAAAATGCTAGTCACGCCAGATGCAAATGCGATTGCAGGGATAACAGTCCGCGGACTCCGACCGCGCGCAGAAGCGCTTCCATCGCGCAATTCTGCCACTGACAGCCCACCGATATATGCCAGATAGAATGGCACCATCGGTAAAATGCAGGGTGAGAAAAAGGCTAAAAGTCCCGCCACCGCCGCACCTAGGTAGCCGATTTCTGGCATGACGTCTCCTCTGTGACGGATGTCCATTCCTTGACCAAGCTACGTCAAACTGCGCGCTTCTTAGCGCCGCGCCGACGATACTGCCGCGCGCGCCACCAAGCGTGATTTGCCAGCTTTGTCCTTCTGGACCTATGATTTGATCAGGGGAAGGGGGTTTATCATGATAATGACACGGCGCTGTGCCGCCCTATGCTTGCTCGCCCTGGCGACCGCGGGGCCTGCCATGGCCCATCACGGTTGGCGCTGGACGACGGGCCGGAACATCCGGCTGTCGGGGTTGATCGCATCTGCCAATTTGGGAAATCCGCATGGCGTGTTGCGGGTGGATGCAGAGGGCGATCAGTGGATGGTCGAGGTCGGACAGCCATGGCGCAACCAGCGCGCCGGGCTGACTGACAGTGACTTTGCGACGGGGCGAGAGATCGTGATCGAGGGCGAGCCCTCGGCAAATCTCGAGGATCGACTGTTGAAGGCAGAGCGGATCTGGTTCGACGGCAAGTTGCATGACCTCTATCCTGAACGTGGTTAAAGCGTGGAGCCGCTGATCGAGGCGCTTGCCAGCACGGATCTGGCGCAGGTGATGCGCAACAGCCGCTGGCTCTACGCGGCAGTCAGTGGCGGGCATGTGCTTGGCATCGCCCTGTTGATCGGCGCGATCGGCAGCCTCGATCTGCGGTTGATCGGACTGTGGCCGGCGGTGCCCGTCGAAATGCTGGCACGTGTCCTCGTTCCGGTCGCGGTTTCCGGATTGTCGCTGGCAATGATGACAGGGCTGATGCTGTTTCTCGCAGGCCCTGCCGATTATGCGCAAATGTCGCTGTTTCGGGTCAAGCTGGTCCTGATCGCCGTCGGCACTGGTCACGCGCTTTGGTTTCATTCGACCAACAGTTTCGACGGCGCGACCGTCGCGCTCAGACGGGTCGGCGTCACCTCGCTGATCATCTGGCTTGCCGTTTTGGGCTGCGGTCGGATGTTGGCCTTTGCTGGTTAATCTGTCAGTCACCGGCCGACGCGATCACCCGGATCTCGACAATCGCCCACTCGCGCCGAAACCCCGCCACCTCGACCGCAGGCCACGCGGGGTAGGGCGGCGCCAGCTAGTCCAGCCTCTCGTGATCAAACAGGGCAAATGCCAACGTAGCCCTGCGTTATAGTTTGTCATCTCGACCACCGCGTCGAACCCCGGTCCAGCTTCGGCCAATACCTCGCCGATTTTATCGAAAGCGCCGCGAAACTGCTCTTCGGGGTCCATCGGCATCTCGCCGTCCGGCCTGCTACCCGTCATTCCGGTCAGAAACAGGAACCCCTCCGCCAATGTGCCCGGCGACATCCGCGACGCGGACATCGCGTCCCGCGCCGCCTTGGGAATGATCGCCCGTTTCTTCTTCATCGAAATATCCCGCAGGGGGTGTGGGGGCGGCGAACGCCCCCACAGCAGCGCTGATTACTCGCTCAATGCCTGATCTGTGATCACATGGGTCCAGGCACCCTCGGGTTCGGCAGAAATGACAGGATCCGATCCGCCCGACAGCAGTGTGTCGACTGTGCGTTGATAATCGGCCTCGTCCAGCGCGCCGTTAGAGCCTGCGGTCAGCTTGGCGACCTCGGTCATCATGCGAGTCTGATGTTCGATGGTCTGCGCGCCTGTTTCGTCATTTTCCAGCACGATCTCAGCGGCTTCCTCGGAGTTTTCTTCGGCATATTTCCAACCCTTCATGCTGGCCCGGACAAAGCGCGTCAGCTTGTCGACCATTTCCGGATCGTCGAGGTTTTCCTGCAGCGTATAAAGCCCGTCTTCCAGCGTCGCGACGCCCTGGTCTTCGTATTTGAAGGTCACCAGATCGTCCTCGGCAATGCCGGCATCCAGAACCTGACCGTATTCGTTATAGGTCATGGTGCTGATGCAGGCGGCCTGCTTTTGCAGCAGCGGATCGACGTTGAAGCCCTGTTTGAGCACCGTAACCCCGTCCTCGCCACCTTCCGTCGGGATCTCCAGATGGTTCATCCAGCTCAGGAACGGGTATTCATTGCCAAAGAACCACACACCCAGGGTCTTGCCCGGAAAATCGGCCTTGGGGTCGGAAATATTGCTCTCTTTGAGGCAGGTCAGCATCATCCCCGATGATTTGAACGGCTGCGCGATATTGACCAGCGGCAGCCCTTTTTCACGCGCCGCCAGCGCGGCGGGCATCCATTCGACTGTCACATCGGCGCCGCCGCCTGCCAACACCTGTGTCGGCGCGATATCCGGACCACCCGGCTTGATGGTGACGTCCAGGTCTTCTTCGTCGTAAAAGCCCTTGTCCTTGGCCACGTAATAGCCCGCGAACTGGGCCTGGGTGACCCATTTCAGTTGCAAAGACAGCTCATCAGCCGCGTTGGCGGTGCCGGCCATCAAGGCAAGTCCGGCGGCGCTGATCATCAGTTTCTTCATGGCGTCCTCTCCTGTTGTGCCGGTCGCCCGGCTTATTTGCGCTGCGAGGGGTGCCAAAAGGTTACCCGCTTTTCGATCAGCGCCACGATTCCATAAAACAGCGAACCGGCGATTGCGGCCACTAGAATTTCGGCCCAGACCAAGGGCAGGTCCAGTTGCCCCACGGCTGTCGAGATACGAAACCCCATGCCGCGTGTCGGGCTGCCGAAGAATTCGGCAACGATGGCCCCGATCAGGGCCAATGTGGTGGTGATTTTCAGACCGTTGAAAAGGAAAGGCATCGCGGCAGGCATGCGCATCTTCCATAGCGATTGCCAGTAGCCTGCGCTCCAGGTTGCCATCAGATCGCGTTGCATGGCGTCGGTTGCCGCAAGCCCCGCGACCATATTCACAAGGATCGGAAAGAACACCATCACGACCACGACGGCGGCCTTGGATTGCCAGTCAAAGCCGAACCACATCACCAGAATGGGCGCGATGCCGACGATCGGCAGGGCGGCTACGAAATTGGCAATGGGCAGCAATCCGCGTTGCAAAAATGGGCTGCGGTCGATCAGGATGGCGGTCGCAATGGCGGCCAGCGCGCCCATGACCCAGCCCGTCAGCGCGCCCTTGAGGATGGTTTGCACGAAATCGACCCAGAGAATGCTGGTATTCGCCATGAAACTGGCCCAGATCTGGCTGGGCGCCGGCAGGATCACCGATGGCACGCCATAGGCGCGCACGATCATTTCCCACAAGATCAGGATCGTCGCCCCGAAGATCAACGCGACCAGCAGGCGGGTCAGCCGCGTATCAAATCGCGCAAGCCAGGCGTTCAACCCCCAGGCGCTCAGCCAGACCGCGATGATCGGCAAGGCGGTCATTTGGCCAACCCCATGCGGCGCAGGGTCATTCGCTCGATCCAGCCGATCAGCATGACCAATCCCGCCGCCAGCGCCGCTGCTGTGAACAACGCCGACCAGATCTGCACCGTCTGTCCGTAGTAGCTGCCCGACAGCAGTCGCGCGCCCAGGCCTGAGGTTGCACCAGCGGGCAGTTCCCCGACGATTGTGCCCACCAATGCCGCTGCCACCGCGATCTTCAGACTGGCAAAAAGGAACGGCATCGAGGATGGCAGCCGCAACCGCCAAAAAGCCTGGCTTCTGGTCGCGCTCCAGGATCGCATCAGATCAAGCTGCATCGCATCAGGCGTACGCAACCCCTTGACCATGCCGACCAGCACGGGAAAGAAACTGAGCCACGCGGATATCATAGCCTTGGGCAACAACCCGGTGACGCCCACGCTGGCAAAGACCACGATCACCATCGGCGCAATGGCCAGAATGGGCACGGTCTGGCTGGCCACCGCCCAGGGCATGACCGATTGATCCATGACCTTGCTATGGGTGATGCCGACGGCCAGCACAATCCCCGCCAGACTGCCAATGGCAAAGCCTGCCATCGTCGCGCTTAGCGTGATCCAGGCATGATACACCAGCGATCTGCGCGAGGTGATCTTTTGCCCGGCCAATCCATCCCATAACCCGGCCGCCACCTGATGAGGCGCGGGCAGAACAGGCCGATCCTGAGACAGCGTATCAGCGATCAGTTCGCCGGTGGTCAGCGTCGTATCCGCGCGCGCCGCCTGATCCTTTGCCCATTGCGCGTTCATGCCGATTGCCGCGACATACCAGACCAGGATGATCGCAGCGATGACAGTCAGAACGGGCAGGACGCGGCTCATGCGATGGACCGGCGGTCAGTCATAGCTGTGCCCCTCGCGCAGGCCCTCGCGGACCTCATGGGCCAATGCGATGAATTCCGGCGTATCGCGAATATCCAGCGGGCGCTCGTCGGGCAGGGTGCTTTCGATGATCCTGGTGATACGACCGGGGCGCGGTGACATGACGACGATGCGGGTCGAAAGATAGACGGCCTCGGGGATGGAATGTGTCACAAAACCAATGGTTTTTCGGGTTTTCCTCCACAGTTCCAGCAGCGCCTCGTTCAGGCGGTCGCGGACAATCTCATCAAGCGCGCCAAAAGGCTCATCCATCAGCAGGATATCTGCGTCAAAGGCGAGCGAGCGCGCGATACTGGCGCGCTGCTGCATCCCGCCCGACAACTGCCACGGAAACTTGCCGCCAAAGCCGGACAGTTCGACCAGATCCATCACGCGGTCGACCCGCTGCTTGCGGTCAGATTTGGAAAACCCCATGATTTCAAGCGGCAGAGATATGTTCCCCGAAATCGTGCGCCAAGGATACAGGCCCGGTGCCTGAAAGACATAGCCATAGGCACGGGCGCGCCGCGCCTCATCCGCGCTCATTCCATTGACGGTCATGGTGCCGCCGGTCGGCGTTTCCAACGCGGCGATGGTGCGCAGAAAAGTAGTCTTGCCGCAGCCTGAAGGACCGATAAAGCTGACGAAATCGCCCTGATTGATGGTCAGATTGACGCCTTTCAGCGCATGGACCGGGCCATCGGCGGTCTGAAAGGTCAGGTCGATCTTGTCAGCGGTGACGACGGGCTCAGTCATCTCGTTGTGATTGCGTTGTAACACCCACTATCTCTTTCCCCGTCTCCTTCTCAACCATATCTCGTAGTTCTAGAATGCCACCGGCTGCCCGCTCACTTGCCACTCCAAGCTTTTGATCATGGCCGTGAAGAAATAGGCCCCCCGAGGCTACTCCTTCGCAACCGCACTTGCACTCTTTCATGTCAAACCCCCGTTGCGGGTATACCTGACCGTTCTATCGGCCTCGGCGCGGTCAGTTCCTTCCATTGCGACAGGGCGCGATTGACCTGAGTGTTCGGTTCTCGCGCAACAAACTCGCCGTGACCTTCACGGCTATCGACTTTGCCCTCGGTCACAGCGACCACGCCGCGCGTCAGGGTAAAGCGTGGCAGTCCCTTGACCTTCTGGCCCTCGAACACATTGTAATCAATGGCGGATTGCTGGCTTCCTGCGGTGATCGTCTTTTCGGTCTTCGGATCCCAGACCACCAGATCGGCATCGCTGCCGACCAGCACCGCACCCTTCCGTGGATAGACGTTCAGGATCTTGGCGATATTGGTCGAGGTGATGGCGACAAATTCATTCGGCGTCAGCCGCCCGGTATTCACCCCATGCGTCCACAGCATCGGCATCCGATCCTCAAGCCCGCCGGTGCCATTCGGAATCTTGGTGAAATCGTCGACGCCGGTGCGTTTCTGTTCGGTCGTAAAGGCGCAATGATCGGTCGCGACCACCGACAGGCTGCCCGATTGCAGACCCGCCCAGAGGCTGTCCTGATTGCGCTTGTCACGGAATGGCGGAGACATGACGCGCCGCGCGGCGTGGTCCCAATCCTTGTTGAAATATTCGCTGTCATCCAGCGTCAGATGCTGGATCAAGGGTTCGCCCCAGACGCGCTTGCCCTGTTGACGCGCGCGGCGGATCGCCTCGTGGCTGTCCTCGCAACTGGTATGGACCACATACAGCGGCACGCCGGCCATATCGGCCACCATGATCGCGCGGTTCGTGGCTTCGCCCTCGACCTGCGGCGGGCGGGAATAGGCATGCGCTTCGGGGCCGGTATTGCCCTCGGCCAGCAGACGGGCGGACAGTTCGGCCACCACATCGCCATTCTCGGCATGAACCATCGCGATCCCGCCCAGATCGCCCACCCGGCGGAAGCTGGCGAAGAGTTCGTCGTCATTCACCATCAGCGCGCCCTTATAGGCCATGAAATGCTTGAAGGTGGTGATGCCGCGTTTGACGACCTCTGCCATCTCGTCAAACACCTGCTGCCCCCACCAGGTGACCGCCATGTGATAGGAATAGTCGCAATGGGCGCGGCCCGATTTATTGTCCCACATCTGCAACGCATCCAGCAGCCCTTGCTGGGGCGACGGCAGGGCGAAATCGACCACCATCGTCGTGCCACCGGCCAGCGCCGCGCGGGTGCCGCTTTCAAAATCATCGGCGGAATAGGTGCCCATGAAGGGCATCTCCAGATGCGTATGCGGATCAATTCCGCCCGGCATGACATAGCATCCGGTCGCGTCCAGTTGCGTGTCGCCGGTCAGGTTCTCGCCAATCGCGGTGATCTTGCCGCCCTCGATCAGAACGTCGGCCTTATAGGTCAGATCGGCGGTGACGATGGTTCCGTTTCGAATTACCGTGCTCATCCCTGCACCTTTCTTTTTCACTCAAATATCCCGGGGGTCCGGGGGCTGGCCCCCGGCCATCGCGCATATCAGCGCACCACCTCGGCCGCTTCCAGCACCGCATGCAGCAGCACATCAGCTCCCGCACTCGCCCATTCCGGCGAGATTTCTTCGGCCTCGTTATGTGACAGCCCGTCCACGCAGGGGCACATGATCATCACGGTGGGGGCGACGCGGTTGATCCAGCAGGCGTCGTGGCCTGCGCCGCTGACGATATCCATGTGGGAATAGCCCAGGCGGTCGGAGGCATCACGCAGCGATTGCGCCAGACCAGCGTCGAAGGTCACCGGGTCGAAATGGCCGACCGGTTCGATCTCGATTTCCAGGCTCAGATCGGCCGCGATCTGCGGGGCTTCGGTTTCCAGCCGCGTGCGCATCGAAGTCAGCTTCTCAAGATCGGGGCTGCGGAAGTCGATGGTGAAAACGGCCTTGCCGGGGATTACGTTGCGGGAATTGGGATAGACATTCGCCTGACCCACCGCGCCCACGGCATTTGGCTGATGATCCATCGCGATCTGGTGCACCGCCTCGATTATCCGGGCCATGCCAAGCCCTGCATTGACCCGCATGTTCATGGGCGTTGACCCGGTATGCGCGTCCTTGCCGGTCAACGTGACCTGCAGCCACCACAGCCCCTGACCATGAGTGACAACGCCGATCCGGGTATCCTCGGCTTCCAAAATAGGGCCCTGTTCAATGTGATATTCGAACATCGCATGCATGGGTCGACCGCCCACATCTTCGTCACCGCGCCAGCCGATCCTGTCCAGTTCCTCACCGAATTTCCTGCCCTCGGCATCCTCGCGGCTGTTCGCGTAGTCTTCGTCATGCATCCCGGCATAGACGCCGCTGGCCAGCATGGCGGGGGCGAAGCGTGTACCTTCTTCATTGGTCCAGTTCACCACCACGATGGGCCGCCTCGTTCGCAGGCCCATATCCTTGATCGAGCGCACGACCTCTAGCCCCGCCAGCACGCCCAGCACGCCATCATATTTGCCACCCGTTGGCTGGGTGTCCAGATGGCTGCCGATATAGACCGGGTCCAGATCGGGATTTTCGCCTTCGAACCGCATGAACATATTGCCCATCCGGTCGACACCCATGGTCATGCCCTCGGCCTCGCACCATGTCTGGAACAGCGCGCGGCCTGTAGCATCGTCATCGGTCAGGGTCTGGCGGTTATTGCCGCCAGCGATGCCGGGGCCGATCTTGGCCATCTCCATCAGGCTGTCCCACAGCCGGTCGGGGTTGGTTTTCATATTGGCGGCGGGGGCGTCGGCCATCTGCTTTCCTTCCTGTCGGTCCGCCCGCTCTTGATGCCGGGTCGGATGGTTGCGTGTTATTTCAATTCGACCTCGACAAAGGCCATGGCTGCGTCGCCCGAATTGATCACATTGTGTTCGGTTCCCTTGGGCCGGCTATAGCTTTCGCCGGCCGCAATCATGCTCTCGCGTGTCTCGCCGCCGGGCAATTCAAGCCGCAAAGGGCAATCCGTCAGCGTCACGATAACGTATTCCATCTGATGGACGTGCCAGCCGGTTTGTCCCCCGGGATCAAAGTCATAGCGGGTGACGCGCACCCGCTGATCTTCATATTGCGTCGTGGCGCGACAACCCTGCATCAAGCGGTTGCCTTGAGCACTTCGGCCAGAGTGCCGATCAATTCGTCGATCTGCTCGCGGCTGATGATCAAAGGCGGCGACATGGCGATGATATCGCCGGTCACGCGGATCAGGATGCCGGCCTCGTAGGCGCGGACAAAGACGTCAAAGGCGCGCTTGCCCGGTTCGCCCTCGATCCCTTGCAACTCGACCGCACCGATCAGGCCCATATTGCGGATGTCGATCACATGCGGCAGACCGCGCAAACCGTGCAATGCCTCTTGCCAATAGCTGTCCAGATCGGCGGCACGGGTCAGCAACCCATCCTCGGCATAGGTGTCCAGCGTGGCGATGCCGGCGGCGCAGGCGACCGGGTTGCCGGAATAGGTGTAGCCGTGGAACAGTTCGATCACATGCTCAGGACCGGTCATGAAGGCGTCGTGGATCTCGGCGCTGACCAGCACAGCACCCATCGGGATCACCCCATTGGTCAGGCCCTTGGCGCAGGTGATCATATCGGGCGTCACGTCGAAATGCTGGGCGGCAAACGGGCTGCCCAGGCGGCCAAAGCCGGTGATGACCTCATCAAAGATCAGCAGGATGCCATGCTTTTTGGTGATTTCGCGCAGGCGTTTCAGATAGCCCTTGGGCGGCATAAGCACACCGGTCGAGCCTGCCATCGGCTCGACAATCACGGCGGCGATGGTCTCGGCGCCGTGCAGCGCGACGATGCGTTCCAACTCATCGGCCAGATGCGCGCCGTGGTCTGGCTGACCCTTGGTATAGGCGTTCTCGGCCAGATGGGTGTGGGGCAGGTGATCGACGCCGGCCAGAAGGCTGCCGAAAAAGCGGCGGTTGTTCACGATACCGCCGACAGAGATCCCACCGAAGCCAACACCATGATAGCCACGCTCGCGCCCGATCAGGCGGGTGCGGGCGGCATCGCCGCGTGCGCGGTGATAGGCAAGCGCGATTTTCAGTGCTGTATCAACGGCCTCTGATCCAGAATTGCAGTAAAATACATGGTCAATCCCGTCAGGTGCCAAATTGACCAGACGGTTGGCAAGCTCGAATGCCAGCGGATGCCCCATCTGGAACGCCGGGGCATAATCCAGCGTCTCGACCTGATCCTGCACCGCCGCGGTAATTTTCGGGCGCCCGTGGCCCGCATTGCAACACCACAACCCTGCCGTGCCGTCCAGTATTTGCCGCCCGTCGGCGGATGTGTAATGCATATCCTTGGCGCTCACCAACATGCGCGGCGCCGATTTGAACTGCCTGTTCGAGGTGAACGGCATCCAAAAGGCGCCAAGGTCGTTGGGGGCGGGTTTACGGTCCAGAGCCATCGCTTCCTCGCAAATATTGACCAACAGGTCAGGATCAGGCTAGCACGGGGCCATCGCCAGTCAAGCGTGATACCTATGGGCGGAACGACACAGACTGTTCGCAGAGGAACTGTAATTTGAGCGATGAAGCACAGGCGCGGCCGACGCGGATACAACAAAAGAACCGCGCGATGATCCTGGAAGGTGCGCTGACGGTGTTTTCAGCGCAGGGCTTTCGCGGTGCAACGATTGATCAGGTGGCCGAGGCGGCCGGGCTGTCCAAGCCGAACGTTCTGTATTATTTCGCCAGCAAGGAAGATATCTATCGCAGCCTGCTGACCGGCCTGCTGGATATGTGGCTGGACCCGATGCGGATGATCGATCCGAACGGGGAACCGCTGGCCGAGATACAGCGCTATGTCGCGGCCAAGCTGCAGATGTCGCGTGATTACCCGCGCGAAAGCAGGCTTTTCGCCAATGAGGTCCTGCAGGGCGCGCCGCTGCTAAATGAGATCTTGGGCGGCCAATTGCGCGATATGGTTGATGACAAGGCCGGCATCTTCAACGGCTGGATAGAGGCGGGGCGCCTGGCAAAGGTGGATCCACGGCATCTGATCTTTTCGATCTGGGCGCTGACCCAGCACTATGCGGACTTCGAGACGCAGGTGCGGGCAATACTGGGCGAAGAGCATGATCCCTATGCCGAGGCGCAGCAGTTCCTGTCAACGCTCTACGACCGGCTGCTGGCCCCTGACCGGGGCTGACACGGGTGCGGCCGATCATGGCTGCACGGGTTGATCCGCCAGCAGACCGGCACCGCGATAATATCTGGCCGCCCCTGGATGCAGCGGGACAGTGATGCCCTCCAGTGCCGCGTCGCGCGAAATGGCACGGGCCGCGTAATGGCCCTGATGCAGCCGGTCCTGAGTATAGTCATTCCACAGCACGCGCGTGATATCGTGGATGATCTGATCAGGCTGATCCGCCATTGTCAGCCACAGCGCGGCAACCGAAACGGTTTGGATCGGGTCTTTTTGCCCCGGATAGGTGCGCGCAGGCAGTGTTTCACGCCGAAAGAACGGGTGCCGCGCGATCAGCCGGTCAGCCAATGCGCCTTCGATGGGCAGCAGCTTCACATCGGCCTGTCCCGCCAGGGAGGTCAGGCCGGCGACCGGCCAGCCGCCCACCATGAAGAACGCGTCCAACTGGCCCGCCCGCAATTCGCGCACGGCCTCGTCGGTGGTTAATTCGCTTATTTTCAAACGATTATCTGGCAAACCTGCGGCTTGCAAAACAAGTTGCGCGTCGATCTGGGTTCCTGAACCCGGCTGGCTGATCGAGACCCGCTTGCCCTCGAGGTCAGTGATCGTCTCGATTTCGGCGTCGCCGCGCACAATCAGATGGACGGCTTCGGGATAAAGCGATGCAATGGCCCTCAGACCAGGGACCTGCGCCGACCCCCGCCATCCCGGCGCGCCGATTTGCGCTGCATAAGCGATATCAGCCTGTGCAAAGCCGGATTCGATCGCGCCGTCACGTAGCGCCGCGATGTTGCTGACAGATCCTTCCGCAGCGAGTGCGGCCGCCAACAGGCCGGGAACGCCGCAATCGCCCCCCTCATCGCAGCGCGCGCCGCCGGGCGGGTTGGAAATGGCCGCCGCGATCTCGCTGCCGATCGCATAGTAGGTTGCGCTGGTTTCACCCGTTGCGATGCGGAAAAGCTGGACCTGGGGATCTGCAGGACCCGTTTCGCCCGCGCGGTCTTGGGCCAAGGCAGCACTTGTCGGCCATAGAGCAAGCCAAGCAATACAAGGTGCTATGAAGGCAAGACGGCGCATCGCAATACCAATCAGGTCAGGCGACCGGCTTCTGCGAAAGCAGATCACCGGCATCGCCGATCATGCCGATATTCTCGATGGCGAGGGCGACCAGATCATCGCTGCGACCCGCCGCCCATTCCAGCACCGCCTGACGCGTGGCGGAAATGATCGCAGCCGCCAGAATCGGGGCCAGCCGCGCATCGTGGCTGGACAGCCGCTTGCGCAGCATCTGTTCCATCAGTGAATGGCGCTCCAGCAATGCCGACTGTTCCAGTGCGGCCAGTTTGGCATCGGTCTCGGCCAGACGTAAAACCGTTGCGAACTGCTGTCGCTGATCGACAAAGCGTGAAAGATGCGCCGCGATCAGTACGGCAAGATCGTCGATCAACCGCCCTTTGGACGCGACAAAATCATCCGACGCGACCTGCGGGTAATCCTTGGGTGGGCCGGCGATTGCGGCTTCTTTATACGGGTAATAGTTGAAAAAGGTGCGGGGGCTGACGCCGGCCTCTCGGGCGATGGCCTCGGTCGTCAGATTGGACAGGCCGTCGCGCTCGGCGAGTTGGATCGCCGCCACATGAATCCGGCTTGCGGTTTGCATGCGACGCTTGCTGGCGGCGGTCATATGTAGGTCCTGATCCTGATGCATGATCTGAAGAACCTGAACCAAGCCAGGGCCCGGTACAAGCGGATTGCGTTCACATTCCTGAATGTGGTCAATGCCTAAGCCAAGTTTTCTTGCTGACCCGACAGGCAGGGTCAGCACATTTTCCTGGGCAGGCAGTGGGCAAATGACGGCTGAACTGTCAGCCTGATCAGCCACCCCAACTGCGGATCGGGCCGCAATCCATATGCACAAAGTTCGAACGGCTGTATTTGCCAACGCCGCCGGCCTTGCACGCGACTGCCGCCTGATACATCTGGTTCACCGAGCGCGATTTCAACCGCAGGTCCGCAGCCTTGCCGACCATATGCAGCGAGTTCCTGGCAACACCGCTGGAACGCGAGCGAAGCATCGCATTCGTCTTGGGCGAGCGGTAACCCGACAGCATCATGAAGGGTTCGTTCGTTTGCAGCATGCGATGGCTTGCCGCCGCGACATCAATCGCGCGAGGGTCGATGCCGATGGCTTCGCCGCTGCGCCAGTCACGCATGAAGATGTTGATTTCATTCAGAGCTTCGCGGATGTATTTGCCGTCGACCCAGTAAACGGTGTCGATGCTTTCTCCGGTTCGGCCCGAATACATGCGGATGCGGCGCATATCGCCTGCACCGCGCAAAAATCCAAACGCATTGGCCATTACCGGGGCTGCCGCAACTGTCGTCGCCGCGAAGACACCCAGCATCCCGCGACGGTTGATAAGGTTCGTGGTCATGTCAGATCGCCTGTCCTGCATCATTTTTTTTCGCCGCTTTTTTACCGCGACACGTCCGGGCTTATCCCGAACTTGTTAACAATATGTCAAACTACCCGTGGCTCAGGAACTGTTTAGTTCCATCTTAGGCGCTTTTCTGCGAATATGCGCGAGATTTCGCCGATGGGCATCCTTTATACATGAATTATCAAGGCCTGTGGCCGCAGGGTGACGCGGTTTGGTGATTTTTCTGCCTAGGGGTGTGGCGCGCTTTACCGAAGCGTTGGGTGGTGAAAAATGGGAATGAAGAAGCTGGTGATTGGCATGTTTGCGATGTTTTCTCGATCGACTGCAGCCCTGGGGCTGACAACGGTCCTGTCGATGGCTGCCATCCCGGCGGCGCATGGACAAGGCATTGGGGCGGCGACCGCTGTTGCGCCCCGGCTGGAATTCAGCCGATCGGAAATGGAACTGGCCAGCGCGGTCTCGGCGACGCCGGGCGTTGCGGCCTTTTACGGCGACAACGGGTTGCAGCCGATCTTTGGCGGTGCGGCGGCGGCTGCACGTCGTGAGGCGGTAATCGCTGCGGTTGAGGCCGCGCATCTGCATGGCTTGCCGGAATCGCGGTATCGCGTGCAGCAATTACGCGACGCCGACCCCGACAGCGCCGAAGGTGAGGCACTGTTTGCCAGTGTCGCGGTCAGATACATGCATGATGTGATCGGCGGCGCGGTGGGGCCGTCCAGGGCTGACCGGCAAATCTATCGTACAGCCGTGCGTCCTGCGGCGGCAGATCTGTTGCGTGATTTTGCGGCGGCCAGCGATCCGCGTGCCTTTATTCTGGCGCAGGGACCGAGCGACCCGCGCTACGGCGCTCTTCGCGACGCCCTGGCGCAGCGATCGGGCCTGATCGCGCCCGTTGATGCGCCCCTCGCGCCCGAAGGGTTGTGGCGCGTGGGGATGCGTGACCCCGCAATCCCGGATTTGCGCGCGCGCCTTGCCAGCATCGGCTTTGCCAGCGATCTACCCGTTGATCCGTCCGAATATGACGCATCTCTGGCGGATGCGGTCCTGCGCTATCAGCAAGCCGCCGGCCTGCCGGCGGACGGGGTCGCCGGGCCGCAGACGATACGTCAGCTGAACGGCGGGCCCGACTGGCAAACGCGCGCGATTCTGGTCGCGATGGAGCGGATGCGCTGGATGAGCGGCCATGACCTGACCGCCCGGCATGTCTGGGTGAACATTCCGGAATTTACCGCGCGCATCTATGAGAACGGCCAGCAGGTGTTCCAGACGCGCGCCGTTGTGGGCAAGACCGACAGCAATATGCGCACGCCCGAGTTCTCTGATGAGATGGAATATGTGGTGGTCAATCCGCGCTGGAATGTGCCGCGCTCGATCACAGTCAAGGAATACCTGCCGCGCCTGCAAAAGAACCGCAATGCCGTGGCTCATCTGGATGTGGTCGACGGTCGGGGCAATGTGATTTCGCGCGACCGGATCGATTTCGGTCGCTTCACTGCCGCCAGTTTCCCCTACCGAATGCGCCAGAAACCCAGTGATGACAACGCGTTGGGTCTGGTCAAGTTCATCTTTCCCAACCAGTGGAACATCTATCTGCACGACACCCCGACCAAGCATTTGTTCGGCCAATCCGTG
Source organism: Paracoccus tegillarcae (assembly GCF_002847305.1). NCBI lineage: Bacteria > Pseudomonadati > Pseudomonadota > Alphaproteobacteria > Rhodobacterales > Paracoccaceae > Paracoccus > Paracoccus tegillarcae. The sequence goes on along the minus strand of NZ_CP025408.1, from coordinate 3,394,799 downwards.
CGTGCCTATTCGCATGGCTGCGTCAGAATCGGCGACCCGTTCGATCTGGCCCGCGAGTTGCTGTCTCCGCAGACCAGCGACCCAAGGGGCATGTTCCAGCGCGCACTGGCGACCCAGAATGAGCGCTGGCTGAAACTGGAACCTTTTGTGCCGGTGCATCTGGTCTATTTCACCGCCATGGCCGAGCCTGATGGCCAAATCCGCTTTTACAAGGATATCTACGGGCGCGACGCGCGGGTCTGGGACGCCCTGTCCAACGCTGGTCTGGAATTGGCGGCGCAAAGCGATTAGATCGCGTCCGAAGAGGATTGCGATCATGGCTTTGACTATCGGGGATCTGGCGAAGGCGCTGCAGGCGGAAAGCTGGGGCGATGAGACCCGCGTCGTAACAGGCGCGGCCGAGCCCGGTGCGACGACTGCCAACCAGATAGCCCTGGCGATGGCGCCCAAATACGCAGCCGGTTTGCGCAAGGGCGATATGGCAATCCTGGCGCAGGGCATGGACCCGGCGGAATACGGGCTGAGTTCTGCCATTTTTGCAACGCGCCCGAGGCTGCTGATGGCTGGGCTGACCAGCGCCTTCGATCCCGGCCCAGAGATCGAGCCCGGCATCCATCCGACAGCGATTATCCATGACAGCGCGACGATCGGTAAGGGTGCCGCCATCGGTCCCTATGTCGTCATCGGCAGCGATGTCCGGATAGGTGCAAATGCCCGGATTGCAGAACATGTCAGCATCGGCAAGGGCACCGTTATTGGTGACGATGTCCTGATCCTGCCCGGCGTTCGCATCAGCCATGGTGTAAAGGCAGGCGACCGCTGGATCGTCCAATCGGGTGCCGTGATCGGCAGCGACGGGTTTTCATTCGTCACCGCCGAGGAATCCGGCGTCGAGGAAATTCGCCGGACGCTTGGCCATCGCGACAGCGCCGGAAAACAGCACTGGACTCGCATTCACTCGCTTGGCGGCGTCGAGATCGGTGATGATGTCGAAATCGGTGCGGGCAGCACCGTCGACCGGGGCACGATCCGCGCAACCCGGATCGGCTCGGGGACCAAGTTGGATAATCTGGTTCATATCGGCCACAACGTCGTCGTCGGGCAGGATTGTCTGCTTTGCGGTCAGGTTGGAATCGCGGGCAGCAGCCGGTTGGGCGACCGCGTGGTGCTGGCCGGGCAATGCGGCGTTTCCGACAATATAGAAATCGGCGATGACGTGATCGCCGGTGGTTCGACCAAGATCTATACCCGTGTGCCTGCCGGCCGCGTCGTCCTGGGCAATCCGGCTGTAAAGATGGAGACCCAACTGGAAATCCAGAAGGCCACGCGTCGCCTGCCGCGCATGGCCGAAAAACTGAGCCAGCTTCAGGAAAGCGTTACAAAACTGTTGGAGAAGGGCTGAGACAAGCTCGCCGGAGACCGCTATGAACACACCCACCGCCGACCGCCTGCACGCCATCATTGCCGAACAGGCCATGCTGGAGCCCAGCCAGATCACGAATGACGCGACGCCAGAGGATCTGGGCATCGACAGCCTCGGGCTGGTCGAGGCGATTTTCGCGATCGAGGAAGAGTTCGATATCTCGATCCCCTTCAACGCCAATGAACCCGAGAAATCGGATTTCGACATGTCCAGTATTGGCAGCATCGTTGCCGCCGTCGAAAAGCTGATCTCGGAAAAGGCCGCATGAGCCCGAAGAAAACCAAAGGCGGCAAGAAGAAAGCCTCTGAATTTACGTCGGCCTCCGGTGGGCGGCGTGTCGTGATAACCGGGGCCGGCACCATCAATGCGCTTGGTCACGACGTGCCGGCGACCCTGGCTGCCTTTCGCGAAGGGCGCAGCGGCATCAGTCAGCTCGATTTCCGTGATGTCGACCGTTTGTCGATCCAGATCGGGGCGCAGGTGCACAATTGGCGCCCCGAGGATTATTTCAACCGTCAGCAGATCCTGCTTTACGACAAGTTCACACAGTTCACCCTGTTGGCGGCCAAGCAGGCCGTGGCGCAATCCGGCCTTAATTTCGCCGGCAAACTGGGTTTGAACTCTGGCGTTGTGCTGGGTACGGCGGGCGGAGGGCTGAACACCTGGGATGAAAATTACCGGGCCGTCTATGAGGAGGGCAAGAACCGGGTTCACCCCTTTGTCGTGCCAAAGCTGATGAACAACGCGGCAGCCAGCCATGTCAGCATCGAATTCGGCCTGCGTGGCCCGGCATTCACCGTCGCCACTGCCTGTGCGTCGTCCAATCACGCGATGGGACAAGCGTTTCAGATGGTGCGCTCGGGTGGGGCCAAGGTGATGCTGACCGGCGGGTCCGAGGCGATGCTGTGCTTTGGCGGGGTGAAGGCCTGGGAAGGGCTGCGCGTCATGTCGCGCGACGGCTGCCGTCCGTTCAGTGCCAATCGGAACGGGATGGTGCAGGGCGAAGGCGCAGGCGTTTTCGTGTTCGAGGATTACGAACATGCCCGTGCGCGCGGCGCAGATATCCTGGCCGAAGTGGTGGGTTTTGCCATGTCCTCGGATGCCCAGGATATCGTCATGCCCTCGGCGCAAGGGGCCGAGCGTGCGATCACCGGCGCAATGGATGATGCCGGGCTGAACCCCGATGACGTGGGTTACATCAACGCTCATGGCACTGGAACGGCGGCGAATGACAAGACCGAATGCGCGGCGGTTGCACATGCCTTTGGCCATCATGCGGACAAGCTGATGATGTCGTCGACCAAGGCGATGCACGGCCATATCATCGGTGGCACCGGTGCCGTCGAACTACTGGCCTGCATCATGGCACTGCGCGACGGGGTGATTGCACCGACCATCGGCTATCAGGAGCCAGATCCCGAATGTGCGCTGGATGTCGTGCCGAACGAGGCGCGCGAGGTGCATGTGGATGCGGTGCTGTCGAATGCCTTTGCCTTTGGCGGGCTGAATGCGGTCATCGCCCTGCGTAGGATCTGAGCCGCGGGCGCGTTTCTGCTTATCGCTGAATTGAAAAAGGCCGTGCCATCTGACGGTGGCACGGCCTCGAATTGTCTGTAACTCGGCAGGCCTGCTGGCCTGTCGCGCCTTAGTTGGCGGGTGCGGCCTCGGGCTCTGCCGGGGTTTCGCTGTCCGTCTCCGCTGCGGTTTCTGCCTGCGCCTCGATCTGGGCCAGCGCCTCGTCGACGATACCTTCCAACTCTTCGAAGCCTGCGGTAAAGCCGGCCAGCGACATCGGCAGTTCGAACGGGTTTTCGGGATCGGCGCCGAAGGGCAGCAGGGAAACGATGGCGACGTTGCCGCGCTTCAGGCCGGCCAGGCCGTTGGCGTCAAATCCCATGCGTGATACGCAACCGACCGGCGCACAGAAGTTGAACGGAAAACCACGCGTGGCCGCGCTGTCGATCTTGATACCAAGACCACGGACCAGATCGGTTTCCAGCGGCGCCACGATGGTCGCACCGGCGGCGGCCTCGCCCTGGGTCAGCGGGATGATGGTGACCTCGGCCACCGAATTGCCCTGATCGTCGCGCAGCAATTGGTACAACTCGCAGGGATCGGGCTGACCCTCATCGGCCTTGATGCAGCGGATCGTCCAATCCGAATGCGTCGACTCGACGTAATAGGAACCAACCTCCAGATCGGCGGGATCGGTCGGCACAGCGTTGGCCGTTTCTGCAGCCGGCTCTTCGGTCGGATTGGCAGCCTCATCGGTCGTGGTCGCCGCATCAGTTGCCGGCTCGTCCGTGGTGGCGTCCTCGGCGTTGGCCGCCTCATCGGTCGTTGCAGGCTCTTCGGCCGCGGCAGGCTCGGCGGTCGCTTCGGCCTCTGCCTCTGCCTCTGGCTCTGCTGCAGCGTCCGCGGTTGCTTCCGGCTGCGCCTCGGCATCAGGGGTCGTTGCCTCTGTTGCGTCATCCATCGCCTGTTCAGCGTCTGCCGCGGCGTCATTCACCGCGTCGATGACCTGTTCTGCCGTCTCGTCCACGGTCTCTTGCGTCGTGGGGGTGTCAGTATCCTGCGCAAAGGCAGGGCCTGCCATTGCAACAATGGCAGCCAACAGTGCCGCGGAAGTCTTGTAAGCCATGGTGGTTCTTATTCCCTTTTCCAGAACTTTGCATTTCGCTTAGCACGCGAATACGCGCTTGTCAGCGCGTTTCCGGACACGGGGCGTCACCATGCGTTGAGCCAGAGCGATGTTTGGATCTTGACGAAAAATCTGTCGGGTTTCTGGTGCCCTGCGACAGGCATCAGGTCAACAAACAAGGGCCGCGGCGAAACCGCGACCCCAATTCACGCTTATCGCGTGTCTCCCTGCCGGACTGGCCGGTCATCATTGGGACGCACGCTAGTCCCGAGATCGTGATCCGTCAACAGTGCAAACAGTTATGGTTGATCACAAAAAAAGCCGCGCCCGAGGGCGCGGCAGTCCAACAGGGAGGAAGAGCCAAAACCAGCATCATGGCTGGCTTCGACAACTCCATTATAACAGGGGGGAGTTAACATTTGGTATTTTTTTCGCGCGTTGCGTGTGTTGGTAAGCAAAATTATGCTTTAGCGCGTATAAATGCCCAGTTGCTGCGGCACATTTCGGTCAGATCGTGTTGCGCCCGAAATCCCAGAAGATCGTCGGCACGCGCCGTATCGGCATAGGAAATCGCGGCATCTCCGGCACGGCGCGGTGCGATGTCAAAGCGAATCGGACGTTCTGACACCTTTTCATAGCATTCGATCACCTCGCGCACCGAATAGCCGCGCCCGGTTCCCAGATTGACCAGATGGCTGGCGGTCGCCGGATCGGATGCGGGGCGCAGCAGCGCCTGCAAGGACAGCACATGCCCACGGGCCAGATCTTCGACGTGGATATAGTCGCGAATGGCGGTGCCGTCCGGGGTGGGCCAGTCATCGCCAAAGATCATCAGCCGGTCGCGTTCCCCGGTTGCGACCTGAGCGATGACGGGAACAAGGTTTCCCGCCGGCTGACTGGGATCTTCGCCGATGAGGCCAGAGGCATGCGCGCCGACCGGGTTAAAATAGCGCAGGATGCCAAGGCGCAGGGCGGGGTCGGCCTGGCGGCAGGCGGCCAGAAACCGCTCTCCGATCAACTTGGTGTGGGCGTAAGTGTTGCCGGGATTGGTCGGGCTGGTTTCCGTGACGGGCATCGTCTCGGCCTCGCCATAGACGGCCGCGCTTGAGGAAAAGACGATCCTGCGCACATCATTCTTGCGCATGGCTTGCATGACATTGACCAGCCCCGCCACGTTGACGTCGTAATAGCCGATTGGATCGGTCTCGCTGTCGGGGACGCTTTTCAACCCCGCAAAATGCACCACGGCATCAAAGCCCGCGCCGCGCATGGCGTCATCCATCGCACCGGCGTCACGGATGTCGGCCTCGATCACGGGCGTCGGGCGGCCGGTGATCCGGGCCAGTCGATCAGGCAGATCGCGGCGCGCGTTGTGGAAACTGTCCAGGATCACGGGGTCAAAGCCGGCCTCGACCAGTGCGACATAGCTGTGCGCGCCGATAAAGCCGGCGCCTCCCGTCAGCAAAACACGTCCCGACATCAGTGCCCCTCAGATACCCGCCAGCCGCAGACGCAGCCGTTGAAAATTGGCGAACCGTCCAACATTGATGCGCGACAGTTCAGCCCTGTTCTGATCGCGCGGCGTCAGGTGATTGTCCAGCACGGTTGCCGAAGCAAAGCCCTGCCGCATGATCTCTTGGTGCAGCGCGGCAGTGTGATTGCCGTTGGGATAGCAGAAATGGCGCACATCCTGCCCGGTCCATTCCTGCAACAGGGCGCGCGAGCGGGCAATGCTGTCGGCGGCCTGCTCCAGCGGGATCTGGTCCAGCACGTTGTGGCAATGGCTATGCGCGCCGACCGTGACATGCTCGCAGTCTGCAAATTCGCGCAATTGGTCCAGGCTCATCGGGGCAAGGGGATAAGCGGGGGGCGTGATCGGTGCCGCCTGCGCCAGTATATCTTCCACCACCTTGGGGCGCGCATCGGGCGGCACGGATTTCATGAGTTCCAGAATTTTGGCGATCCGGGCACAGCGGACAGGTCCGTGCTGAGGGCCGATCGTCCAGCGACCCAGCCCCTGCGAGGTCAGATCAATCTGCCTTTCGCCCGGTCCCTGCAGCGCGTTGACGATCCGATCGAACCAATAGGGCGATTGAGCGGCGATCTGGCCGGTTGCGATATAGGCCAGCACCGGCAACGCCTCGGCCCGCAGGATCGGCAGCAAACGGGTGTAGAGGCCGACATCGCCATCATCGAATGTCAAAACAAGCTGAGGCCGACCGGTTCCGGGGCCATCAAGCGCGTCGTCCAGCGTCACAAAGTCATAATCTGGCCGCAACAGATCGATCAATTCGCGAAAGCGCGCCTCTGGAAAAACCGTATAGGCATCCATCTGATCGTCATCGGCGCCAAGCGTATGAAAGCACAAGATGGATATCGGATCGCTGCGCAAGGCGCGCCGGCGCAGTGTCTGATAGACAGGTGGCAATGCGGTTGCGCCAAAGACGGCGGATTTGATGATTTCCTTCGCGCGGCCCATTATGCTTCCGTCTTTCCGTCACTATAAAGGGCGCGCAGTTTGGCGGCTTCACGATCAATGTGATGACGCTCTCGGGCGCGCTGCCGCGAGGCCGTGCTGATCCTGTCGCGCTGATCCTCGGGCAGATCCAGCGCCTCTTGCATCGCCAGTTTAAGCGCCTCGGCATCGCCAGCAGCGACCAGCCATCCGGTCTGACCGGGCAGAACCAGTTCGGCTATGCCGCCGACATAAGTCGAGATCACCGGACGGCCCGCGGCCATGGCCTCCATAATGACGACGGGCAGCCCCTCGATAAAACTGGGCTGCACCAGTGTATGACATGCGGCCAACTCTTCTCGTACCTGATCGGCGCTGATCCAGCCGGTAATCCGCACGCTGCCGGCCAGCGCAAGCTGCGCGATCCGGTCCTCGATCTCGGGGCGCATATCGCCATCGCCGGCCAGAACCAGATGCAGATCGGGGCGCTCGCGATGCATGGCGGCAAACGCATCCAGCAAGATCAGGTGACCCTTTTCCGGGCTGAGCCTGCCGATGCACAGAAATCCTGCATCATCCGGCGGCGGCGGGGCAGGGGCGAAAGCCACGTCGTCCAGCCCGCAATGCACCACCTTGATCTTGTCCCAGAGATCGGGCGTGACATGGCGCATCAACTGGCTGCGGGAAAAACCGCTGATCGCCACCACGAACCTGGCGCCGCCGATCTTGCGCTGAAAATGCAGTCGCTGCGCGTTGTCGGCTTCGTCCATACCGTGAACGGTAAAACTGTAGCTGGGACCACCAAGCAGTTTGACCAGCAGTGCGATTTCGGCGGTGTTGGTGCCGAAATGAGCCTGCAGATGATCGGCCGGTTCGTCCTGCAACCAGTCCATGATACGGCAGGCATGGCCGACATAGACCATGTGATAGGGCCATGGGCGCACGCCGTTTCGCGACATGGCGCTGGCCGCACGCACGGCCCGCCACAAGGCGCCAGAGTCACGACGCAGCTGCCGCCAGACCGACCCCACCAGCGCGCCAACGCCGTCGCGCAAGGTATAGGACGTCCGGGCCTGTTCGCCGACATCCTCATCGTCCACCAGCGGCGCATCCCATCCGCGCAGCGCCATGCGGTGCACGTCCACGCCCTGACGTTCCAGCGCCAGAATCTCGCGCCGGATAAAGCTGTGGCTGACCTTGGGATATTGGTTGATCAGATAGGCAACACGCATAAGGCTGATTTCGGGCTTTCCGTAATAGGGTTCAGCATCATGTCCTACGGGGCAAGTCTGCTGTCGTGCAAGCTATAGATATCGACAATGGAAAGCAAAAACGGCGGGCTTCACCTGCTGGCCAGAAATCTGCCATAAACAGCAGAACCAAGGATGAGGGACGGGCACGATGGCGGATATTCTGGATCTTACGGCAGGCACGGCATTCGTGGGCGGCGGCGGCGGCGATTATGCCGAGGCCCAGAACCTGCTGCTGAAATATACCAACCGGCATGGGCTGATCGCGGGGGCCACCGGGACCGGCAAGACCGTGACCCTGCAGACGCTGGCCGAAACTCTGTCCAAGGCCGGGGTGCCGGTGTTCCTGGCTGACGTCAAAGGCGACCTGTCGGGTCTGGCCAAATCCGGCAGCACCGAGGCCAAGCTGCACGACGCCTTTCAAAAACGCGCCGATCAGATCGGGCTGACCATCGACTATCAGGCCTTTCCGGTCACCTTCTGGGATGTCTGGGGAAAACAGGGCCATCCGGTGCGCACGACCCCGGCCGAGATGGGGCCGCTGCTCTTGTCGCGCCTGCTGGACCTGACCGATGTGCAAGAGGGCGTGATGAACATTGCCTTTCGCATTGCCGATGAGCAGGGACTGGCGCTGGCCGATATGAAGGATCTGCGCGCCATGCTGCTGTGGCTGGGCGAGAATTCTGATCAGGTGGCGCTGGAATACGGCAATGTCAGCAGCGCCAGCGTCGGGGCCATTCAGCGTTCGCTGCTGGTCCTCGAAAACGAGGGCGGCGACCAGTTGTTCGGTGAACCGGCGCTGGAACTGTCTGATCTGCTGCGTCAGGATGCGTCTGGCAAGGGGATGATAAATATCCTGGCCGCCGACAAGCTGATGAACGCGCCGCGCCTTTATTCGACCTTCTTGCTGTGGCTGCTGTCCGAACTGTTCGAGCAACTGCCCGAGGTGGGCGATCCCGACAAGCCCAAGGCCGCCTTCTTCTTTGACGAGGCACATCTGTTGTTCGACGGTGCGCCCAAGGCGCTGACCGACAAGGTAGAACAGGTTGCGCGGCTGATCCGTTCCAAGGGCGTCAGCGTCTGGTTCATCAGCCAGAATCCGGCCGATATCCCCGAAGATGTGCTGGGGCAGCTGGGCAATCGTGTTCAGCACGCGCTGCGGGCCTTTACCGCCAAGGATCAGAAGGCGCTGCGCATGGCCGCGCAAAACTATCGCCCGAACCCGTCCTTCGACACAGCCGAGGCAATCACCGAGGTTGGCACCGGCGAGGCGGTCACCTCGTTGCTGGAGGCCAAGGGCGTGCCCGGCGTGGCGCAGCGAACGCTGATACGGCCACCGTTCAGCCATCTGGGCCCGATTTCCGATGCCGAGCGGCAGGCGCTGATGGCCGCATCAAGCATGGGAACCAAATACGACACCCGCGTTGACCGCGAATCGGCGCAGGAAATTCTGGCGAAACGCGCCACCGAGGCCGCGAATGCCAGCGCCAAGGCCGGTGCCAGCGGAAATGACGACGATCTCTGGCAGATGGATCGCGAATATAAAAAGGCCCGGCGTTACAACCCAGACATCCAGATCAAGCCGGCCAGCAGCTCTGGTCGCAGCAGAAGCCGATCATCACGCTCTGACAGCATCGCCGAGACCTTTGGCAAAAGCCTGGCCCGGCAACTGGGAACCAAGTCGGGGCAGGCCATGGTCAGGGGTGTGCTGGGTTCGTTGTTTCGCGGCAAGTGATCCGGGCCAAGCCGTCGGCGGCCTGACGCGCGGCCTCTACCGCGCGGGCATCGACGGCAATCGGCGCGTCCTCAACCGCTTGGCGCATTTCCGCAAGAATGGCGATCATCAGCGTGACATGGCGATGCAGGTCGTATTCGGCGGCGGCCTCTAGCCGTGCGGCATTCATGCGGGCCTCTTCTGCGCGCAGTCGGGGCAGGGCGATACCGGGCCGGGGGCAGCCGTCGCTGCGCAAAAGGCGCGGCAGATCACGCTCTCTCCGCCAGCTTGACTGACCGGCGCGGGCGGCGCTGATCAGCACCCTTGGACGTCGCAGCGGCGTGCCGGTCGGGGGGGCACGAAAAGCGATCACATTCGGCATGGCGGTCATGGTTGTCTCCTAATCCCAGATCACGATCGCAGTGTGGCTCAACCCCGGCGGGTGTTGCCGCATGGGTTGATACAGCGCGCGCCGAGAGAAGGGTTCTTTAGGGTTTCTTAGTGAATGTTGCGTCTAGCTGCAGAAATCCACCTGCAATTCACAGACTAGAATTCAACCCAGAGGTGGCTGTACCCCTGCCGCCTCAAGGATCGTAAGGGACCTAAAATGACGATACTGACCGGTGACTTCACCTTCGAGGCCCATATCGGAGGCCACCGTTCGACCGAGACGCCTGCCTCTGATGACTGCACATCAAACGCTTTGCCCGAAGATGCCCAGCTCTATCTGCGCCATGTCGAACACGGTGAATCGATCCGCGCAATCGCGCGGCAGGCCGACTGCCATGCCTCGACCATCCTGCGCCGCATTCGCCGTTTCGAGGCACGCCGGGATGATCCGCTGATCGACGCGGCGGTCGAAAACCGTGACAAGGGCGCGTCGCTGAAAAGCCCGGATGCCCTTGCCACGCTGCGCCGTCTGGCAGAGCCGGGCGCATTGATGGCGGTGGCTTCGGGAATGGACAAGGCGATCGTCACGCGCGACGGCATAAGAACCGGCATCCTCGATCGGCGGCTGGCCGAGGCGATGGCGCTGAACGCATGGGTCGTGCAGGTGGGCAACGGACGTGTCACCAGCTATGCGATCGCGCCGGCGGGCCGCGACGCGTTGCGCCAGCGCATGTCCGCGGACAGCAAGGCGGCGGCAATGCCTCGTCCGCAGGATTTTCGTGACTCGAGCCCGGTGGATCAGGGAGATCAGGGGCCCGCGCAGGCCGAGCAGCACCGCATCTGGTCCGAGCGCGAGATCCGCGATCCCGAAAACGGTCAGCGCCGCCGTGCACGTGTCAACATCGCTGAAAGCCCGCTCCTGGTGCTGGCGCGCCGCCGTGACGCCAATGGCGAGCCGTTTCTGACGCGTGCGATGGTTGCGGCAGGCGAACGCCTGCGCGAGGATTTCGAACTGGCCCAACTGGGGCCGCGGACCACACAGAACTGGGGTGGGTTCATGACCGCGGGCATCGACGTGTCGCGCAGCGGAGTGGGCTATCGCGGTGGCTCCGAGGCCGCCCGTAATCGCGTCGCCATCGCGCTGCGGGAACTGGGTCCGGGCATGGGCGATGTCGTGCTGCGTGTCTGCTGTTTTCTCGAAGGGATCGAGCAGACCGAGCGCTTGCTTGGCTGGTCTGCGCGGTCGGGCAAGATCGTGTTGCGCCTGGCCCTGATGCGGCTGGATCGTCACTACACTGAAAGTTATGGCAAAGGCTCGCCGCTGATCGGCTGACCTTCAGATCATGCAGTCATATGCCCATTGCAGCAGTGCCTGGCGCTGGCGAGGACGGCAGGACAGATCGTTCTGCTGGCAATTCTTGCGCACCTGTCCGGCATGGCGCGCAAAGCCCTTCCAGCGTTTGATCTGCTTGTCGTCGACGCCGGGAAGGCGGCGGCCCATGTAATAGCGGCAGTACCACTGAAACCACCCGCGCGGATCGGGCTGGATGATCCAGCCCTTGCGCTGCCATTCCGACAGGGGCTGGCGGCTTTTGATCCCGAAATAGTTCAGGTCAGGATCGGCGGTGTCCGACAGCTTGGCATCGGTGAACCAGCTTTCGGGAAACTCCTGCCGGCAGTCATTCATGTATTTGCCTTCGAAGACGCCCATCGCCAGCATCTCTTTCGGGGTGAAATGCGGGGTAAACTCCTCATGTGACAGCCGACCTGAACCTGCCTCGAGCAGGTAGGAATAGTCATCCTGCATCTTGTCACTCACGGTAATTCGTTCGCCTATGGAACCCATGTTCATCCCGCATATCTGCCTTGCTGGGGGCTTAACTGCCCGTTGGGGCAAGGGTTCCCGCGGTTGTGCCGTTGATCCGGAACCGTAAACCGATTATTTAGCGATTGAACCACCCCGAAAGGTGACGATCATGACGGATCAAACTCAGGCCCCGCCGGTCGCAGGTCACAACCAGCCACCGCGCCTGCGCCATCCTGAAAAGGCCCATCGCTCGGATCAGGCGCAGCCCAAGAAGCCTGAGTGGATTCGCGTCAAGGCGCCGACCAGCGAAGGCTACAAGAAGACCCGCGATATCCTGCGCGAAAACCGCCTGTCGACCGTCTGCGAAGAGGCCGGCTGCCCCAATGTGGGCGAATGCTGGAGCCAGGGTCACGCCACCATGATGATCATGGGTGAGATCTGCACCCGGGGTTGTTCCTTCTGCAATGTCATCACCGGACGGCCCGATGAGTTGGACGTGTTCGAACCCGGCCGCGTTGCGCATGCGGTGCAGAAACTGGGGCTGAACCATGTCGTTATCACTTCGGTCGACCGCGACGATCTGGACGATGGCGGCGCGGATCACTTTGCCCAGACCATCCGCGCCATCCGGCACCGCAGCCCTGACAGCACCATCGAGGTGCTGACCCCTGATTTCCTGAAATGCAAACCCGGCGCGCTGGAAACGGTGGTCGAGGCACGCCCCGATGTTTTCAACCACAACCTTGAAACCGTGCCCGGCCTTTATCCCACCGTCCGGCCCGGCGCGCGATATTTCCACAGCCTGCGCCTGCTGCAACGGGTCAAGGAACTGGACCCGACCATGTTCACCAAATCGGGTATCATGGTGGGACTGGGCGAGGACCGTCAGGGCGTCTTGCAGGTGATGGACGACATGCGCGCGGCAGACATCGATTTCATGACCATCGGGCAGTATCTGCAGCCCACGCCCAAGCATCACCGCGTCGACCGTTTCGTGACACCCGAGGAATTTGCAGGTTACGAAAAGTCAGCCTTCGGCAAGGGGTTCCTGATGGTCTCGGCCACGCCGCTGACGCGCTCGTCCTATCATGCCGGCGATGATTTCGCGCAGTTGCGTGCCGCGCGACTGGAAAAGCTGGGCCGCGCCTGACGGCTTGGTGGCATTCAGCCCGACGTCGTGATTCCCTGCGTCAGGGGCGATGCGCACTTGGCTGTCGTTTTCGCCCGCATGATCAGGTTGCCGCCAAAACCATTTCGACGACAAAGTGACCTTGCCGCCGGTGAAATTCCCGGCTATTTCAGCGCCACTGGGCCCGAGTGGCGGAATGGTAGACGCAGGGGATTCAAAATCCCCCGCCGCAAGGCTTGTCGGTTCGAGTCCGACCTCGGGTACCAGCCCTTTCATCTTGATGAGAATAGCGCGCCTAACCTGGCGGCGACAGGTTTCAGCGATAGCCGGCGGCCTGCAACTCGAACAGATCGCGATAGCGACCGGGCTGCGCCAGCAGTTCCGCATGCGTGCCCTGCGCCTCGACCCGGCCGTCGGCCAGCACCAGAATACGGTCCGCCATGCGCACGCTGCTGAACCGGTGAGAGATAAGAACAGCGGTCTTGCCCTCGGACAGTTCCTTGAACCGCTGAAACACCTCGAATTCGGCCCGCGCGTCCAGCGCGGCAGTGGGCTCGTCCAGGATCAACACTTGTGCGTCGCGCATGTAGGCGCGCGCGATGGCCAGCTTTTGCCATTCACCGCCCGACAGATCGACCCCGTGCGCAAAGCGCTTGCCGACCATCTGTTCATATCCGGCGGGCAGCTTGGCGATCACCTGATCCGCGCCTGACTGATGCGCGGCATCTTCGATCCGCGCCTGATCGCCGCGTGCCCCAATTCGACCGACCGCGACGTTGTCACTCGCGCTCATGGAATAGCGGACGAAATCCTGAAATATCACACCCATGGCGGCGCGCAGCTGATCCAGATCATAGTCGCGCAAATCGCGCCCATCCATCAGAATGCGGCCCTCATCCGGGTCGTACAGCCGCGCCAGCAGTTTGACCAAGGTGGTCTTGCCCGCGCCGTTTTCGCCGACCAGAGCCAGCGTTTCGCCCGCATGCAGCGTAAAGGACAGATGCCGCACCGCCCATCGTTCGGCGTTGGGATAACGGAAGCCGACATCCTCGAACACAAAGCCCTGCCGGATCGGCTCGGGGACGGGCAGGGCGGTTGCGGGCGAGGCGATCTCGGGCTGTTCGTTGAAGAAATCAAACAGATCATCCAGCCGCAGCGCCTGTGAGGCCATCCCGGAAAACCCGGTCAGCACGCCTTCCAACAAACCGCGCAGCCGCAGGAAACTGCCCGACAGAAAGGTCAGATCGCCAATGGATAGCACGGCGGTCAATGTGGCGCCGATAATCCACAGATAGGCCCCATAATAGGACAGGGTGCCGAACGCGGTCAGCAGCGCCATCCACAGTAATTGCCGACGCAGGATGCCACGGTTTTCGGCAAAGAAACGCTGTGACAGATCAGCGAACCGGTCGCGCAGGAAATCGTTCAGCGCGAATATCTTGACCTCTTTGGCCGAGTCCGCGCTGGCACCCACCATCCGCAGGTAATCCATCTCGCGCCGTTCGGCGGTGCGGCGGTAATTCATTGCATAGGTCAGCGCGTTAAAATGTATCTCGCCCAGAAATGCGGGCACCAGCGCGATCAGCAGCAGCACGACCAGCCATGGGTTGAAAATCAGCAAACCGGCGGCAAAGCTGGCCACCGTGACCAGATCCTGCAGCAGGCCCATGACCTGGTTCAACAGCGGGATATTGCCCACCGTGATGCGCCGCGCGCGGTCCAGCTTGTCCTGAAAGGCCGCGTCTTCGAAATCTTCCAGATCCAGCGTCGCGGCATGATCCATCACCCGGATCGACAGCGATATCACCAGCCGTTCCTGCATCAGCGAATTGGTGTAATTCACCCCGCGCCCCAGCAGGTCCGACACCAACGCCAGCCCCAGTTCGGCAGCAACCAGCAGCGACAGATATCCCAGCAGACCAGACTGCCACCACGCAGCCAACTCGCCGGGTGTTGTGTCCAGCGCAATCAGACGGATGACCTCGTCGATGATCAGCTTGCCGACCCAAAGCATGGTCACAGGCATCACCGCGCGCGCCAGCCGCAGCGCGACCATCAGGACCGTCAGCCCCGGATTTGCCTGCCAGACCAGCCGCATAAAGGCGGGCAGGTTGCGCAGCGCCGCCCATCTTTCGCCATAGCTGGGCGGTTGTTCTGCCCATTCACGCGGCGGCATGGCCTAGGCCGGCTCTGCCTCGGCGCGTGCGATCGCACCGGCGATTTCTTCCTCGGTCAGGGGGCCGGGGAAGTGGCAGGCAGTCTGATGATCATCGCCGATCAGTGCCGGCACCTGCTCGGCGCAGACCGGGGCCGCGCGGGGGCAGCGGGTGCGAAACACGCAACCCGATGGCGGGTTCATCGGCGAGGGCAGATCACCCGACAGTGGCACCACCGATTTCGCCGCCTCTTGCGCCGGGTCCGGGATGGGCACAGCCGACATCAGCGCCTGCGTATAGGGGTGCTGTGGCGTACCATACAGATCCTTGGACGAGGCGATCTCCATCACCTTGCCCAGATACAGCACCAGCACGCGGTCGCTGATATGTTTCACCACCGACAGGTCATGGGCGATAAAGATCAGCGCCAGCCCCAGTTCGCGTTGCAGCCGGATCAGCAGGTTGATGACCTGCGCCTGAATAGAGACATCCAGCGCCGAGACCGGCTCATCGCAGATGATCAGCTTGGGCTCGACAATCAGCGCGCGCGCGATGCCGATGCGCTGACATTGCCCGCCGCTGAATTCATGCGGATAGCGGTTGATCTGGTTGGGCAGCAGACCGACGCGGTCCATAATGTCCTTGACGCGTTCCTTGACCTCGGCGCGCTTCAGGCCGGGGTGATGGGTGGTCAGCGGCTCGGCGATGATCTGACCCACGGTCATACGCGGGTTCAGCGATGCCAGCGGGTCCTGAAACACCATCTGGATATCCGCGCGGTATTTCAACATCTGGCGCGGCGTCAGACCGACCAGATCGGCCCCGTCGATCCATTCGGCCTCGCCGGTTGCCGGGACCAGCCCGATCAGCGCACGCGCCAGCGTGGATTTGCCAGACCCGGATTCGCCCACGATGCCAAGCGTTTCACCCGCCTTCAGCCTAAAATCGACGCCGCCCACGGCGTGCAACTGGCGCGGTGCGCTCCACGGCATGTCGCCATCCCGGCGGATATGAAAGGTGACGCGCAGATCATGCACGTCCAGCAGCGGCTTGGTCATTTCTCTACCTCGCTGTTGGTTCCGGCAGCCCCGGCACCTGCGCCCGCAACAGCGGCGCGGGGCAGGGCGGTATCCACCTGATCGGGCAGATCGCCGGCCAGTTCTTCCAGTTCGAGCGCCTCTTCCGACAGTTCCACCCGTTCACGATGCGCGCGCACATCGTCGATCGTGGCGAAACAGGCGCGCGCGCGTCCTGCGGCGAATTCCTCCAGCGGGGGGCGCTCGCTGGCGCAGCGGTCCATCCGATAGGTGCAGCGCGGCTCGAACGCGCAGCCGGCGGGTGGGCGCGTCATGTTGGGCGGAGATCCGGGGATCGCCGACAACTCGTCGCCCTTCTGGTCGATGCGCGGAATGGCCGATAACAGCCCCTGGGTATAAGGATGGGTCGGATCCCCAAAGATCGGGTCAACGGGGCCGTTTTCGCGGATGCGACCGCCATACATGACGGCCACCCGCTCGCAGGCCCCCGCCACAACGCCCAGATCATGGGTGATCAGGATCATCGCCATCCCAAATTCGGCCTGCAAATCGGCCAGCAGTTGCATGATCTGCGCCTGCACCGTCACATCCAGTGCCGTTGTGGGCTCGTCCGCGATCAGCACTTGCGGGCGGCACAGCAGCGCCATGGCGATCATCACCCGCTGGCGCATCCCGCCCGAAAACTCATGCGGGTACAGCCGCGCGCGGCCCGCCGCATCGGGGATCTTGACCGCGTCCAGCATGCGCACGGATTCTGTCACCGCATCGCGTTTGGACATGCCCTTGTGCAGGGTCAGCACCTCGGCCATCTGGTCTGCCACCCGCATATAGGGGTTCAGGCTGGTCATCGGGTCCTGAAAGATCATCGCGATCTTTTCGGCGCGTATCTTGTTCAGCACCTTGGGTGGCGCGTTCAGGACCTCTTGTCCATCGAACAGGACCGATCCGTAGGCCCGTCCGTTCTTGGCCAGCAGTCCCATGATCGCGAAGGACAGCTGCGATTTGCCGCTGCCCGATTCGCCGACGATGCCAAGGGTTTCGCGCGGCTCGACCGACAGATTGATGCCGTTGACCGCCTTGACCTCGCCGTCATTGGTTTCGAACCGGACGCTCAGGTCTTTGATTTCCAGAAGTGCCATATCAGCGGTCCTTCGGATCAAGGGCATCGCGCAAGCCGTCGCCGACAAAGAAAAAGCCGAACAGCGTGATGCAGAAGAAAAACAACGGGAACAGCAATTGCCACAGCGTGCCATAGTTCATGGTGCCGGCCCCTTCGGAAATCAGCGCGCCCCAAGAGGTCAGTGGTTCCTGCACCCCAAGGCCAAGAAAGCTGATGAAGCTTTCCGTCAGGATCATCAGCGGCACCAGCAGCGTCGCATAGACGGCGACGACCCCCAGCAGGTTAGGCACGATATGACGCAAGACGATCTTCCAGCTTGGAACGCCGGTGGCACGGGCGGCCTCGATGAACTCGCGGTTCTTCAGCGTCAGCGTCTGACCCCGAACGATCCGCGACATGTCCAGCCAGGAGATCAAACCGATGCCCAGAAACAGCATCCCGATGGATCGGCCAAAGACGACCAGCAGCAGGATCAGCACGAACATGTAGGGGATCGACATCAGGATATCGACGGTCCGCATCATCACCTGATCCACCCGCCCACCGACGTAACCCGCCGTCGCGCCATAGAGCGTGCCGACGATCACTGCGATGGCGGCGCCGACAATGCCGACCATCAGGCTGATCCGGGTGCCCTGCACCGTGCGCGCATACAGATCGCGGCCCAGATCATCGGTGCCGAAGTAGTGACCCGAGGCAATGGAGGGCGCGCCCAGTTCGCGCACCTGACCCATGACGTTGTAATCCAGTTCCTCATTCGACCATGCAGAGAACATGTCGCCAAATATGGCGAACAGGGAAACCAGCACCAGAATGATCAACCCGGCCATCGCCGCCTTGTTTCGGACAAAGCGTTTGCGCGCATCGGCCCAGGGGCTGCGGCCCTTGATCTCGGCTTCCGCCATGCGGCCGGCCAGGGATTGCATCTTGTCTTGTTCAATAACCATGGCTTTAATACCGGATTTTCGGGTCGATCCACGCGTAAAGGATATCGACGATCAGATTGAACAGGATGGTCAGCGCGCCCACCAGAATGGTCACGCCCATCATCACGGCATAGTCACGGTTCAACGCGCTATCGACAAAGGCGCGTCCGATTCCGCCGGTCGAGAAATAGATGTCGATCACCACAGATCCGGTGATCATCGAGACAAAGACCGGGCCCAGATAGCTGATGACCGGCAGCAGCGCGGGTTTCAGCGCATGGCGCATGATGACCCGGCGCTCCGGCATGCCCTTGGCGCGGGCGGTACGAATATGGTTGCTGCCAAGAACCTCCAGCATCGAAGAGCGGGTGATGCGCGCGACCGAGGCCATATAGCTGGTGCCAAGCGCAATCACCGGCAAGATCCAGTAGCTCGGGTCGGAAAAGCTCCAACCGCCACCGGGCAGCCAGCCCATCCAAAGCGTAAAGATCAGCACCAAGATCGGCGCCATGACGAAATTGGGCAGTACCTGCGCGCCGATGCTGACGCCCACAGCCAGATAGTCCAGCCAGGTGTTGTGCCTGATCGCCGCCATTGATCCCAGTGCAATGCCCACAATCGCCGCCAGCACGAATGCCAGCAGGCCGTAAGTCATGGTGATCGGAAAACCGTCGGCGATCAGCTTGTTCACCGTCAGGTCGGGATAGACAAAGCTGGGACCGAAATCGAAGTGCAGGACAACGCCCTTGAGATAATTCCAAAGTTGCACCAGCAGCGGATCATCCAGCCCGTATTTCGCCTCGAGATTTGCCAGAACCTGTGGCGGCAGAGAGCGTTCGCCGGTGAAGGGGCCGCCAGGTGCGGCATGCATCAGCAAAAAGGAAAAGATAATCAGCAACAGCAGCGTTGGAACCGCCACCGCCAGACGTCGCAAGATGTATCCAAACATCGGGCTGCGCCTCCCCCCAGTTATTATTAGGTCAGAACTTATGACGGATTACCGGAAGGGGAAACCCCTTCCGGTGGTATCGTGGTCAAAGATTGCCGTCACTCGGCAACGCGATACATGTCCTTGGCGTACCAGTTGTCCATGACGTTCTCATAGGGAACGCCGCGCAGATCGGCGTTCACGATCTGGGCGTTGGCGTAATGGTAGACAGGGACATAGGGCAGATCCGCATACAGAACTTCTTCTGCCTGCGTATACAGTTCAGCCGCATTGTCCGAGGTCTTGGCGTCTGCCAGCAGCTGATCAAACTCGGCATTCGACCATTTGCCGCTGTTGTAGCCGTCGGTCCGGAACCAGTCGAGGAAAGTCGAAGCCTCGTTATAGTCACCGCACCACGCATAGCGTGCAATCTCGAAATCCTGATTCTGCAGGCGGTCGGTATGCACCTTCCATTCGACATTGTTCAGCGTGACATCGACGCCAATGCCCTTCCAGAACTGCTGCGCGGCCACGGCGATCTTCTTGTGATCCTCGCTGGTGTTATACTGAACCGTCAGGCTCAGCGGATTATCGGGGCCATAGCCTGCCTCTTCGAGCAAGGCCTTGGCCTTTTCGATCCGCTCGGGCTGTGACCAGCCTGCCATTTCGATCTCGGGCGCGACAAAGCCCTCGATCGATTCGGGGGTCCAGAAATAGGCCGGACGCTGACCACCCTGCAGGATCTTTTCGACAACAATGTCGCGATCCATGCCATAGGCCAGTGCCTGACGCACCTTGAGATCCTTCAGCGCCTCGGGGCCCTTTTCGGACAGGTTGAAGATATAGGCGTAGGAACAGGCCATCGGAACGCTGCTGACCTGATCGGGATATTGCTCCAGCAGGCGCGGATACTGACCGGCCGGCAAACGGTTGAACCAGTTCAACTCGCCAGCCTCGTAGCGGGTCAGCGCGACGTTCTGGTCATTGACCGTGATAAACTCGACCTCGCTAAGGATCGTGTTCTCGGCATCCCAGTATTCGTCGTTAGTGGAGACCGTCAATTGAACGCCCAGATCGTGGCTGTCCAGCTTATAGGCGCCGTTGCTGACCATATTGGCGGGCTGGGTCCAGTTGTCACCGAACTCTTCGACCACGGCTTGCGGCACCGGGAAGGTGGTCGTGTGGCTGAGTGTCTTGATGAAATACGGCGTCGGGGTGGACAGCGTCACCTCGAAGGTCTTGTCGTCCACGGCCTTCACGCCCAACTGATCCGGCGCCATCTCGCCTTTGACCACGGCAGTTGCGTTGACGATGTTCATCAACTCCATGAACCACGCATATTCCGACGCGGTTTCGGGCGTCACGGCGCGCTGCCAGCTATAGACGAAATCACCAGCCGTGATCGGCTCGCCATTGGACCAGTTGGCGTCGCGCAGCTTGAACGTATAGGTCAGGCCGTCTTCGCTGACCTCATGGCTTTCGGCCAGACCGGGCACCATTGCGCCCTTTTCATCTTCGTTCATCAGCCCTTCGAACAACTGACGCAGCACATGCGCGCCGCTGACATCCGTATTTTTGTGCGGGTCCAATGACTTGATCGCGTCCAGAATCCAAAAGCTCATCTCTTGGTTGTCGGCCAGCGTGTCGCCTTCTGCCACTTGTGCTGCATGTGCAGGCAATGCCAGCGCAAAGGCTAGCGCGGTGGTTGCAAGAAATTTCGTCATGCGACGTTCCTCCGTGTTTTGGTGCGGCGACTGATGCGCCGGAATGCATCGGAGGATAGGTCAATTCGCGCCTAGGTAAAGTTGATTTGCCACTTTTCATCGCGCAGGGCTTGTGAAATCAGTCTGGGCATGACGAAACCTGTGCGCATTACCCTGGTTACTGGCGGCGCCCGTTCGGGCAAATCGGCACTGGCCGAGCGTCTGATGGCGCGTCATGACCGCCCGTCGATCTATATCGCCACCGCCGAATCGGGCGATGCGGAAATGGCGGACAGAATCGCGCTGCATCAGCACCGACGCGGTGCCAACTGGCAGACGATCGAGGCACCGCGCGATTTGATCGGTGCCCTGAATGCGACGGACGGGCAGGGCGCGCGGCTGGTTGATTGCCTGACCCTGTGGCTGGCCAATTGCGGTGCGGCAGTCGATATCGAAGGCCTGGTTTCGACGTTGCGTCACCAGCGCGATCCGGTCGTGCTGGTCACCAACGAACTGGGCGGTGGAATAGTCCCGGCCAATGCTATGGCGCGCGATTTCCGCGACCGGCATGGCTGGATGAATCAGGCCATGGCAGAGGCCGCCGATCAGGTCTGGATGGCCGTCTGCGGACAGCCGATGCGGATCAAGCCGGGACGGGACAGCGATGACATCCTTTGACGAAGGCGCGGCCGCGCGCGCGCATGATCGCCAGAACAGCCTGACAAAGCCGCCCGGTTCCTTGGGCCGGCTCGAGGATCTGGCGATTTTTCTGGCAGGCTGGCAGCGGCGCGACAGGCCGCGACTGGACCATGCACAGGCACTGGTGTTTGCCGGCAATCACGGCATCGTCGCGCAAGGCGTGAACCCATTTCCAGCCGAGGTGACGGCGCTGATGGTGCAGAACTTCCATCAGGGCGGTGCGGCGATCAACCAGCTTTGCGCGGTTGCGGGCGCGGCGCTGACCGTGGTGCCCCTCAGCCTTGATCAGCCGACTGCCGATTTCACCCAAGGCCCGGCCATGACCGCCGACGAGGTGGCGTCGGCAATGCAGGCCGGCGCGGATGCGGTCGATCCAACTGCCGATGTGCTGCTGTTGGGCGAGATGGGGATTGGCAACTCGACCGTGGCAGCCGCGCTGGCGGCGGCAAGCTTTGGCGGGGATGGGCGGGACTGGGTCGGTCCCGGAACCGGCGCCGAGGGCGAGGTGCTGTCGGCCAAGATACGCGCTGTTGGTGCAGGTCTGGCACGGCACAGTCCCGACGATACGCGTGGCACGCTGGCGGCCTTTGGTGGGCGCGAGCAGGCGGCGATTTGTGGCGCGGTCCTGCGCGCGCGCGAACTGGGCGTGCCGGTCATTCTGGACGGTTTCATCTGCACGGCGGCGGCGGCCGTCCTGACCCGCGATGACCCGCAGGCATTGGACCACTGCCTGATCGGTCACGAAAGCGCCGAGCCGGGTCACCGGCGCCTGATCGCGGCGCTTGGCGCGCAGCCGATCCTGTCGCTGGACATGCGTCTTGGCGAAGGTTCGGGCGCGGCGGTCGCACTGATGGTTTTGCGCGGCGCCGTGGCCTGCCATAATGGCATGGCGACCTTTGCCGAAGCCGGTTTCGGCTAAGACCCACAGCAGGAGGCATGATGCGCCCCGTCGATCTCTGGCATCAACTGATCCTGGCGCTGGTCTTTTTGACCCGGCTGCCGCTTGGCTTTCTTCTGCCCGAAGAAGAGGTGCCGCTGTCGCGTGCCCTATGGGCCTTTCCGCTGGCCGGGGCCGCAGTGGGCGCGATCTCGGCGCTGCCGCTTTTCCTGCCCGGCCCGCCGCTGGTCACCGCCACGCTGGCCGTGGTTCTGGCGATCTGGCTGACCGGCGGGCTGCATGAGGACGGGCTGGCCGATTTCACCGATGGCATGGGCGGGCAAACCCGTGATGAGCGGCTGGCCATCATGCGCGATCCTGCAGTTGGCAGCTACGGCACGCTGGCCTTGCTGGGATGTGTCATCCTGCGCATCGTCAGCATCGCGGCACTTGGACCACTGGCCTTGATCGGCGCGGCGGCCGCCGGCCGGTCGGCCATGGTTCTGGCGGCATCGGTCCTGCCGCCGGCGCGGCCCGACGGTCTGGGGCGCGCGGCGGCGCGCGTCGGGCGCGATCAGCTATGGGCGGCCGGGCTGATCGGAGCGGTTCTGTTGGCCATCTCGGGCCCCGCGGCGCTGGCCGGAATCATCGCAGGGCTGCTGGTTACGGGGCTGGTGATCCGTCTGGCCCGAGACCGCCTGGGTGGCCAAACGGGCGACGTGTTGGGCACCGTTGCCATTCTGACCGAGACCGCCGTTCTGGCCAGTTTCGCACTCTGTGCCTGAGCAAGCGGCGATAGCTATTGACCGCAGATCAGGCTTCGGGCTAGGCCCAACGGACTAGGCCGCAGGTTGGAGGTGGCCGAAAAAGGGCATGCGCCACAGAAGCGTGGCCCAAGACAGGGGAGTATCAGCCATGAGCGGCCTTCTGGCGCTGTCGCGCGGCATTGACCGAATGAATACGTTCATCGGCAAGAACGTTTCCTGGCTGATCCTGATCGCAGTACTTGTCAGCGCGATCAACGCCGTGGTCCGCAAGGTGTTCAGCATCTCATCAAATGCCTGGCTGGAACTGCAATGGTATCTCTATGGCACGGCCTTCCTGCTGGCAGCGGCCTATACGCTGCTTGAGAACGAACATATCCGCATCGACATCGTTTACGGGCGCTGGTCGCGGCGCGTGCAGCATTGGATCGACCTTGCGGGGCACCTGCTGTTCCTGATGCCCTTCACCACGCTGGTGCTGTACCTGACCTACCCTTGGGTCATGCGGTCCATCCGCCTTCAGGAAATCTCGATGAATGCGGGCGGGCTGATCCTGTGGCCGGCCAAGCTGATGCTGCTGCTCGGCTTTGGCCTGCTGTTCCTGCAGGGTGTCTCTGAAATCATAAAGAAAATCGCCGTCATGCGCGGCGTTATCCCTGATCACGTCGATCATCTGGATAGCCATTCCCGTATGGCCGAAGAGGCTGCGGGCATCGACAGTCACGATAGGACCGAACAGGAAGGCCCGCGCACATGATCGAGCTGATTGCTCATAACCTTGCACCGATCATGTTCTTTTCGATGGTGCTGTTCTTGCTGTTTGGCTATCCGATCGCCTTTGCGCTGGCCGCCAACGGTCTGCTGTTCTACGTGATCGGCGTTGAGCTGACACCCTATGCCAATGGCCAGATCAACCTCAGCTGGAACCTGCTATCGGCACTGCCCGAGCGGTTATGGGGGATCATGAAGAACGATATCTTCCTGGCCATTCCCTTCTTTACCTTCATGGGCATCGTGCTTGAAAAATCCGGCATGGCAGAGGATCTGCTGGACACGATCGGGCAATTGTTCGGCCCCGTGCGCGGCGGTCTGGCTTATGCGGTCGTCATCGTCGGCGCGTTGCTGGCGGCCACGACCGGTGTGGTTGCCGCATCGGTGATGGCCATGGGACTGATCTCGCTGCCGATCATGCTGCGGTATCGTTACGACCGCGGCATCGCCACCGGCGTCATTGCGGCATCGGGTACATTGGCACAGATT
The DNA here is from genome assembly GCF_002847305.1 of Paracoccus tegillarcae. Lineage (NCBI taxonomy): Bacteria > Pseudomonadati > Pseudomonadota > Alphaproteobacteria > Rhodobacterales > Paracoccaceae > Paracoccus > Paracoccus tegillarcae. The sequence goes on along the minus strand of NZ_CP025408.1, from coordinate 3,370,520 downwards.
GTGCCGCCCAGCCTGGTGCTGATCGTTCTGGCTGACCAGTTGGGTCGCTCGGTCGGGGACATGTACAAGGGTGCGCTCTACCCCGCGCTGCTGCTGACGGGATTCTATCTGTTCTATATCTTCGTCGTCAGCCTGCTGCGGCCCGACGCCATGCCGGCCCTGCCGAAAGAGGCGCGAAACCTGGGCAAGGGCGTCACCTCGCTGATCATTGCACTGGCAATCGCCGTTCTGGTCTTTTTCGGTATGCGCTACTGGATGCGCGCAGACGGCGTTCTGAATGCAGGCATCTGGTCGGCGGTGATTGCGGCTGCGGTCATGTTCACACTGGCGATGCTGAACAACTGGCTGCGCCTGAACCTGCTGTCCCATCTGGCGCAGAGGGTGATCTTTGTCCTGATCCCGCCGTTGAGCCTGATCTTTCTGGTGCTGGGCACGATCTTTCTGGGCATCGCGACACCGACCGAAGGCGGGGCAATGGGCGCAGTCGGCGCGCTGTTGCTGGCGATCATCAAGCGCCGCCTGACCTATAGCGTCATGCGTCAGGCGCTGGTTGGCACGACCCGGCTGTCATCCTTCGTCATGTTCATCCTGATCGGCGCCACGGTCTTTTCGCTGACCTTTTACGCCATCAACGGTCAGATCTGGGTCAAGGATCTGCTGATCGCCTTGCCCGGTGGGCAACTGGGCTTTCTGCTCGCGGTATCGTTGCTCATCTTTATCCTCGGCTTCTTCCTGGATTTCTTCGAGATCGCCTTTGTGATCGTGCCGCTGCTGGTGCCTGCAGTGAACCATCTGGGCATCGACATGATCTGGTTCGGGGTCATTCTGGCGATGGTCCTGCAAACCAGCTTTCTGACGCCGCCCGTGGGTTTTGCGCTGTTCTATCTGCGTTCCATCACGGCGCGGAAACCCTATACCGACAGCGTCACGGGCGAAGTGATCGAGCCGGTTACAACCGTCCAGATCTATCGCGGTGCGGTCAAGTTCGTCGGACTGCAACTGGTGATGCTGGGGATCGTCATTTCCTTCCCCGGATTGGTGACGCATTACAAGGAACAGCCAGTCCGCGCGGCAACTGAGCGGGTTCAGATCCCCAGCTTTGGCGGATCCTCTGGTCAGGGGGGACAATCCGGCCTTGGTGGGCTGGGCGGATCGCCGTTCGGCGCGCCTTCGGGTGAGACATCAAGCGGCGGCGGCCTGGGCGGCGGATTGGGCAATGGCTTGGGCGGATCGCCCTTTGGTGCCCCGTCGAGCGATCAGGGCTCGGCAACCGAAGCGCCAGCGGGCAGTTCAGGCGGCCTTGGTGGTGGGCTTGGCAATGCCCTGCCGGGAACCCCCAACTTCGGCGGCAGCCCGTCGCAACCGGCAGAGACTGCGCCCGCCGCACCTGAACCTGCGCCGGAACCAGCAGCACCAGCAGCGCCCTCGAGCGGTGGCGGAATGGGCAGCGGCCTTGGCGGACCGCCACCAGGGTTGGGCGGCAACTGAATTACGAAAAGGGCCGGTGCGATCCGGCCCTTTTTTCATGCTGCCATCAAACCTGACCCAGCCCGGACATAGGCCGAAAGAAGTGGCCGCCGCATTCCTGCGGCGGCCTGTTACACACCTGCAGAGCGGCGATCAGTTATTCGCCGGTGCCTCGCCCTCGGCTGCTGCCGGCGCGGCATCTTCGGCCGGGGCCGCAGCGTCGCCGCCGCCAACTGCCAGATTGCCCTGGCGCTGCTGGATCATCATGAAGGTATCGAATGTGTATTCCGCCGTCTGAGCGTAGAGATACCAATCATCGCGATAGGGCAGAACGGCTTCGTACATCTTCTTGAAGTCTTCGTTCTCGGCCGACAATTCTGCATAGACCTCGTTCGAGGCCTGGAAGGCGGCGGTCAGGATCTCTTCGCTGAACGGACGCAGTTCCGCACCGTTGGCATAGAGTTCCTTCAGCGCCGTCGGGTTCTTCATGTCGTATTTTGCCAACATGTTCGAATCGACAGCCTGACAGGCCGTGCGGAAGATCGACTGATAGGCTTCCGGCAGCGCGTCCCATTTGTCCTTGCCGACAAAGAAGCCAACGGTCGGACCGCCTTCCCAGAAACCGGGATAGTAGTAATAGGGCGCGACTTTCTGGAAGCCCAGCTTGCTGTCATCATAGGGTCCGACCCATTCGGCCGCGTCGATAGTGCCTTTTTCCAGCGAGGCATAGATATCACCGCCCGCGATTTGCTGCGGCACGACGCCCAGCTTTTCCAGCACCCTGCCAGCAAGGCCCGAAATCCGCATTTTGAGGCCCTGCATGTCGGCCAGCGTGTTGATTTCCTTACGATACCAGCCGCCCATCTGAACGCCGGTATTGCCGCCGGGATAGCTGACGAGGTTATATTTCGACAGGAATTCGTTATAGGCTTCGATGCCACCGCCCTGATAGTTATAGGCAGACTTGGCGCGCGCGCTAAGCGTGAAGGGCAGATCGGCGCCGCAGGCAAATGCCGGATCGCGGCCCCAGTTGTAGTAGCCCACCGAATGCGCAACCTCGACCGTGCCATCGCCGGCTGCGTCGATCGCGCCCAGCCCCGGCACCAGTTCACCGGCTGCGAAAACCTGGATGTTGAACTTGCCTTCGGTCGCCTCGCTCAGGCGTTCGGACAACTCGACCGCGCCGCCATAGATGGTATCCAGCGAGGGCGGAAAGGACGAGGCCAGACGCCAGTTGATCGACGGTGCTTCTTGCGCGATTGCGGGTGCGGCCAGGCCAGCGGTTGCAGCAGCTGCCGCACCTCCGACCGATGCGCGGGCCATAAAGGCGCGGCGATCCATTTTATCGGTCATTTTATTGGTTTTTTTCATATAACTTCCTCCTGTCGGGGTGGGATGGACGCGTATCGCCCGGATTGCCCACCTTGGAACAGCCGCGAGTTTAACCCCTGCTGCGCGCCTGTCGAGGGAAGATTGGCGCGAAGTTTCATGACGTTCGCGCCTTTCCATTCGCATGTGCCGGGCGCCGCCCGACGCCGTGGCGGATCAACCGCCAGAGGGTGTCAGCTTACCCTGCCGCTGCTGGATCATCATGAAGGTATCAAAGGTATATTCGCTGGTCTGGGCATACAAATACCAGTCATCGCGATAGGGCTGAACGGCCTCCCACTGACGCTTGAACCATTCATTTTCGGCCGAGATTTCATCATAGACCTGCAGTGCCGCATCGAATGCGGCGCTGAGAACCGGTTCGCTGAAGGCCCGCAGTTGCGCGCCGTCCCCGATCAGTTGCTTCAAGGCCGGCGGGTTCACATAGTCATACTTTGCCACCATCGCCATATCGGTTGCCTGCGTGCAGTTTCGCACCAGCGCCTGATAAGTCGCCGGCAATGCGTCCCAGTGCTCCTTGCCGATGAAGAAGCCAACGGTTGGCCCGCCCTCCCAGAAACCCGGGTAGTAGTAATAAGGTGCGACCTTCTGAAAACCCAGCTTCGCGTCGTCATAGGGGCCGATCCATTCGGCAGCATCGATCGTGCCTTTCTCAAGCGAGGCATAAACATCGCCACCCGCGATCTGCTGCGGCACCACACCAAGCCGTTCCAGCACCATTCCGGCCAGCCCGCCGATGCGCATCTTCAGCCCTTTCAGGTCGTCGAGTGTATTGATTTCCTTGCGAAACCAGCCGCCCATCTGGACGCCCGAATTGCCGCCGGGGAACGAGACCAGTCCGTATTGGGCAAGGAATTCGTTATATAGCTCGATCCCGCCGCCGTAATAGTTATAGGCCGCCTTGGCGCGTGCGCTTAACAGAAAGGGCAGGTCGGCGCCCGGGGCGAATGCGGGGTCCTTGCCCCAGTTGTAATAGCCGACCGAATGGGCGCATTCCACGGTGCCGTCGGTGACCGAACTGATCGCTTCGAGGCCCGGCACCAATTCACCCGCGGCAAAGACCTGAATGTCGAATTTGCCATCGGTGGTCTCGCGCAGGCGGTCGGCGATCTGTTCGCCGCCGCCATAGATGGTGTCCAGCGAGGTGGGGAAGGACGACACCATCCGCCAGTTGATTTGTGGCATTTCCTGCGCGATGGCAGGCGCGGCCAAAACGGTGCCTGCGGTCGCCGCAGCGCCCCCCAGGGCCGTGCGGTTCAGAAATGCGCGGCGGTCGAGCTTGTTGTGATTTGGCATGTCTATCCTCCTTGCCGGCCCGCTATCTGCAAGATCGCGGGCTGCGTTCAACCAATGATTGAAAGCTTAACAAGAGAGGATCGTGTGTCGAGCCACGAGCAAACCAGTTGACGCACCGTCAGATGCCGGTCGTCCCGTCTAATCGGCGATAGGATGCGTCTGCGTTAACGCCGCGCCCCAGGGCAACCGGGGCGCGCGTCACAGCATCAGTTGCGCAGGATCGAGGTTCCGGCGTAACGCGCGGTTTCACCCAGCATTTCCTCGATCCGGATCAACTGGTTGTATTTTGCCAGCCGGTCCGAACGCGCCAAAGAGCCGGTCTTGATCTGTCCACAATTGGTGGCCACGGCCAGATCGGCAATGGTGGCGTCTTCGGTTTCACCTGAACGGTGCGACATCACGGAGGTATAGCCCGCACGGTCGGCCATGCGCACCGCGTCCAGCGTTTCCGACAGGGTGCCGATCTGGTTTACCTTGACCAACAGACTGTTGCCGCATCCGCGCGCGATGCCATCGGCGAGACGCTCGGGATTGGTGACGAACAGGTCGTCACCGACCAGTTGGACCTTGCTGCCCAGTTTGTCGGTCAGCAGTTTCCAGCCGTCCCAGTCATCCTCGGCACAGCCATCCTCGATCGACAGGATCGGATAATCTGCGCAAAGTGCAGCCAGATAATCCACATTTTCGCCGGGGGACAGCGATTTGCCTTCGCCGGCCATCTCGTATTTGCCGTTCTTGAAGTACTCGGTCGAGGCGCAATCCAGCGCCAGCATCATATCGTCGCCGGGCTTGTAACCGGCTTTCTCAATGGCTTTCAGAATGAAATCCAGCGCGTCGCGGGTGCTGGACAGGTTCGGCGCAAAGCCGCCCTCATCGCCGATGCCCGTGGACAGGCCAGCCGCCGACAGTTCCTTTTTCAGCGTGTGAAACACCTCGGACCCCATGCGCACGGCCTCGCGGATGCTGCTGGCAGCAACCGGCATGATCATGAACTCCTGAATGTCGATCGGATTGTCGGCATGCTCGCCGCCATTGATGATATTCATCATCGGCACCGGCAGCACATGCGCACCTGTTCCACCAACATAGCGATAAAGCGGCTGGCCTGTGGCCAGTGCGGCGGCCTTGGCGACCGCAAGGCTCACGCCCAGAATGGCATTGGCACCCAGACGGCCCTTGTTGGGCGTGCCATCCAGATCAATCATCAGCCGGTCGATGGCCAGTTGCTCGGTCGAGTCCTCGCCGATCAGGTTCTCGGCCAGTTCGCCATTCACCGCGGCCACGGCCTCCAGCACGCCCTTGCCCATGTAACGCGCCTTGTCGCCATCGCGCATTTCGACCGCCTCATGCGCGCCGGTCGATGCCCCCGAAGGAACAGCGGCACGGCCCAGGGTGCCGTCCTCCAGCGTCACATCGACCTCGACGGTCGGATTGCCGCGGCTGTCAAGGATTTCACGTGCGAAAATATCGATGATTGCGGTCATTGGCGCCCCCTCAGGAAATGTTAGCGCCTTAATAGCGACGCGGCGTCACGGGCGAAAGGCGCAATTTCAGCCGATCTCTATATCGGCCCAGATCGGTAGATGATCCGAGGCTTCGCGTGCAGGGTCGCCGCGGAACACACAGGTTTGCAGAATATTCAGATCGCGGCTGATGGCCATGCGGTCCAGCCGAAACTGCGGGATCGGCGCGGGGTAAGAGGCACCGGGCGCCACCACGCGATAACCGACCAGCGGCTCCAGCCCCAGATCGTCGCGCCATTCGTTGAAATCGCCCATCATGACGACTGGCCCATTGCCGATCCGCGCGGCCTGCGACACGACCCGCGCAAGTTGCAGGCGACGGATACTCCGGGTCAGTCCCAGATGCAGGGCAATTACCGTCAGGTGGGGCAGCCGCAACGCCAGCGCGCCGCGTGGTTCAAGCGAGGGCAGGGGCAGGCGCCGCAGACGTGCCGCCTCCGCCAGATCCGGCCGCATGAGAATGGTCTGGCCGTGCCACCCCAGGGAACTTTCGCTGGTCCGGCCGGTCAAATCCGCGGGCAATAGCCCGGTCATGCCCTCGATCAGCGACCGTGGCAGCGCCTCGGGCCGTGCGCCAAAGCGAAAATCGACCTCTTGCAGGGCAATGATATCGGGCTTTAGCGCCGCAATGACGGCAAGATTACGCTCTGGAGCGTGTGGCCCTGTCAGGCCGCGGCATTTGTGCAGATTATAGCTGGCCAGCCTCAGTTTCACGCGCGGCTTTCTTCTTTATCCAAATATCCTCTGGGGGTCCGGGGGGCGAAGCGCCCCCGGCGCGGGATCTCAGGTCCCACAGAATGTGCGGCGAACGATTTCCGTGGGCAAGGGCTTCTGTGCAAGATCGTCCCATTCCCCTCGATCTTCGCGTGGATGGGTGACGCCCGCAAGCAGCCGTTGAAAGGGGGCCAGATCGCCGGCGATGGCCGTCGTGATGACCTCTTCGATGCGATGATTGCGCGGGATTCGGCGCGGGTTGGCCTGCGCCATCATCGCGTGATCTGGCCCAAGCGCCTGCCAGTCTTTTGCCCACTCATCAAAGCCTGCCGGCAGGGCGAATTCATCGCGCGCCGTACCATCGGAGAGGCCGGCGAAAACCCGGGTAAAGTCCGCCTTTTGCTGAGCCATGAGTGTCAGCAGACGCTCGATCAGTTGCTGATGTTCCGCATCGGCGCCAAGCCCCAGCTTTTCTGCAAAGCGGCGCAGCCAGGCGGCCTGATAGAGGGCTGGAAAGACGTGAACAGAACGGGTGGCGGCCTCGATCGCGGCATCGCGCTCGCCCATCAGGGGAATCAGGCAGGTGGCCAGCTGAGCCAGGTTCCAGACCGCAATCTGCGGCTGCTCTGACCACCGATAACGGCCCATCTGATCAATCGAGGAAAATACTGTATCAGGATGATAAACATCCATAAACGCGCATGGACCATAGTCGATGGTTTCGCCCGAGACGGCCATGTTGTCGGTGTTCATCACCCCGTGAATAAAGCCTAGCGCCATCCAATCAGCGATGGTTTCCGCCTGACGCGCAATCACACCGTCCAGCAGTGACAGCGGTCCGGTTGCCTGTGGATAATGGCGCGCGATGACGTAATCGCTTAGTGATTTCAGCGCCTCGGTATCGCCGCGCACGGCGAAATATTCAAAGGTCCCCACGCGAATATGGCTGCTGGCCACACGGGTCAGAACCGCGCCGGGCAGCGCGCTTTCACGCAAAACGGTCTCACCCGTGGTAACCGCTGCCAGCGAACGCGTCGTCGGCACGCCCATCGCGGCCATGAACTCGCTGACCAGATATTCGCGCAGCACCGGCCCCAACCACGCGCGCCCATCGCCACGCCGCGAAAATGGCGTCAGCCCCGATCCTTTCAGCTGCAGATCAAATCGCGCGCCATCCGGCGTCACCACCTCACCCAGCAACACGGCGCGGCCATCACCCAGTTGCGGCACAAAGCCGCCGAACTGGTGACCGGCATAGGCCATGGCGATCGGTTCGGCGCCGTCGGGCAAGGCATTTCCGGCCAGCATGGCAAGGCCGTCAGGGCCGCGCAGCCAGTCGGCATCCAGGCCAAGGCGCTTGGCCAAGCCTTCATTCAGGGCCAGCAGCCCCGCGTCATCGACGGGTGTGGGGGGCGTTCTTGTGAAGAATCCGTCAGGCAGGCGGGCATAGCTGTTGTCGAAATGGATCATGTCAGGACGGCCTCCTTTCTCTTGATCTAGTGTGCAGCGATGCAAAGAAAAAGGCCGCGCGCCCGGAATGTCCCGGTCGCGAGGGTGCGGCTTGCCTCAGGGCGAGGTCACGCCCTAATGGCTGATGCTGTCGGAAAACAGGTTCACGACCAGAACTCCCGCGATGATCAGCGAAAGCCCGATGATCGCGGGCATGTCCAGTTTCTGACCGAACACCGCCAGTCCGATCAATGAGACCAGAACGATGCCGAGGCCACTCCAGATGGCATAGGCGATACCCAACGGCATTGTGCGCAGCACCAGCGTCAGGAAATAGAACGAGGCCGCATAGCTGACCGCCATCAGCACTGTTGGCACAAGACGCGTGAATTGCGCGCTGCGCTGCAGGAAGGTGGTGCCGATCACTTCAAACAGTATGGCTATGAAGAGCGTCGCATAGGTAACGTAGGTCATGGTCAGGCTCTATCCGTTGTTCGCGCTGCGATAACCCGGCGTCGGGGCAAAGTCACGCCGCCTGTTCCACCCTTGAACGCGCAGGCCCAAGCGCGTATTCCCGTGGTTTGCGCCAATCTACTTGCAGGACAAACCAGTGAAATTCCTCGATCTCGCCAAGGTCTTTATCCGCTCGGGCGGCGGCGGCGCGGGCAGCGTCTCGTTCCGGCGCGAGAAATTCGTCGAATATGGCGGTCCGAATGGCGGCGATGGCGGCCGTGGCGGCGACGTCTGGGTCGAGGCGGTGGACGGGCTGAACACGCTGATCGATTTCCGCTATCAGCAGCATTTCTTCGCGAAATCCGGCCAGCACGGCATGGGCAGCCAGATGACCGGACGGTCGGGCGAGGACATCGTGCTGAAAGTGCCCGTCGGCACAGAGGTCCTGGAAGAGGACGAAGAAACCCCCATTGCCGACCTGACCGAGGTCGGACAGCGCGTGATGTTGGCGCGCGGCGGCAATGGTGGTTGGGGCAACCTGCATTTCAAGACCTCGACCAACCGTGCCCCGCGCAATGCAAATCCCGGGCAGCCGGGGGTCGAACGCACCATCTGGCTGCGGCTCAAACTGATCGCCGATGCGGGGCTGATCGGCCTGCCCAATGCGGGCAAGTCGACCTTTCTTGCCGCCGTATCCAATGCCCGTCCCAAGGTCGCCGACTATCCCTTTACAACGCTGCATCCCAATCTGGGCGTTGTTGGTGTGGATGGACGCGAATTTGTCATCGCCGATATTCCGGGCCTGATCGAGGGCGCCAGCGAGGGCAGGGGGATCGGCGACCGTTTTCTGGGTCATGTCGAACGCTGCGCGGTGCTGCTGCATCTGATCGACGGCACCTCGGATGACGTGGTGGGCGACGCGCAGACCGTGCTGACCGAGCTTGAAAAATATTCCCCGCTGCTGGCCAGCAAGCCGCGCATCACCGCGCTGAACAAGATCGACGCGATGGATGCCGAAGAGGCCGCTGAAAAGCAGGCAGCACTGGCCGAGGCGCTTGATCTGCCGGTCATGCAATTGTCGGGACATGCCAAGCTGGGCGTGACCGAGGTTCTGCGCGCGCTGTGGGATCAGATCGCCGCAGGCCGGGCGGTGGAACTGCCCGACGACCAATCGGCGGATACATGGAAACCCTAGCACCGTCGCTGACGCAAGCGCGTCGGCTGGTCATCAAGATCGGATCGGCACTGCTGGTCGGGCCTGATGGGCTGCGCGGCGAGTGGCTGCGCGGGCTGTGCGATGATGTGGCCGACTGGCGCGGACGAGGCTGCGACGTCGTGCTGGTTTCGTCAGGCTCGATCGCGCTTGGCCGGCGAGTGCTGGAACTGCCTGCGGGCGTGCTGACGCTGGAACAGGCGCAGGCCGCTGCCGCAGTCGGTCAGATCCGGCTGGCGCGCGCCTATGAAGAGGCGCTGGCGCCGCATGGGGTCACCACCGCGCAGGTTCTGCTGACGCTGGAAGACAGCGCCGACCGCCGCCGTTATTTGAACAGTCGCGCCACCATGCAGACATTGCTGTCGCTTGGCGTCGTGCCGATCGTGAACGAAAACGACACGGTGGCCACTGATGAGATACGCTTTGGCGACAATGATCGACTGGCCGCACAGATCGCGGTGACGGCGGGTGCCGATCAATTGCTGCTGCTGTCGGATGTCGACGGCTTGTATACCGCCAATCCAAAGACCGACCCCGACGCGCGCCATCTGCCCGTCATCGAGCAACTGACACCCGAAATAGAGGCGATGGGCGGCGATCCGGTATCCGGCCTGTCCAAGGGCGGGATGAAGACCAAGCTGATGGCGGCGCGCACTGCCGTTGCCGGGGGCTGCGCGATGGCTATTGCCGAAGGGTCTGTGACGCGCCCTCTGTCTGCCGTGGCAAATGGCGCGCGGGCCAGCTGGTTTCTGCCCGAGGGCGATCCACGGGCTGCACGCAAGCGTTGGATCGCAGGGATGAAGCCGCGCGGAACCGTGCAGATCGACGCCGGCGCCGTGCGGGCGCTGCATGGTGGGAAATCGCTGCTGCCCGCAGGTGTGACCACTGTCACGGGCGATTTTACGCGCGGTGATCCGGTCACAATCACCGGACCTCTGGGCGAAACGCTGGCCCACGGTCTGATCCGGTACACCGCCGCCGAGGCACGACGGATTGCCGGTCACAAATCAGCCGAGATCGAGTTATTGCTGGGCTATGCCGGCCGCGCCGCGCTGATCCATCGCGACGATATGGCGATCTAGCTGGCGCGGTCATGCGCCGCGCGGCTGTCGGCTGGCGCCTGATCGCGGTCATTCATGCCGTAATCGCGCATCACATGCGCAATCCGCAGCCGGTAGTCGCTGAAAATGCCCCCGCGCCCCTTGGCCTGCGCCCGACGATGGGCCGCCAGCTTGCGCCATTCCTCGATCGCGGCCTCATTTTCAAAGAAGGACAGCGACAGCATCCGGTCGGGATTGGTGATGCTTTGAAACCTCTCAACCGAAATGAAACCAGGGATCTGCTCGGCCAGTGGCCGCATTTCGGCGGCGATATCAAGATAGGCGTCCCGACAGCCCGGTGCAGGCAGGACCTCGAAGATGACGGCGATCATGAGCGGTCTCCATGCGGTGCTGAGGCCAGTTTCAGGAAGGTGCGATCCTCTCGCAACAGGAATTTCTCGCTTTGGGCAAAGTCATAATTCTGGCGCCCCAGAGGGTCGGCAGCCAGTCTGGCGCGATAGGCTTCGTACTCGGCCAGGCTGGGGATGTTGTAGATCCCATAGGCCAGCGAGGACGATCCTTCATGCGGGGCGTAATAGCCGATCAGATCCGCACCGCAGCGCGGGATCGCCTGCCCCCAGTTTCGGGCATATTCGCGAAATTGTGCGTGTTTGGACGGGTCGATGTGATAGCGGATGATACAAGTCAGCATTCTCTGTCCCTCAGGGTGATGATGAGGACAGAATAGACGCTGCGGTGCAGGTTATGCTTTGGTTGGCGTCTAACTATACGACCTAGACGGTTTTGCGCGCGCCGCGTCCCAGACGCATGACGCCGTGCTGTTGCAACAGGCGGGGGGCGTCGGCTGTGGGCTCGCGCAGATCCAGCATGGCATCGCGCAGCGCCGCGATGGCCTCATCGCTGCTGCGGGGCAGGCTGGCAGGATCTATCGGTGACCCCACGGTGACCCGATAGGACTGACTGGATTTGTTCAGGACCTCGTTGAACAGGGTCACGTCGCGCAGGCTCGTATGGATCGCGTCCAGCAGATAGAAAAGCACCGAGTTGCGGGCAAAGATGCGCAGCGGAATCACCGGTACGTCGAATTTCCGCGCAATCATCGCGGCGCTGGCCATCCAGGGCCGTTCCTGCAAGCTCAGACCGCTTCGCTTGGCCAGTCGGCCCGAGGGAAAGATCAACCCGATCCGCCCTGCATCCAGCGCCGTGCGCGTGTAATCCATCGTCGCCCGGGTCTTGGCATGACTGCGCTTGTCCTGACGCCATTCGACCGGGGCGATCAGTTCCTCGGTTTGGGGCAGGACGCGAACCATATCGTGGTTGGCATAGATAAACAGATCATCGCGCAGTTGGCTGACCAAGGCGTGCAGAACGATGCCGTCAGCGATGCCGGTCGGATGGTTGGCGACAATCAGGGCAGGGCCGGTCGCCGGAAGATGCTTGATCCCTTGCACCTGCACGTCGCTGACGATCCTGGCCTGAATCCTGCGCATGATCTCATCAATGGGCAGATCTCGAAACTCAGCGGCCAGCCGCAGGGTCTCGGGATAGCGCAGCAGCCACATCATCGCCTGGCGCGCTATCGCGTGATGGGTGCGACCGGAATAGAACCACGGCGCCCGCTCCTGGATGAGGGGGTCGATCCGGGTCTGCATTTCTTTCTTGGCGTCCGTGGTCATGGTCATGTCGCTACTGCTGCAATATCACGAAGACTAATTAGACGATTCGATCATGCGTGACACCATTTCCTCACTGTTACGCGACAAACGCGGCGTGGCCGCAATCCGTTGCAACGCAGCAAGAGATTTTTCACGCCGACCAGCATCATAGCGCTTCCAGGTCTCGAAAACGGTCGACATCCTCGCCGCAATTTGCGGGTTCGCCGCATCCATGCGGATCAGCCAATCCGCGGTGAAATCGTAGCCAAGGCCGTCGGCGGCATGAAAACCCGCATGATTTGCAGCCAGACCGCCCAAAAGCGCGCGAAAACGGTTGGGGTTCTTCCACTCGAAATCGTCTCGTTGCGACAGTTCTGCAGCAATCGTGGCGGCCTGATCGGGCGACGCCGCGGCAGGCTGGATCATGAACCATTTGTCCATCACCAGTCGGTTGTCGGCAAATTCCTGCCGGAAAGTTTCCAGCGCCGCGTCAGCACGCCCCGCGCGGATCATTGCGCTGAGTGCCGCGAAACGTTCAGTCATATTGCCGGCCGTCTCAAACAACGTCGCCGCGCGCTCGCCGCCGTCGAGCAGGTTCAACCGCGCCATGGCGATGAGACGCAGGGCACGTTGGGCCGCATCCTGGGCATCGGGGCGATAGCCACCCGTTACTTCCATCGACTGATAGAGCCGGATCAACAAGTCTTCGTGTGCCTCGGCAACCGAGTGCGCAAGCTGCATATGCGCCGCGTGAATGGTGTCGGGATCGGGCGTGACCCCCGCATGGGCCAACCTGCCCGCGACCTCTTCTTCGGCCGGCAATTGCAGGCAAAGCGCGCGAAAGGCCGGATCGACATCATCGTCAGACATCAGGCGACCGATTGCGTCGACATAGGCCGGATCGGCACTGCCGCCCTGCGCCATCGACTGCAACGCATTCAGCGCCAGTTCACGCCCTGCCTCCCACCTCACGAAGGGATCGGTGTCATGGGCCAGCAGAAAGGCGCGGCCGGCGTCGTCCAGATCGCGGTCCAGCACCACCGGCGCGGAAAAGCCGCGCAGGACCGAGACAACCGGCCTCGCGCCGAGACCCTCGAAGGTAAAGCTTTGCTGCGCGTCGGTCATTTCCAGAATTTCGGTCGGGCGGGTTTCGTCGCCATTCGGACCGATCAGACCCACTGCGATCGGTATGACCCGGGGCTGCTTGTCATCCTGCCCGGGTGTCGGCGGTGTTTCCTGCGAAAAGCGCAGCGTCAGCGTGCCATCCGTCCACTCTTCGTCCATGCGCAAACGAGGGGTGCCCGCATCCGTGTACCACCGCTTGAACTGCGCCAGATCACGACCCGTGGCATCCTCGAATACCAGCAACCAGTCTTCGATGGTGGCCGCATCGCCGTCATGGCGGTCGAAATACAGATCCAGCGCGGCCTTGTAGCCGTCCTCGCCGACCAGTCGTTTCAACATGCCGATCACTTCGGCACCCTTTTCATAGACGGTCGCGGTGTAGAAATTGTTGATTTCTCGGTAGTGATCGGGGCGTGGCGGATGCGCAAGCGGCCCTTGATCCTCGCGGAATTGCCGCGCTCGCAAGGATTGCACGTCCTCGATGCGTTTCACCGGTGCACTGCGCAGGTCGCTGGTGAATTGCTGATCGCGAAACACCGTCAGCCCCTCCTTGAGGCACAGTTGAAACCAGTCGCGGCAGGTGATCCGGTTGCCGGTCCAGTTGTGGAAATACTCGTGCGCGATGACACTTTCGATGCGTTCATAGTCAGCATCGGTCGCGGTTTCGGGGCTGGCCAGAACCAGCTTGGAGTTGAAGATGTTCAGCCCCTTGTTTTCCATCGCCCCCATGTTGAAATCATCGACGGCGACGATATTGAACACGTCCAGATCGTATTCGCGACCGTAGACCTCTTCGTCCCATTTCATCGATTTGATCAGCGATTCCATGGCAAAGCCGGCGCGATCCTGATCGCCGGGCCGGACCCAGACATTCAGCGCAACGACGCGGCCTGACTGCGTGGCATAGCTGTCGCTGATGGCCACCAGATCGCCCGCGACCAATGCGAAAAGATAGGCCGGTTTGGGCCAGGGGTCGTGCCATTCGGCGCGTCCCGGTTCCTGGCCGACCGGATTGCCGTTGGACAGCAAAACCGGCTGTTCGCTGTCGATCACAACACGAAAGGGGGCCATGACATCTGGCCGGTCGGGATAGAAGGTGATATGGCGAAAGCCCTCGGCCTCGCATTGGGTACAGAACATCCCGCCCGACAGGTAAAGTCCCTCGAAGGCTGTATTGCTCGACGGATCAATGCGAACGGTTGCCGAAAAGGTAAAGCTGTCGCCGGGCAGGGCGCTGTCTGCAATGCTCAGCATCTCGCCTTCGCGCGTGAAATCCTCGGGTGCCAGCTCTTGTCCGTCTATCGCGAGACGCAAGATGTCGAGACCCGTTCCCCCGTCCAGAATCAGCGACCCTTCCCCCTGTCGAGTAAAGTCCAGTTCCGAGGTGACTTCGGTGGCGCTGTCGGACAAACCAAAGCGCAATCGCGTCTCGTTCAGGTGGAACGGATAGGGACGATAATCGGCAAGATATTGGGTTTGAATGGGTTTTTTGGGGGTCATCACCGTTCTCGCGTCAAAAAAATTGTTGCATAGCTGGAACTTGTCCTAGATCGGAGTGTTATTCGGCTAAGTGCCGGGTCGCAAGTCGGGCAGGATTGACCGACGATCGGACGGCGCCGCAATGCCGATTTCAAATGCCCCAGCGGGCCAGTTGTAAAATAAATGAAGTGGAGGCCAGTCAGTGACCTATGATCCCAACGACCCCAAACGCAACGATCCCAATGCCCCAGTTGATCGCGATCCGGCGACCCATACCGAGACCGAGACCTATGTCGAGCCGGTAGAGCGCCGCGCGTCGCCGCTGCCGCTGATCATCGGTGTATTGCTGGCGCTGGCGCTGGCATATTTCGTCCTTCAGCGCTTTATGACCGGTGATGATGTCGTCGAGGGCGACACCGAGGTCACCGTCGAGGAAACGGTCGAAGAAACGGCTGCCGAAACAGATGCAGTCGTTGACGACGCCACGACGGATACGGAAGCCGCAGCAGAAGACGCTGCCGCTGACACCGAAGCTGCAGTTGATGATGCCGCTGCCGATACTGAGGCTGCCGTCGACGACGCTGCTGCAGATGCTGACGCCGCTGCTGACGATGCCGCCGCTGCTGCCGATGATGCAGCAGACGATGCTGCTGCTGCGGCTGATGATGCTGCTGACGCCACTGCCGATGCTGTTGATGATGCAACTGACGCCGCTGGCGCCGCTGCTGATGATGCCGCCGCGACCGCCGATGACGCAGTTGATGCCGCCGGCGAGGCTGCCTCGGATGCTGCCGCTGCGACGCAGGATGCTGCCAGCGATGCCGCAGACGCCGTTAGCGATGCTGCAAGCGATGCCGCCGATGCCGTCGACGACGCGATCACCATCGAAGAGCCGGTGGTTGAAGAACCCGCCGCTGCCGATACCGGTGCTGCCGATACCGGTGCTGCCGACACGTCGACCGACGCAACTACCGAAGAAACTGCGCCCAGCAACTGATCTGCAAGCGTAAGTAGGACGTCTGAAAAAACACCGCGCTGGCGCAAGCTGGCGCGGTGTTGTTTTATGCGGCCTCATCACGGAAACTCGGCGCGGCGCAGCAGCAGGCCTCTGACCAAGGGTTGAGGCGCGCATGGAAAATTTCAGTCGCGCGCGGTCTTGTGAACGATTGTTGCGCAATGCTACACGTTCTGCAGATGCGAACGGATCGGGGGAGACGTCATGAAGATCGGAGCTTTGAAGGAAACCCAGGACGGCGAGGCGCGCGTAGCCGTTACGCCGTCTTCTGCGGCCCATCTGCAAAAGCTGGGTCATGAGGTCTATGTGCAGGCCGGTGCGGGTGAAGGCGCGGGCTTTTCAGATGATGATTACCGCAATGCCGGTGTCACGGTCGAAGGATCGGCCGCCGATCTGACCAAGGCTGTGGATGTCGTCGCCAAGGTGCGGCCGCCCTCGGATGCAGAACTGGATGGCATGGATGAGGGGCAGACGCTGATCTCGTTCTTCTATCCCGGTCAGAACGAGGCGCTGATGGAACGCGCCCGCGACAAGGGCGTCACCGCCGTCGCCATGGATATGGTCCCCCGGATCAGCCGTGCGCAGAAGATGGACGCGCTGTCGTCGATGGCCAATATCGCCGGCTATCGTTCGGTGATCGAGGCAGCAAACAACTTTGGACGCTTTTTCACCGGACAGGTGACGGCGGCGGGCAAGGTGCCGCCTGCCAAGGTGCTGGTTGTCGGGGCAGGGGTCGCTGGTCTCGCATCGATTGGCACGGCCACCAGTCTGGGCGCGCAGGTCTATGCCTTTGACGTGCGCCCCGAAGTGGCCGAACAGATCGAATCTATGGGCGCGGAATTCGTCTATCTGGATTTCGAAGAGCAGACCAAGGACGGCGCCGAGACAGGCGGATACGCTGCACCCTCCAGCCCCGAATTCCGCGAAGCACAGCTAAAGAAATTCCGCGAGCTTGCGCCGCAGATGGATGTGGTCATCACCACCGCCCTGATCCCGGGCCGCGACGCGCCGGTTCTGTGGACCAAGGACATGGTCGAGGCGATGAAGCCCGGCAGCGTGATCGTGGATCTGGCCGCCGAAAAGGGCGGCAACTGCGAGTTGACGCAGGCCGACAAGCGCATCGTGTCGGATAACGGCGTCATCATCATCGGCTATACCGACTTTGCCAGCCGCATGAGCGCGCAGGCATCGGAACTGTATGGCAACAACATCCGCCATTTCATGACCGACCTGACGCCCAAGAAAGACGGCGTGATCGATCACAATATGGACGATGACGTCATTCGCGGCGCAACCGTGACCCATGATCACGAGATCACCTATCCGCCGCCAAAGCCAAAGATTGCGGCCATTGCGGCGCAAAAGCCGAAAGAGAAGAAAAAGGAACTGACGCCCGAGGAACGCAAGGCCGCCGACGCGGCCACGTTCAAGGCCGAGACCAAACAGCAATACCTGCTGCTGGGCATCGGCGGCGTGCTGCTGTTGCTGATCGGTCTGGTCGCACCCGCAAGTTTCATGTCGCATTTCATCGTCTTCGTGCTGGCCTGCTTTGTCGGTTTCAAGATCATCTGGAACGTCGCCCATTCGCTGCACACGCCGCTGATGGCGATCACGAATGCGATTTCGTCGATCATCATTCTGGGCGCGCTGATGCAGATAGGCTCGGGGTCCTGGCTGGTCGTGATCCTTTCTTCGCTGGCCATCCTGATGGCGGGCGTCAACATCTTTGGTGGCTTCCTGGTCACCCGGCGCATGCTTGCCATGTTCCAGAAATCGTAAGGAGGGGATCACATGGAATACGGATTCACTACCGCCGCTTATGTGGTCGCCGCCATCCTGTTCATCCTGTCCCTGGGTGGCTTGTCAGGGCAGGAAAGCGCCAAACGCGCCATCTGGTATGGCATCGTCGGCATGGCGCTGGCCGTCGTGGCGACGCTGTTCGGGCCGGGTGCGGGGAACTGGTTTCTCTCGGTCATCCTGATCGCCGCCGGTGGCGCGGTTGGCTGGGTCATCGCCAAGCGGGTACAGATGACCGAAATGCCGCAGCTTGTCGCCGCGATGCATTCGCTGGTCGGTCTGGCCGCAGTCTTCGTGGCCTTCAACGCCCAGCTTGAGCTGGGCCGCGTGATGCGGGCCAAGGCTGCGGGCCTGCCTGATGCCGTTGCGGTGACGGGCGAGCATGCGACGGCGATCATCCCGCTGGACATGTTCCGTGGTTTTGCTGCCGTGCTGACGCACAAGACCCCGGCAGAGCTGAACATGCTGCAGATCGAGGTCTTTCTGGGCATCTTTATCGGGGCGATCACCTTTACCGGCTCGATCGTGGCTTTTGGCAAACTGGCCGGCAAGATCAGCGGCACGCCGAAAAAACTGCCCGGCGGTCATATGCTGAATGCGGCTGCTGCTGCGGCCTCGCTGATCCTCGGGCTGCTTTATTGCGCGGATATCGGGCCGGCGGTTTTCTGGCTGATCCTGATTGCGCTGCTGGCATTCTTTATCGGCTGGCATCTGATCATGGGCATCGGCGGGGCAGACATGCCGGTCGTGGTGTCGATGCTGAACAGCTATTCCGGTTGGGCGGCGGCGGCGATTGGCTTTACGCTGTCGAACGATCTGCTGATCGTGACCGGCGCGCTGGTTGGTTCATCGGGTGCGATCCTCAGTTACATCATGTGCAAGGCGATGAACCGGAACTTTGTCAGCGTGATCCTTGGTGGATTTGGTGGCGAAACCGGACCTGCGGCTGAGATTGAGGGCGAACAGGTTGCCATCGACGCCGATGGTGTGGCCGCCGCGCTGAACGATGCTGACAGCGTTGTCATCGTGCCGGGTTATGGCATGGCCGTGGCGCAGGCGCAGTCGGCAGTGTCCGAACTGACCCGCAAACTGCGTGCAGCGGGCAAGGAAGTGCGCTTTGCTATCCACCCCGTGGCCGGTCGTTTGCCGGGCCACATGAACGTGCTGCTGGCCGAGGCCAAGGTGCCCTATGACATCGTGCTTGAGATGGATGAAATCAACGACGATTTCCCGTCGACCGATGTAGTGATCATCATCGGCAGCAATGACATCGTGAACCCGGCGGCACAGGACGATCCGAACAGCCCCATCGCTGGCATGCCGGTTCTGGAGGTCTGGAAAGCCAAGCAGGTGTTTGTCAGCAAGCGCGGACAGGGGACTGGCTATTCGGGTATCGAGAACCCGCTGTTCTTCAAAGAGAATACACGGATGTTCTATGGCGATGCGAAGGACTCGGTGAACAAGCTGCTGCCGCTGCTTGATTGATCTGGGGCTGATATTGCGTCCCACGACGCGGTGAAAAAGGCGGGCCATCGAGGCCCGCCTTTTTCATGCCTGCGGCGCGGATATTTGAATGAAGAAGAAGCGGATCTGACGTCGCGCGGCGGGACTGGAAGTCGCGATGGTTGTTGGTTTGCATCGCCATTTCAGATGGTAGCTATCGGGGCGCAGGGCAGGGGCGTTCTGTCCGCCCGCCCGTCACGGCCGTATGACGATGGGAGTTCCGTCGCCGACCATGGCATAGACATCCTCGATCTCGTCATCGCTGATGGTGATGCAGCCTGCCGTCCAGTCCCATTTACCGCCGACCTTGGCGTTTCCTTCGGGGCCGCGCCCGTGGATGAAGATATCGCTGCCCGCTGATTGACCGAAGGCCGCGGCGCGCGCCACGTCCTGAGGATCGGGATAAGAGACGCCGATGGACAGGTGGTATTGGCTGTTCGGATTGCGGCGGTCGATGATATAGGTTCCCTCGGGCGTGCGGCCATCGCCCTCGAACATCTTGTGTCCAACGGGTTCGTTGCCCAGCCCGATCGCATATTCCTTGATCGCGGTATTGCCGCTGAACAGCCACATCTTGCGGTCGCTCTTGTCGACGAGGATCTGTGTTACCTGCGGACCGTCATAGGATTTGAATTTCGATGGTCCGGCGCAGGCTGCCAGCAGCGCTAGCATCCCGGTCGCGGCAATTCGGCTGACTGTGGTGCGCATCTGGGTCCCCCGGCTTTGGTTTGGCCGCTATTTTGTAGGTTTGCGCTGCCCGGTGCAATCACCGCGCCGTTCACGAAAGCACGAGCCTGCGACCAACAGGGAACTTGCAGCGCAAATTGCCCCGACGCATGATGCCGCCATGACACCGCAAGACGATCATCCTCTGCGTTATGGGCTTGTGAACGAGCTGCACGCGCGCCCATCACCACGGCTCAGCGCGCCCGCGACCGTTGTCTATACCGCTTTCAAGGAAACCGACCGGGCCTCGACCCGCGACAGGCGGCGCGATGACGAGCATCTGTCGTCGCTAGCCGCCCGCTATGGCGCGCCGCGTCCCGATCCCGAAGCCAATCACTATGCGGGGCCGTTGGGCCGACATAAGCTGCGGTGGGAGCGGCACACGGAATTCGTGACCTACACCGCCTACACGCCCGGCCTTCCGCCGCGCGCCTTTGATCCAAGCGCCGGCGCGATCTTTCCCGAGGAATGGCAGGCTGCCGCGCCCGGCAAGCGGATCGCGGCGGTGATCATCCAGATCTTGCCCTTGCCCGAGGATACGGACGAGGCGCGAGAGGTAATGGAGAAATGGTTTGTCACCGACGGTTTGGCCGCAGCCTGGGTGCTGGAAGAGGCCGCGCTGGTGGCCGGCGATTTTCGCATAGACGCAGCCGGTTGGATGCGCTTTGCGATCTTTGTCCGGCCCGGCGAAGGCGAGGGCAGGGTGGGCCGCATCGTTCAGCGTATTCTGGAACTGGAAACCTATCGAGCAATGTCGATGATGGGGCTGCCGCGGGCGCGTGCATTGTCGTCGCGGCTGAATGCGCTGGACCCGCAACTGTCAGCGATTGTCGAGGGTATGGCCGATGACAGCCGTCCCGCAGACGATGTTCTGCAAGAGTTGCTGGCCGTATCGGCGCGGCTGGAAGCCGAGGCCACGCAATCGCATTTCAGGTTTGGTGCGACCAAGGCCTACGAGGCCATCGTGATGGACCGGGTGGCGGTCTTGCGCGAAAGCCGCTGGCAAGGGCGGCAAACCCTGACCGAGTTCATGACCCGGCGATACGAACCGGCGATGCGGACCGTGATTTCGACCGAGGCGCGTCTCAAGACCATGCTGGAGCGGACCGACCGGGCCGCTGAACTGTTGCGAACGCGCGCGGATGTGCAGCGTTCGGCCCAAAACCAGGCATTGCTGGAAAGCATGGACCGTCGCGCTGCGCTGCAATTGCGGCTGCAGCATACGGTCGAGGGCTTGTCGGTCGTGGCCATCAGCTATTACGCGCTTGGCCTTCTGTCCTATGCGCTGGCTCCGGTGGCAAGCGCGGCCGGGATGGACAAGGCGGTGCTGCTGGCGCTGCTGACGCCGCTGGCGATCCTGCTGGTCTGGGGGGGGCTGAGGCGTATTCGTGCCGGCCTGGAAAAGCCCCCCGGCGAAGATGGGCACTAGCTGCGAATTTGTGACTTGCAGCGCCGCAGGGACGCACAGCATAAAGGCCGGAAAACAGCCCGTGAGGAGCAGATCATGAAACTTGTACTAGCCTTTTCGGCCCTGCTTGCGCTTGCCGCATGCAATGTGCCCTTCGTACCGTTTATCTGAGGCCTGCCATGTCGAAATCATTGACGATGTACGGTCTGGGCCATTGCTCTACCTGCCAGAAGGCTCAGGCGGCACTGGAAGAGGCGGGCTGGACGGTTGCATTTCGCGATGTCCAGAAAGAGCCGCTTGCTCAGGCGTTGCGTCAGCGTCTTGCCGATGAATGGGGCGACAAGATCATCAACCGGGCCAGCCTGACCTGGCGTGGCATGTCCGATGACGAACGTGCCACTGATCCGGTCACGTCGATGGGCGAGAAACCCAGTGTCATGAAGCGGCCCGCAATCGAAACCGGCGATCTGCGCCTGCTGGGCTGGACGGCCAATGTCAAACGGGCGCTTGACGTCCCTGTCTAGGTTTTTGGTCTATGACTTGCGCGCGGCCAGGCTGGCGAGCATCGGCTTGATCGAGGTCAGATCATAACCGGCATTGGTCGCGGTCTCGAGTATCTCGGCCTCGGGCCGTTTGCCCGCCTGCGTCAACGCCCACAAGACCGTGCAGCGGTTGCCACTGCGGCAATAGGCGAAATGCGGACCCCGCCCCTTGGCGGCCGATCCGAAGCCATCAATCAGTTCTGACGTCAGTTGGCCCGGTATGAACGGCAGATAGTGATAGGTCAGGCCAGCGGCTTCTGCAGCCTTTGCCATGGCAGCGCTGTCTTCGTCCGGACCGACTTCGGCATCGGGGCGGTTGTTGATCAGCACCTTGAAACCGGCCTCGGCCAGTGCTGGCACATCCTGAGGCGTGATCTGGCCAGAGACGGCAAGGTCGGGGGTAAGTTGGCGCAGGTCCATGATGCATCCTCATTCTGGTCAATCCGCATTGACGCAAAATAGCCCTTGGGGTCAAGCGTGATGGCCCGTTCTAGGCCGTCACCATCTGCTCGATCAAGGCGGGTAATGCGCTGAAATCATCGAAAGCGGCATGGTGCGGCAATTGTTCGAGCGGTGTGTGGCGATAGCCGCCGGTAAACAGCATCAGCGGCACCGGTACGGCTGCTGCGGTTTCAGCGTCGACTTCGCTGTCACCAACGTAGATTGCCTTGGGGTTTTCAGGCGCAGCGCCCAGTGCCTGCAGGGCCATGCGCAGCGGGGCAGGGTGCGGCTTATGCTGTGGCAGGCTGTCACCTGCCACGACGGTCGCGAAGTATTCGGCAATTCCCATATGCGCCAGCACGGCCTGCGTCGGGTCAGCAGGTTTGTTCGTGCAGATCCCCATGGGATGCCCACGATCCGCCAGCACATTCAACGCGTCCAGGACGCCCGGATAGAAACGCGTGAGCGACGTACTGCGGCGATAGCGCGCCATGAAAGCCGCCAGCAGGTCGCGATAGCGGGTCTGGGGCAGGCCGGTGGCCTCGATGATGCGGTGCCACAGCACTTCGACCCCGCCGCCGATGAACCCGCGCACCCGATCCAGCGTCAGGGGCTGCACACCTTCATCGCGCAGCACGGCGTTGACTGCCGCATGAATATCGGGCGCGCTGTCGATCAGCGTGCCGTCGAGATCAAAGACAACCGGGCAGGGAGCGTAACAAACCGTCATGCTGTCTTCCATTTTATCGAGCAGCCCATCGAGGGCGTCTGCTCGGCCGGCCCCTTGCCGGTCTCTGCAATCTGCAACATTGCCTCGTACAGTTCACGCCGAGAATCTGCCGGTGCCGGTTTGCGACCAGAGGCATCCAGCCGGCCGCGATATTGCAATTGGCCGTCCGCATTATAGCCAAAGAAATCCGGCGTGCATTCGGCACCATAGGCCCGTGCGACCTGCTGCGTCTCGTCATAGAGATAAGGAAAGGACATGCCGTGTTTGCTGGCTTCTGCCTTCATCGCCTCGGGCCCATCTTGCGGATAGGATGCCGCATCATTGGCCGAGATCGCGACCACACCAATGCCGGCCTGCTGCAAATCACGCGCGTCGCGTGTGATCCTATCCATCACGGATTGCACATAGGGGCAATGATTGCAGATGAACATGACAAGGGTTCCGCGCTGTCCACGGATATCGGCAAAGCTGTGCATGCGCCCGTCCGTGCCGGGCAAACTGAAATCCGGGGCGGGAATGCCGAAATCGCATACCGGAGGGGAAACAGCCATCGTTGTTCTCCTGTGTTTTCAGGTGAGTTTGATCCCGGAGCGACCGGCGATGCAAGCCCGCATCGCACAGTTCGAATGAATACCAGCATATAACATTAATATTTATAGTCAATATATTGATTTTTATACTCTTATTTTAATTTCACTCTCAGCCTTTCGACGGATGTGCTTGGCATTTTCCGAGAAGATCATCAGCAATGACTGTCTTCGGTGATGAAATCGAATTGGCCATCACTGATCCGGGATCAAGGTGCGCAGTCATGTTGCACGCACTGGATTCAGTCAAGACATGGCTCGCCGTCGCGATCTGCCGACGGCGCGCGTTGGCTGCCATCAGGGGCACTTGTCGCGTATAATGCGTATCCTGAATTGTTTCGCTGCCCACCAACAACCCGCAGGCGTTTTGCTTTGGGCTCCGCATATAAGTCATAATGTTCCATAATACTGATTATCAATATTACCGACGCCCTGATTTTACTCTGCATCCCGCACTCCCCTTGCAGGCCAATGGGCCTTCACCTACATCTGATGGTAATTGCGAAAGGACCCGACATGGCAATGGAAGCCCATGACATCGAAGCGTTGATCCGGGCTGCGTTCCCGGACGCGCAGATCACCATCACGGACCTTGCCGGCGACGGCAATCACTACTCGGCCGAGGTGATCGACGAAAGCTTTCGTGGGCAGAACCGGGTTCAGCAGCAGCGCGCTGTCTACACCGCGCTGCAAGGAAAAATGGACGGCGCTGCGGGCGAGCTGCACGCACTTGCGCTGACAACCAAGGCACCTGACTGAAGGAACCGTCTGATGAGCGATGTAAAGGCCGATATCCAGAAAACCATCGATGACAGCGACGTCGTGCTGTTCATGAAGGGAACCAAGGAAATGCCGCAATGCGGGTTTTCCAGCCGTGTTGCCGGCGTCCTGAACTATATGAACATCGATTTTCGTGATGTGAATGTGTTGGCTGATGAAGGAATTCGTCAGGGAATCAAAGAGTTCTCGGACTGGCCGACAATTCCGCAGCTTTATGTAAAGGGCGAATTCGTCGGTGGCTGCGACATCATTACCGAGATGGCGTTGTCGGGCGAACTGGACCAGTTGCTGGATCAGAAAAGCGTCGCCTACGACAAAGAGGCTGCCGACAAGATTCGTGAAGCCAACGCCTGATATTTCCGCCTCAACAGGCTGAATAAAAACGATTTGAAAGACCCCGGCTTTGGCTGGGGTTTTCTTTTGACCATGCGCTCGGTTGCCCATACTCTGACGTGACAAAAAAACACCCAGGGAGGATTTAGAAATGACAATTCGCAACAAATTCGCCGGGCTGGCGGCCGGTCTGGCACTTGGTGCCCTGCCCGTTGCTGCTTCGGCACAGGACTTTATCAACATTCTGACCGGCGGCACGTCGGGCGTTTATTATCCGGTTGGTGGCGCGCTGTCGCAGATCTATTCGCAGGGCATCGAAGGGTCGAAGGTGCAGGTCCAGTCGACCAAGGCCAGCGTCGAAAACCTGAACCTCTTGCAGCAAGGCAAGGGTGAGATCGGCATCGCACTGGGCGATTCCGTCAAACTGGCCGCCGAGGGCAATGCCGATGCCGGCTTCCCTGCCCCGCTGGACAAGCTGCGTGGCATTAC
Source organism: Paracoccus tegillarcae (assembly GCF_002847305.1). Taxonomy (NCBI): domain Bacteria; kingdom Pseudomonadati; phylum Pseudomonadota; class Alphaproteobacteria; order Rhodobacterales; family Paracoccaceae; genus Paracoccus; species Paracoccus tegillarcae. Next base: position 3,345,345 of record NZ_CP025408.1, on the reverse strand, counting down.
CGCGATGTATCCCAACTTTATCCAGATCGTCGCCAGCGAAGAATCCGGCATCACGACGCTCGAGGATCTGAAGGGCAAGGCATTGTCGGTCGGTGCGCCGAAATCGGGCACGGAACTGAATGCCCGCGCCATTCTCGAGGCCGCCGGGATGAGCTATGACGATCTGGGCAAGGTCGAATATCTGCCCTTCGCGGAATCGGTCGAACTGATGAAGAACCGTCAGCTTGACGCAACGCTGCAATCGGCCGGTCTGGGTGTGGCATCGCTGAAAGACCTGTCGACCTCGATCCCGATCACGGTGGTCTCTGTCCCCGCCGAAATCGCCGAGACCCTTGGCGCGCCTTATGTGGCTCAGAGCATTCCGGCCAACACCTATGACGGCCAGGACGAGGATGTGGCGACCGTCGCGGTCATCAACTTCCTCGTCAGCAGCGACAATGTCAGCGACGATCTGGCCTATGACATGACCAAGCTTATGTATGAAAACCTCGACACGCTGAAGGCGGCACATGCCGCAACGGCTGATATCGACGTGCAGAATGCACTGACCGGCATGCCGATCCCGGTGCATCCGGGTGCGCAGCGCTATTATGACGAGGTCGGCGTCTTGGCCGAGTAAGACACTGCCATCATGGCCGGGGCAAACGCTCCGGCCTGCTTTCTTTTGCTCCGGATCCCTTTGATGACCGAACCCCAGCATGTCGCGCCTGCGGGCGACCCCGAGCTTGGCCTGCATGATCCGCTGGCCGACAGCTTTCCCCCCGGTTTCGAAGGCAAGCTGCTGTTCTGGATCGCGGTCGCCTTTTCGCTGTATCAGATCGCCATTGCGGCCCATATCGTCAGCCTTTCCAGCCAGATCCAGCGCGCGCTGCACCTTGGTTTTCTGATGCTGCTGTGCTTTCCGCTGCTGGCCGCATTGCGGCACAAGCGCGGTCCGTGGAAGGTGGTGGCCTGGCTCATGGCTGGCCTGGGCGTGCTGGTCGCAGGCTATCAATGGGTCGAATATGTGCCGCTGATGTTGCGTTCGGGTGCGCTGAACCAGACAGATGTGATCATCGGTGTGATCGCGCTGGTCACCACCTTTGCGGCGGCCTGGGTGGTGATGGGCCCGGCCCTGCCCTGCGTCGCCGGGTTGTTTCTTGCCTATGCGCTGTTTGGTCAATACGCGCCCGGCCCGCTGGTCACGCGCGGCTATGATTTCGCGCAGGTGGTCGAGCAGATGTCCTATGGGACCGAAGGGATCTACGGCACGCCCCTTTATGTCAGCGCGACCTATATCTTTCTGTTCATCCTGTTCGGATCCTTTCTGGAAAAGGCCGGAATGATCAAGCTGTTTACCGATGTCAGCCTTGGCATGGTCGGCCATCGCATGGGCGGCGCGGCCAAGGTCAGCGTTGTCAGTTCTGGCATGATGGGCACGATTTCGGGCTCGGGCGTGGCCAATGTCGTGACCACGGGACAGTTCACCATCCCGCTGATGAAAAGCTTTGGTTACCGTTCGGCCTTTGCCGGCGGCGTCGAGGCGACCTCGTCGATGGGTGGGCAGATCATGCCACCTGTGATGGGTGCAGTGGCCTTTATCATGGCCGAAACACTGGGCGTTGCCTATGTCGAGGTCGTGCGGGCGGCGATTATCCCCGCCATCCTCTATTTCGCCTCTGTCTTCTGGATGGTGCATCTCGAGGCCGGGCGCCGCAACTTGCGCGGCATGGATCGCGATGAGCTGCCCTCGGCCATGGCTGCGCTGCGCGAGCGCTGGTATCTGATCTTGCCGCTGGCGGTGTTGGTCTATCTGCTGTTCACGGGCTACACGCCGCTTTTCGCGGGCACGGTCGGGCTGATGCTGACCATGTTCCTGATCCTCGGCGCCTCTGCCGCGCTTGGCCTGCCGCAAGGGATCTTGCGCACGATCTTTTGGATAGGTCTGGCACTGATCGCCGCCAGTTTTCTGGAATTTGGCAATAATGCACTGTGGCTGGGTATCGCCGTTCTGTTGATCTGGAATGTGGTCAGCAAGGGTGGTCGAGAGACAATCTGGCAGGTGATCGACAGCCTGGCCGAGGGCGCAAAGACCGCCCTGCCCGTCGGTGTGGCCTGTGCGCTGGTGGGCGTGATCATCGGCACCATGACGTTGACGGGCGCGGCCAATACATTCGGCATGTATATCGTCAGCGTCGGTGAAAACAGTCTGCTTTTGTCGCTGATGCTGACCATGCTCACCTGCATCGTGCTGGGCATGGGGATCCCGACGATCCCGAACTACATCATCACCTCGACCATCGCGGCGCCGGCCCTGCTGGATCTGGGGGTGCCGCTGATCGTCAGCCATATGTTCGTCTTCTATTTTGGCATCCTGGCCGATCTGACACCACCGGTTGCGCTGGCCTGCTTTGCGGCGGCGCCCATCGCCAAGGAAGGCGGGCTGAAAATCAGTTTCGAGGCGGTCAAGGTCGCCGCGGCCGGTTTCGTCATCCCCTATATGGCGGTCTACACCCCTGCCCTGATGCTGCAGGATGGCGGTCCGCTGGCAGATGCGATCGGCTATCTGCCGGCTGTTGCCTATATCGTGTTCAAATGCGTGCTGGCCATCGGCCTCTGGGGTGCGGCAGTGATCGGTTGGCTGGGCAAACCTCTGCCTGTCTGGCTGCGGCTGCTATCGGCAGTTGCTGCATTCACGCTGATCGCCGCGCTGCCCCTGACCGATGAGATCGGCCTTGCGCTGACGGCCCTCTTTGCCGCGTTGATCTGGATGCGCCGGACGCGCGCCGTAGGCCCCGCATGAGCAGTTGCCTGCTGGTCGGCGGCGCGATGATTGCGCTGGCCGGCCCGGGCTTCACGCTGGAATGGACCCATTCGGTCGAGCACACGATCTGGCACGAGGATTGGATCATCAGCGAAGGCCATCTGGTCCTGACAGGTGCGGCGGTCAAAGGATCGGGCGCAGGGATGGACCCCGGCCCCGGCGCCGTCCTGCGCGATGGCTGGTGGGTCTGGAGCCCGGATCTGCCGCCGCAGCCACAGATTGTTATGGCGGCCAGCGGGGCGACCGGCGGAGGCTGGCGTATCTGCGATGCGAAACACCATGGCGAGGCGGCAGGCAACTGTCGCGATGTGGGACAGCAGGCCGGAGAACCACTGATCTTGCGACCGTGCGACCCCGCCAAGCCAGCACAGTGATACGAAAAAGGGCCACCCAGATGGGCAGCCCCTGATCGATTTCACCCGCCTCCTACGGTTCAGACGTAGCGGTCGTCGTCGTAGTAATCATCATAGTCATAATCACGCGGATCGGGCCTGCCACGCTGTTTCAACTTGGACGCCAGCGTGATGCCTACGGCAAAGCCACCTATCAGCTTGGCCATGCTGCCCGCATTCGTATCGGCGGCAGCCTTGGCCTGACGCGCATAATCCTGCGCTGTGTCCTTGGCTGCCTCGACATTCTCGGCCGACAGGCCGACCTTGCGAGCGGTGCCGCGGATCGTCTCTTCGGTGTCAGAGACGAATTGACCTGCGGTACTGCCGGCGCGGTCCAGGACTGCGTTTGCCCGGTCGGTCGCACTATCGACGACCCTCATGACCTCTGAACGCGCGCGGTCGGTGGCCGCGTTGGTGGCCAGATTCAGCCGCGCCTCGATCTCGTTCTTCAGATCGTCGGTCGATGGTGGCTCGTGGCTGACGCGACCGCCGACCATGAACAGGATCAGACCGACCGCGAACAGGCCACCGCCAATTGCCAGCGAGGCATTCATTGCCCCCCAGTCGAGGCCAGTTGCGAGATAGGTCCACAGCGCCGCCATCAGAAAGCCCATGCCGATCAGCAGCACGGTGCCTGCCGCCGCCTTCATCGCCGAGCGGCGCAGTATATCCTGCACCGCCAGCTTCATATTGCGCGTATAGTCAAACATCCGGCACTGTCTCCGATGTCAGGTAGGTGACGTTCGGGATCAGCGGCGAGCCAGGATCAGGCCAACCAGGAAACCGACGCCGACTGCGATGCCCAAAGCTTGCGCGGGCTTGCGGCGAACCATTTCGGATACCTCGTCATAGGTATCTTCGGCATAGTTGGCGACATCACCAGCGCGCTGGCGGCCCTCTTCGTACAGGCGCTCGGCTTCGTGGCGTGCACGGTCGGCATATTCGCGACCTGCGTCGCGTGCCGCGCCGGCCAGTTCCGCGCCGCGTTCCTTGACCCGTTCGACCGAATCGCTGTGGGTGACATTGTCCAGCGTCTCGCGGGCCTGATCGGCCACCTTGCGGGCGCCTTCGCGCACTTCGCTGGCGGTCTCTTGTGCGACATCTTTTGCGTCGCGCTTCGCGTCATCGGCAGAGTAGCTGCGATTTGCCATTGTCAGAATTCCTTTCGGTGCGTTCGTCAATCTCTTGGTACGAAACAATTCGTCCGCCCTCATTGTTCCATCGCGATGGGGATAATTTGACGACGACTGAGGCAATAATTGCTAAGTCGTTTCAAAACGTCTGAGATTGGGAAGAAGTGGTACCGCCTACCCGTCTCGAACGGGTGACCTCTAGATCCACAATCTAGCGCTCTAACCAACTGAGCTAAGGCGGCACAGCGCCGGTGTCTAAACCCGCCCCGCTTATGATGCAAGCCCGTCTTGCCGTGAAATTTATCGCGCGCTATTCAGGGCGCTGAAAAAGGGGACACTGCCATGGGCATCAACAGCGAAAGCGAAATCTCGGCAAATCTGCAGATCGGACCGACCGATCAGGGCATGGTGCGCATCTATGTCGAGGGCGATGGCGTCGACCTGCCGCTGGATTTCGACCCTGACGAGGCGACCGAAATCGCCGAGGAATTGCTGGCGGCGGCCGAAGCGGTCCGGTCGATGGGCTCGCGCAAACCCGGCAAAGGCAAGCCGCGGCGCTAGGTCGCAATCACGGGCTGCCGTCCCGGTTTATTGAAAAACGCGTCCTACACGACGCCGCCGCGCAGCGCGGACGGGTCCAACATCGCGTGCAGTCGCGAAGCGGCCGTCCTGCCAAAATCGCGGGTCAGTCGGTTGCGGCGCGCGCCCGCCAGGCGTGTCTCGGGCGCCATGCGCTGGATCTCGGCGCCGTAGGGATCGGCCAGGATCAGCCCGGTATCCTCTGGCAACAACTCGACCGGAAAATCGCAATCGACGGCCCAGAAATATCGATCGCACCAATCCAGATAGCCGTGCCATTTCCTGTCCGCCGCGAAATCGGCGCGGCAGCTTTTGCATTCGACGATCCAGATATCGCCCTTTGGCCCCAGGCTCATCAGATCGACCCTCAACCCGCGCTTGGGCACAAATTCGGGGATCACGGCATGATCCAGACTGCGCAGCATCCGCGCTACGCCGCGGGCCAGCCTTTGACCGGCCATCGGGGGCAAGACGTCTTCCATCGTCAGATCATGAACGAAACGGAAACACCGGGCAAGAGCTTCTTTCTCGCTGACAGTTTCATCTCTGCTTGAAAGCGATGCGCGCTCTGCCTATCTTTGCTGCTGGCGGGCTTCTGCTCTGCTTGCGAGTGGACATATTTCCACTGGCCGATAACTTTTCCGAGGGAGCTGGCTCTGTCGTGGCCCTGGCTTCGTTACCTGGCGCCCACCTGATTAATCAGGCTTTCGGGAAATTTGAACCCACCGCGGTTGCGGCGGTTCCCGCCACCTGAAAACGCCGCCCCGGTCACCAGACCAGGGCGGCGTTTTTCACTTTTGCATCACACAACGAAAAAAGGCAGGTCCTAAGACCCGCCTTTCTCAAAGAGACTTTAGATCCGAGGGATCGTGGATCAGAAGCCGTAAACGATCGACACGCCGAGCGAGTTCTCGGTGTCCGAACTATCACCCGAGGCCGCTTTCGTGTTTTCGTACCGGGTGTCGTAGCTGACTTTGGTTGCCAGTGATTCAGACATCCGCAGGCCCAGACCAAACGAGTTGGTCGCGAGATCGCGCGCATCCGACGTGATGTAGTCGGTGTCGTTGGTCAGGAAGACGTTGTCGTTGAAACGGTGGTAGAACCGCGACGACGCGATATAACCGATTTCGGTATCCGAATCCTCGTTAGGTCGGCGGCTGTAGCTTACGCCAACGCCGGCCTGCACGCGCCATGCGGTGTCTGCGGTGTTGATGATGCGGTAGCCAGGGCCCACGCCCAAGAAGCCATCACGATCCAGCTCGCCTGCCATTGCTTCGCCGTCAACGGCGATACGACCCAGGCCGAATGCATAGAAGCGGTCATTGAAGTAGTATTGGGCGTCATAGATCGCCGTGACTTCTTGCTTGTCGTTCGAGCTCTCGGCTTCGTCTTCAGAATATTCGATCAGCACGCCAACCGACTGTGCGAAGACGCCTTGGTTGTAGGAAATACGACCGGCAACTGCCAGATCCTGCTGCCCATCGTCATCAACGCGGTTGCTGCCGGTATCACCCGAATAGGTCAGCGACATGTTACCGAACAGACCCTGACGGCGATCGGCCGGACCAAAGCGGTCTGCGTCGTTCTGACGGTCAAAATCGTCTTGAACAGCGTCTTCGATGTCGGTGATCTGATCGTCAATCGCGCTGACGCCGGCTGCGGTCGAACCCGTCGCCATTTCGGACTGAGCGAAGGCCGGTACCGACAGAGCCGCGAAGATAGCGGAAGCCCCGGCAAGAATTGCAACGTTTTTCATATTATATAGTCCTCTTGAACCGTTACGATGATGGTGACGTCACGATGACGCCAGAGCATCTCTGCACGACATCAACTAGTCGGATGCCGGTTCGGTTTTAAGAGGTCTTTGCTTCAAACAGGTTCAATCGTTTCCTGAGGTGAGCGCGACATTCTTGCATCTGGCGCTGATTTGCCGACACAGGAATGTGATTGTTGCTTTTGGGAACAAAAGAGAACATTTCCTAAAATTCTTTATTTCAGATACTTGTCGGTAGGATCAATCTAAAGTTGCATCACGCATATCGTGATCATCTCGCCGATGATCGTCCTTGCCTAAAAAATAGGCGGCTCGTTTCGTCCATCTGAGCACGCCAAATGTTGCGTAGAAGACACGACGATACAGTAAAAAACAACGCCCGCCAGCAGAAACTCTGCGGCGAGCGGTTCTGTGCAGAGATGAGTCGCGACGCTGCGGGGCTAACGGTGACCGCGTAACGTGGCAGAATCAGGCATCAGGGTGCGCCAAATGCCTCTGGCCGCAGCGAATGCGCCATGTGGTCCAGCACCGCATTGACGAATTTCGGCTCGCGTCCATCGGGAAAAAATGCCTCGGCCAACCGAACATATTCGCTGATCACAACACGGGGCGGCGTGGCCGGCGTTACCAGTTCTGCGCCGGCGGCGCGAAACAGTGCGCGTATGACCGGGTCGATCCGGTCTATGGGCCATTTGGCGACCAATGCGCGATCGGTCGCCTGGTCGATCTTTGACTGCCAGGTCACCGCATCATCGGTGATACGGCCAAACAGGGCCTCGTCGGCATCGGGACTGGCCTCACCATCATACTCCGCACCGATGCGATGATCCTGGAACTCTTGCTGAACCCGGTCAGCCGACTGACCCGAGGCCTCCATCTGGAACAGGGCCTGCACGGCATAAAGTCGGGCAGCGGCGCTGCGCGCGCGCTTGCCCTCGGATTTTGTCGCGTTCATGTCCGTCCCGGTCCTTCCATCTCGCCTGCCAGACGAATGACATCATGTCTGCGCAAGTCGTCATGGGCTTTGCGACCGCCCGATCCGCCCCATTTCCGCGCCAGAGCGACAAGATGCAAGGCAGCCGCGGCGGCACCTCCGCCCTTGTTCTGTTGCTGCGGATCGGCGCGCACCTCGGCCTGTGTCTGGTTTTCGACCGTCAGGATCCCGTTGCCGATGGCCAGCCCCTGCAGGCCCAGCAATGTCAGTCCGCGTGAGCTGTCATTGCAGACTGTATCGTAATGCGTCGTTTCACCCCTGATCACACAGCCAAGCGCGACAAAGCCATCATAGTTGGACAACCGCCCCGCCGTCGCGATGGCCGACGGGATCTCCAGCGCGCCGGGCACCTCTACAAGATCAACGGCGGCGCCGGCCGCCTCGGCCACGGCCTGAGCGCCGGCAACCAGATCATCGGCGATTGCCTTGTAATAAGGTGCGACAACGATCAGCAGCCGCACCGGCCGGTCAAATTCGGGCAGGTCCAGAGTATAGTGTTCGGTGTTCGAGGCCATCGCGGATCAGTCCTTCGGGATCGGGCGGGTGGAATGAATGGAAAGCCCATAGGCGTCAAGCCCGACAACCTTTACCGGTGCCGAATTGGTCAGCAGGATCAATTCGGACACGCCAAGCGCCGACAGGATCTGCGCGCCCAGCCCGTATTGACGCAGCACATGCGGGCCAACATCGCCCGACTGGACGATGACATTGGTCAAGTCGCGGATCAGGACGACGACGCCCCTGCCCTCGCGCCCGATTTCCTCCATTGCGGCACCGATCGTACCGGCCTGCTCGCGTCCGACGCCAAGCACATCATGCAGCGGATCAAGCGCGTGCATCCGCACCAGAACCGGACCCGGCTCGGCAAGATCGCCCTTGGTCAGCACGATATGCTCGGCCCCCTGGGTCTCATCGGCAAAGATGCGCATCATCCACTCACCGCCATGGACCGACTGGACGGGTTTCTGCGCGCGCTCTGCGATCAGATTGTCGTGGCGGCGGCGATAGGAAATCAGATCGCTGATGGTTCCGATTTTCAGGCCGTGTCTCTGCGCGAAGGCCACCAGATCAGGCAGGCGCGCCATGGTGCCATCCTCGTTCATGATCTCGCAGATCACGCCCGAAGGGTTCAGGCCGGCCAGCCGCGCGATATCAATCGCCGCCTCGGTATGGCCTGCACGAACCAGAACACCGCCCTCGCGCGCGCGCAAAGGGAACACATGTCCGGGCGAGGCAATATCCGCGGCCCCCTTGGTCGGGTCGATGGCAACGCTGACGGTACGCGCGCGGTCATGGGCCGAAATGCCGGTCGTCACGCCCTCGCGTGCCTCGATCGACATGGTAAAGGCGGTCTCGTGGCGGCTGGAATTCTTGGGGCTCATCAAGGTCAGCCCGAGGGCGTCGATCCGCTCGCCCAAAAGCGACAGGCAGATCAGTCCGCGCCCGTGGGTCGCCATGAAATTGATCGCATCGGGCGTTGCCATCTGCGCCGGAATTACCAGATCGCCCTCGTTCTCGCGGTCCTCGTGGTCGACCAGAATGAACATCTTGCCGTTGCGGGCGTCCTCGATGATCTCTTCGACCCGCGAGATCGCATCGGTCCAGTCCGTTTCGACCTGACCTGGCTTTTCATATTCCATTTGTCGCCCCTTCGCAGCTTGGTCAGCGGTCTAGCGCAAGCCACCCGTAACTGCCAGAGGGGGATAGCAGCCTCGCCGCAAGGGACCTCGAAAGGCACCCCTGTGGCCAGAGGATGCGGTTTTACAAACTGCCCGCTGCCGGTCCCTCGGCCGGCGACCGTTACCATGCATCGCCATCTCGCGACGCGTCATGAACCTGCAGCCCCGGACCATGTTCCTCGGGCTTGTGACCAAGCGCCGTGCTCGCGGGAAAAATCCGCTAGCCAGCCTCGGCCAGCCTTGCGACATAGCGGGCCAGCGTATCGATTTCCAGATTGACCGACTGGCCTACCGCAGCTTCGTCCCAGGTCGTGACCTCTTGCGTGTGCGGAATGATATTGACGCCAAAGCGAAGGCCGTCGACCTCGTTTACCGTCAGCGATGTACCGTTCAGCGCGACCGACCCCTTGGCTGCGACGAACCGCGCCAGCGTCGCGGGCGCCGAGAAGGTCAGCCGGACAGATCCGCCCTCTTCGCGCATCTCCTCGATCATCGCGATACCGTCGACATGGCCGCTGACGATATGGCCGCCCAATTCGTCACCCACGCGCAACGCACGCTCCAGGTTCAGTCGTTTGCCCGCGGCCCAACCGTTTGCGCCGATATTGGTCTTGGCGATGGTTTCGGCCGATATATCGACGTCGAACCAATCCTCACCCTTGGCCACGACCGTCAGGCACACGCCGTCGCAGGCAATCGAGGCGCCGATATCTACGCCGGTCATATCGTATCCACATTCGATGCGTGCGCGCATGTCCCCGCGCTGCTCGACCTGCCGTACATTTCCGATATTCGTGATGATGCCCGTAAACATGCAGCCTCCATCATGCTTTGCCCGTTTTCGCGCAAGTAAGGCGTGATCGACGTCAGTGCAACCGGACGCTTTTAATCGATATACCTGTCATTTTAGATAGTATGCCCGACTGCCGACTAGATTCGTTAAGACATACATGCAAATCTGCAGATGTATTTCGGATCGGCGATTTTTTTTGCCCGCCTGTTCTCCGAGTGTGTGTTGTAAGATGATCCATAAGGCAAATGTACCAGAATCCCCTAAACATAGCGTCACTGACCGAAGGCTTTCGTTCCGATCAGCCAAAGGTGTTTCTGCTTCTGCAGGGACCTCATGGTCCGTTTTTTGACCGCCTGAGCAAACAGCTGCGTGCTGCCGGGTCGAACGTCTGGCGCGTCGGCTTCAACGCTGGCGATGAATGGTTCTGGTCCGACCCGGCGCGGTTCATCCGTCATGCGGGCCCCATTGAGGAATGGCCTGCGCACCTGAGCCAGATCATTCGCACGCGCAAGATCACCGATATCGTGATTTATGGCGATGTCCGTCCCGCCCATGCCACAGCGCGCCGCGCAGCCCGTATTCATGGCATCAGGCTGCATGTCTTCGAAGAGGGTTACCTGCGCCCCTATTGGATGACCTATGAACGCGGTGGTTCCAATGGCAACTCGCCGCTGATGAAGATTTCTGTTCCCGACATGGCGCTGGCCTTGCGTGATGCGGATGACGACACCCTGCGCCCGCCGGCCCATTGGGGCGATATGCGGCAGCACAAATTCTACGGCGCCTTCTATCATCTGCTGGTCATGTTGGCGAACCGCAGATATCCGGGCTATCGCAGTCACCGTGCGATCAGCGTCGCGCAAGAATTCCGTCTCCAACTGCGCCAGCTGGTGATGACGCCATTCCAGATTCTGCAGCGTCGTTGGGCCGAACGCAATATTCGCAGGGGCGGTTTTCCCTATGTTCTGGTCCTGATGCAGCTGGAACATGATTCCAGCTTTCAGGCCCATTCGCCTTTTGAGCGCATGCGGGAATTCACCGATCTTTGCCTGACGGAGTTCGCCCTCCATGCCGCCAAGCATCACCATATTGTCTTCAAGGCACACCCGTTAGAGGATGGTCGCGCCCAAAACCGGCGCAACATCTTTCAGAAAGCCGTGGAATTGGGGATTTCCGACCGCGTTCACTATGTACGGGGTGGCAAACTGGCGACGATGCTGTCGCAGGCGCGTTCGGCAATTACCGTGAACTCGACGGCGGCTCAGCAGGCCTTGTGGCGCGGATTGCCGGTCAAGGCGCTTGGGACATCAGTGTTCAACAAACCCGAACTTCTGCCCGATCAAAGCATGGCAGAGTTCCTGCAGAACCCGCAGCCGCCCAATCCGCGCAGCTATCGTCACTATCGATGCTATCTGCTGCTCACCAGCCAGGTGCCCGGGGGCTTTTATTCAGCCCGCTCGCGCGCGCATGCGCTGCGAAGTGTGGTCGATCTGATGCTTGCACCGCAGGATCCTTATCAGGCGTTGGCCGATGGTTGTGCGGCACATCGACAACAACTGGTAGATCAAGCCAACCAATGATCCGCAAAATGATGGCAATATGAACTGGCACGGGCTAAGGTCCCTGCAAAGATGCCCCCGTAAAGAGGGGTCTGACCAATACAGGAGTATTTCGAGGTGACAGTGCTGAGTAGTGGTCGCGGTCGTGCACTGCGTCTGGCGATGTTGGCTGCCGTGTGTCTGCTGACCGCCTGTGGCCTTCCCCGCTCTGGCCCCAACAAGAACGAAATTTACGCCGGCGCGGTTGAACGCGGCGGCGATGCCCATGTTATTTATGTGAATAATCACGTCACCCGGACGGCAAATTTCGCGCCGTCCTATGGCTTTTCCAGCGCTTTCCGTTCGGCCGGCGCCGTTGGTGCGGATGACATCAGGTCGGGCGATGTTTTGGGAATCGCGATCTGGGAAAACGTTGATGACGGTTTGCTTGCGTCGCTTGGCTCCAACTCGACTCAGCTGCAGGAAATCCAGGTCGACAGCAACGGGAACATCTTCGTGCCCTACGCCGGCACGATCCGCGCCGCCGGCAACACGCCTGATCAGCTGCGTCAGATCATCACCGATCGGCTGTCCTCTCAGACACCCGACCCTCAGGTGACGGTCGCGCGTGTGGCGGGTGACGGCGCAACCGTTTCGGTCATCGGCAAGGTCATGGCCCAAGGCGTTTATCCGATCGAACGCCCGACCCGTACGCTGTCGGCGATGCTGGCACGCGCCGGTGGTGTGTCCATCGAACCCGAGATTGCGGTGGTGACGGTCAAGCGCGGCTCAGAAGCGGGCAAGATCAGCATGCCCGAACTGTGGACCCAGCCCGCCAATGACATTGCGCTTCGTCCCGGTGACATCGTGCTGGTCGAAGAGGATCAGCGTAGCTTCACCGCACTGGGCGCCTTTGGCGGTCAGACCCGCGTTCCTCTGGGTAATGAAACGATCAGCGCGATCGAGGCGATTGCGATGGTTGGTGGTCTAAGTTCGACCCTGGCGGATCCAACCGGCGTGTTCATCCTGCGTGATGAGCCGGAATCGGTTGCCACCCAGGTGCTGGGCCAACCCATCTACGGGACGCAGCGCATGGCCTATGTTCTGGATCTTACGCGCCCCAATGGCTTGTTTCTGGCACGGGATTTCCTGATCCGCGACGGTGACACTGTCTATGTGACCGAGGCGCCCTATGTTCAGTGGCAAAAGACGCTTTCGGCAGTTACTGGCTCGGCCGCGACAGCGGACAGCCTGTCCAGCCTCGGCGACTAAAACAAATGAGGCCAACGGGCCGAAACGCCGCCGGGCCAACTGCCCGGCGGCTCTTTGTTTACAACGGCGGGTTCTGGTTGCGCCCGAGATTGCGCCGGATCATGTCGCTGGCCGGTTGGCACGTCACCACGGGCCTTCCCCGTCCCGGCGATACCATCGGCATCTGGGGTGCCTCGCCCACTGCCTGGCGCGGACGGGCCGTCGCAAAACGCCGAAACGCCGCCGTCGTCACCGTTGAAGATGCTTTCCTGCGTTCTGTTTTGCCCGGGCGCTCTGCCGGAGCTATTGGGTCACGCGGTCCGGTAGGGTTGCTGATCGACGATGTGGGGCTGCATTTCGACCCCTCGGGGCCGTCGTTGCTGACCTCGCTTGTTTCGCAAGGCGATGCGTTTTCGGATCAGGCTGCCGAGGGCATCGCCCGATTGCGCGCCGCCGATCTGTCGAAATACAACGCCCACCTGCGGGGCCATCCCCTGCCCCGGCCCGGCTATGTGTTGGTGATCGACCAGACGCGCGGGGATGCCTCGCTGATGGGTGCGGACCGGGCGTTGTTCCTGCGGATGCTGACGGCAGCGCGTGATGAGAATCCCGGCTGCCGGATTCTCATTCGCAGCCATCCTGAAACGGCCGCTGGTCTGCGACCGGGGCATCTGACCCACGACGATCTTCGTCCGGGTGACGTGTTTTGCGACACTCCGGTCTCGCCCTGGGCGTTGGTTGAGAATGCCGATGCAGTCTATGCCGTCAGCAGCCAGTTGGGCTACGAGGCGCTTCTGGCCGGGCATCAGCCGCGCCTCTTTGGTGTGCCCTTTTACGCCGGTTGGGGGCTCAGCCGCGACGAAACCGCCCCATCTCGCGGGATCGCCACGCCGCAGGCATTGTTCGCTGCCAGTCACCTGCTGGCGCCGACCTGGTATGATCCTTGCCTTGACCAGCTGACAGATTTCAACGGCGCGCTGAACCAGATCGAGGCCGAGGCGCGCGCCTATCGACAGGACCATGCCGGGCATCTGGCTTATGGTATGCGGCTCTGGAAACGTCCGGTGATCGCACGGGCCTTTGGCAATGGTAAGGGCGTGCGCTTTACCGACAAACCCACACCCCAGGTCACATTATGCTGGGCAAATCGCAGCGATGAGGTGCCGCAGGCGATCAGGATCGAGGACGGATTCCTGCGATCGCGCGGCCTTGGTGCGGAACTGACACCACCCTTGTCGCTGGTCGCGGATGATCTGGGCATCTACTACGATCCCACCCGTGAAAGCCGTCTTGAACGACTGATAGCGGCTGGCCCCCCGGTGGCAGGCGAAGCCCGCGCGGCAAAGTTGATCGACGCGATCCGCGCCGCGCGGCTGTCGAAATACAACCTTTCCGGCGATGAACAACGTCTGCCCTCCAAGTCAGGTCCCGCAATTCTGGTCCCCGGCCAGGTCGAAGATGATGCCTCGATCCGTCTTGGCGCGGGCAGAGAAAAAAGCAACCTTGCCCTGCTGAAACGGGTTCGCGCGGAAAATCCCGATGCCCTGGTGATCTACAAACCTCATCCAGATGTCGAGGCAGGTCTGCGTCCCGGCGCGATTTCCGAGCAGGACCTGGCGCATTTTGCCGACCATGTGGCACGACAGGCCGATCCCATCGCACTGCTGGAACAGGTCGATCAGGTCTGGACCATCACCTCGACCCTGGGGTTCGAGGCCCTGCTGCGCGGTATTCCCGTCACGACGCTTGGCGCACCTTTCTATGCAGGCTGGGGCCTGACCCGCGATCTGGGGCCGGTGCCGCCGCGTCGCACCGCTAGACCCAGCCTGACGGCATTTGCGCATGCCGTGCTGATCGCCTATCCGCGCTATCACGATCCTGTCACGGGGCTGCCCTGCCCGCCCGAAACCGCGTTGGCCCGGCTGACAGATCCGACAACTCCGCGCGGTGGCCCGGCGCTGCGCATTCTTGCCAAGGCGCAAGGGGCAATGGCCGGGTACGCCTGGCTATGGCGCCGCTGAGGTCGCTGTCTGGTCGGTCGCCCGCCAGCGATGCATAAGGTCGCCGCCGATCCGCCGCGACTCGATCAGCCGAAAACGCGGTGCATCCGCAAGCGCTGCGACAGTCATCGGCCCGACCGAGGGTCGCGCATCCGCACCCATCACCAGCCCGGCTGTATAGCCCACCAGTTCATCGACCAGCCCGGCACGCAGCAATGCAGCAGCCAACACGCCGCCGCCCTCGCACAGCACCCGGGTCACCCCGCGCGCAGCCAGATCGGCCATGAAGGCACCCGGATCGCCTGACAACTGCCAGATCGGGCCGTAATCCGGCCCCTCGGCCGGCAGATCGGGCAAAGGTTGCGTCGAAACGATCAGGCGAACCGGCTGACGAACAGGACCGAAACCCCGCACATTCAGCGACGGGCGATCCGCTCTTGCCGTGCCGCCGCCCACCATCACGGCGTCATGCGACAGGCGCAATGCGTGAACATGGGCACGTGCCCGGGGCCCGGTGATCCACTGGCTTTCCCCGCTGGCTGTGGCGATGCGACCGTCAAAACTGGCCGCCAGTTTTAGCGTCAGCCAGGGGCGCCCACGGTTCACGCGAGACAGAAAACCGCATTGCAGCGCCCGTGCCTCACGCTCGCGCAGGCCCGCCTGGACGGCAACCCCGGCCTCTTGCAACATCGTATGGCCGCGCCCCGAAACGCGCGGATCGGGGTCGGTCATGGCGCTGAACACCCTCGACACACCTGCCTTGATCAGGGCCTCGGCGCAGGGCGGCGTGCGGCCGTGATGGGCGCACGGTTCAAGCGTGACATAGGCGGTGGCGCCGCGTGACGCCTCGCCGGCCTGATCCAGCGCCATCCGTTCCGCATGGGGGCGCCCGCCGGGCTGGGTCCAGCCGCGCCCTACCACGTGAGCATCCCGGATCAGCACACAACCGACCGCCGGATTGGGCCAGACATTGCCCAGACCCCGGCGCGCCAGACGCAGCGCGTGGGCCATGTGCCGCAGATCGTCGTCCGGGCTCAATCGTCTGCCGCGGGGGGACGCAGCTCGGAGACGAATTTGTCGAAATCACCCGCATCCTGAAAATTCTTGTAGACGCTGGCAAATCGCACATAGCCGACATTGTCGATCCGCGACAGCGTCTCCATCACGATCTCGCCGATCGTTTTGGATGGGATGTCTGTCTCGCCGCTGCTTTCCAGCCGACGCACGATCCCGCTGATCATCTGTTCGATCCGTTCGGGGTCGACGGGGCGTTTCTGCATGGCGATGCGGATCGAGCGCGCCATCTTGTCGCGGTCGAAATCCTCGCGCTTTCCATTGGTCTTGACCACGACCAGATCGCGCAGCTGGACCCTTTCATAGGTGGTAAAGCGCCCGCCGCAGGCCGGGCATAACCGTCGCCGTCGGATGGCGACGTTGTCCTCGGCCGGTCGTGAATCTTTCACCTGCGTATCGTTGTTTCCGCAAAACGGGCAGCGCATCCTGATATGTCCCCTCCGGTGCCGATCCACCGCGACTATAGGACGGCCCTCAGGGATTGGGTAGCGTTATCCACAGGCTACCAGATGCTGTCGCATGCCTCTGTGACACGAATGCCGCGACCTGACTTGCAGATCATTCTGAACTCAAGACGTCCGGCGCGCGTTGGTCACACATCCAACCCAAGGAGGACGAAAAATGAGCGTCGCACGTGTAACCGAGATTTCCTCACGTTCAGATAAAAGCTTTGAGGACGCGGTCCGTCAGGGCATCGAACGCGCAAACAACACTTTGCGCAATGTCAAAAGCGCCTGGATCAAGGAACAGACCGTTGATTGCGACGGCGGCAATATTACCCATTACCGCGTCAACTTGATGGTGACCTTCGTCCTGGACGACTAAGACACCCCTGGAACCATCGGTTCCGACGGCATGAACAGCGCCGCCACCTTGCGGGTGTGTGGCGCTGTTCTGTGTTCGACCAGATAAATGCCCTGCCACCTGCCCAGCATCATACGACCATCCGCCACGGGAATTTGCAGGCTGACAGGCAGAACCGCGGCCTTCAGATGCGCCGGCATGTCATCTGGCCCCTCCAGCGTGTGCCGCAGCCACCCCATCGAGGGATGATTGCCGGGCGGCGCGATCCGGTCCAGCCAGCCCAGCAGATCGACCTGCACATCAGGATCGGCATTTTCCTGGATCAGCAGGCTGGCCGAGGTGTGTTGTACCATCAGCGTGACCAGACCCTTACCGGCACCGATGTCCCGCAGCCAGCCAGCGACATCGCGCGTCAGTTCGTGACAAGCCGGACCGTTCGTCGTGATCGTGAAAACGGTGTTCATTCAGCCGCGTCGCGATCATGGTCCAACGCCGGCAAGCCATCATCCGCGTCATGTTGCAGGCTGATGGATTTTTGCGTTCTTGCACCAAGCGCCTGCAGCTTCTGGACATGGCTGATGACATTGCCTCGCCCGCGGCTCAGCCGGTCCATGGCCTGCCCATGCGCTTGGCCGGCCTTGTCCAGCGCTTTTCCGACCTCTTCCATGCTGTCCACAAATCCCGCCACCTTGTCATAAATGGCGCCTGCGCGGTTGGCGATTTCCAGCGCGTTGGTTTCGCGGCGTTCGACCATCCAGATATGTTCAACGGTGCGCAGTGTCAGCATCAGCGTGGTTGGCGTCGCCAGACCGATGCGGCGATCCAGCGCGAATGAGGCCAGATCAGGGTCGCAGCGCAGCGCCTCTGAAAACGCGCCCTCGATGGGAATGAACATCAGCACATAATCCACCGATGCATCATCCATCGCGTCATAGCCCTTATCCGACAGGGAAATGACATGGGCGCGGATGGCGGCAACATGACGCTTGAGTGCGGCATCGCGCTCGGCGGGCTCATTGGCGTTCACCGACTGCTCATAGGCATTCAGTGAGACCTTGCTGTCGATGACCAGCACCTTGCCGCGCGGCATCCGCACCACCACATCGGGTCGCCAGCGCTTGCCCTCTTCGTCGTGAAAGCTGCTTTGCACATCGTAATGCGTGCCCTCGGCCAGCCCGCTTTCCTCGAGGATGCGCTGCAGGATCATCTCGCCCCAGGCACCCTGACGCTGTTTTTCGCCCTTCAGCGCGCGGGTCAGTTCCACCGCCTCGCGGCTGATTTCCTCTGACCGGCGATGCAGCCCCTCGATTTGTTCGCGCAGACGGGCGCCCTCTTCGTCCAGCACCTTGTTGCGGGTCTGCAATTCGGTCTGGAAACGGTGCACCTGATCACGAAAAGGCGTCAGCATCGCGGTCAGTTGTTCAGATTGTGTCTTTTGCATGTCCGCACCCTGAACGCGCAAGGTTTCCTGCGCCATCAGTTTGAAATTACGGCCCATTTCCTCGCGCAATTCGCGTAGCGTGGCGATTTCCCGGGCGGCGATCTCGCGATCTTTCTGGGCTGCCAGACGCAACTCTCCCAGTTCGCGCTCCAGACGGCTGATCTGCTGGCCGGACTGGTGCAATGCGTCGGTCAACCCGTCGCGTTCCTCGACCAATTCGCCCAGACGGCCCTCGCGCGCCTCTAGCCGCACATCCAACTGCCCTGCGCGCAGGGCGCCATCCCGCGCCGCCTGTGCCTCAGCTGCCAGTTGGGGTTCAAGCGTCTGTATGCGATCGGCCCGACGCTGCAATTCCTCGTCCTGACGACGGCTCTCACCCTGCAGTCGATCGCGATCGGACCTGAGCGCCGCCAGGCGGCGGCGCGACAACCAATAAAGCACCAGCATCAGGATCAGCGCCGCCAGCGCGATGGCCAGCCCGTTCTGCATGGTGGAAAGATCGCCCGTCCACGCCTGAAATCGCGTGGTCCAGCTTGTCGGCATTGGCTGACCTGCTCGTTATTGCGGTACAATGTTTCCTGTTTGTACCGATTTCACCTGTGCGAGGCCAGAGGTCAAATCCTGCGCCGGAAAAAAGGAGCGCCCGAAGACGCCCCTTTTCCGGATTTAATGCGGTGCCAGTTCGGCGGGCGCCACGTCCTTGACGTTCATCCACTTGTCATCGGCCATGTCGATATTGCCGGGAACGTCCTGCTGCCAGATCTCGCTGACCTTGGGCGACAGGTTCAGATACAGCTTGTCATCGACGATTTTCCAAACTTCTGGATCGCCGTCGAACTTATAGCCCTGCGCCAGACCAAAGGCGCAATAGCCGCCGTATTGAGGCGCGAATTTCGCCGGGTCAGCCTCGAACATCTCTTTGTTCTCGACCGAGGCAAAACGGTAGGTGGCGCCATTGTGCTGGGCCGTGATATCGACCTCGCCGGCCATGGGGGTGCTTTCGGTAAAGTAGGAAACAGGGTCATAGCCGCGCAGCGCCAGATCGGTCGTGGTGGCATTCACGTCAAAGCCTGCAGCCCAGGAGGCAGCCGGCAGCGCAACAGAAATCGCCAGCGCGGCAAGCGCGCCTTTCAGCATCGGTTTCATTGGATTTTTCCTTACATAGATAGGGCCAACGGGCGGCCCGGTTTTGATGGAGGTAAAGGTCTTGGTGCTTGAAATGGCCTTTTGTTCTTGAATGAAGACATCGTGCCAGCCGCGTCCGAGCGTCACAAATCACGCATGGCTCGCGCAAATGTCAGGCGCTCGATAAACCCGAGTTTTGCCACCCATGCGCCCAATACAGGCAGGCGAAAACCACAGGTTGTGCGCGGTCGCACCCAAAATGTGCGGCAACTATCTGTAACGTTTCATGTTTTTGATGCATCAACATGACCGCACAACGAAAATCGCCGCCAGAGAACCGGCGGCGATTGGAATTGGCATGCGAAAACGGGCGTTCGTTTAATGCGTGATCGCCACCAGAAATGCCGAGACGGCGCCGGCATAAGCGCCTCGATTGACCGTCGAGACATCGGTCGTGGCGACCCAGTCCATCAGAGATCCCTGTGCACGGCTGGTCGGGCGCATGGCCCATTCCGGGAAATGGCGTTGCGCCGAACTGCCATAGGAAAGCTTGGCGATGTCGGAATGACGTGGGTCCGCGAGGATCAGTTGGATCATCTTATCCAACGCGGTTCTTGGTCCCTCCAGCCACTGAAAGAACAACCCATCTTCGTAATGCAGGCAGCCGGTCAGACCGATAGCATGGTTGCGCCGGCTCGCCTTGGCGATGATCAGGTTGACCTCATCCTGACCCAGATCCCCTCTGGCAGTGCTGCGATAGAGGAAATGGGTCAGTTCTATTTCCGCGCCCGTATCACTGATCAAGGAAGGACCGCAGCTTGCGACTGCGCGACGGATGCTTCAGCTTGCGCAGCGCCTTGGCCTCGATCTGACGGATCCGTTCGCGGGTGACGCTGAACTGCTGACCAACCTCTTCCAGCGTGTGATCGGTGTTCATGCCAATGCCGAAACGCATCCGCAGAACCCGTTCCTCGCGCGGGGTCAGGCTGGCCAGAACGCGGGTGGTGGTCTCCTTGAGGTTTTCCTGAATGGCGCTGTCCAGTGGCAGCACGGCATTCTTGTCCTCGATGAAGTCACCCAGCTGGCTGTCTTCCTCGTCCCCGATCGGGGTTTCAAGGCTGATCGGTTCCTTGGCGATTTTCATCACCTTGCGAACCTTTTCCAGCGGCATTTGCAGCTTTTCGGCCAGTTCTTCCGGCGTCGGTTCGCGGCCGATCTCGTGCAGCATCTGCCGACCGGTGCGGACCAGCTTGTTGATCGTTTCGATCATGTGGACCGGGATACGGATCGTGCGCGCCTGATCCGCGATGGACCGGGTGATGGCCTGACGAATCCACCATGTCGCATAGGTGCTGAACTTGTAGCCCCGGCGGTACTCGAACTTGTCGACGGCCTTCATCAGGCCGATATTGCCTTCCTGAATAAGATCAAGAAATTGCAGGCCACGGTTCGTGTATTTCTTGGCAATCGAGATGACCAGACGCAGGTTTGCCTCGACCATTTCCTTCTTGGCCTGACGCGCCTCGCGCTCGCCGCGCTGGACCTGGTTCACGATGCGGCGGAATTCGTCGATATCCACGCCCACATGCTGGCCGACCATGGCCATGTCCGAGCGCAGCGCCTCGACCTGATCGCGCGACCGCTCGAACAGCGCCTGCCAGCCCCGGCCCTGATTTTCGGACATGCGCTCGACCCATGTCGGGTCCAGCTCGGCGCCGCGATAGACGTCGATGAATTCGCGCCGGTTGATGCGTGCGGAATCGGCCAGTTTGACCATGCCGCTGTCGATGCTGACGATACGACGGTTGATCCCGTATAGCTGATCGACCAGCGCCTCGATCCGGTTGTTGTGCAGGTGAAGCTCGTTCACCAGCGCGACGATCTCGCTGCGCAGCTTTTGATAGGCGGATTCGTCCTTGATCGAGAACGTGTCATCCTCGTTCAGGGTCGATGACATGCGCTGGTCCTGCATATCGGCCAGCATCTCATAGTCACGCGCGATCACGCCCAGGGTTTCGAGCACCTTGGGTTTCAGCGCGGCTTCCATCGCGGCCAGCGACAGGTTGGCGCCCTCGTCATCCTCGTCGTCGTCGTCATCATCAGCGGCCAGCGGCTGGCCATCGGCATCGACCTTGGCCTCGCCATCCTTTTCGGCGGTTGCCGGTTGCGCGGTCTTCAGTTCTTCGGTGTCGTCGCCATCCTCTTCTTCGCCCATCGACTGACCAAAGGTGGTCTCAAGGTCGATGACGTCGCGCAGCAGGATGTCTTCTTCCAGAAGTTCCTGACGCCACATGGTGATGGCCTTGAAGGTCAGCGGGCTTTCGCACAGGCCGGCGATCATTGTGTTGCGACCGGCTTCGATGCGCTTGGCGATGGCGATCTCGCCCTCACGCGAAAGCAGTTCAACCGAACCCATCTCGCGCAGATACATGCGCACCGGATCATCGGTCCGATCCAGCTTTTCGGTGGTGGTGTTGGAAACGGCGACTTCGCGGCCGGCAGTCGAGGTGGTCGTCAGATCCCCGCCCGGCTGATCGCCCTCTTCGGCCTCGTCCTCGTCCTCGATCACGTTGATGCCCATTTCGGACAGCATCGACATGACGTCTTCGATCTGCTCGCTGCTGACCTGTTCGGGCGGCAGGACGGTATTCAACTGGTCATAGGTGATAAAGCCGCGCTCGCGTGCCTCGGCGATCATCTTCTTGACCGCGGCCTGGCTCATATCCAACGAATGGGCGTTGTCGTCCTTGTCGTTCTTCTGGTCGTCGTCGTCCTTGGCGGCCATCCAGGGCTCCTTCTCACGGCGCGGGTGATTCGTACCTGCGGCGAATCACCGGGTGTTGCGGACCCAATATAGGTGGGCCTTATCCCGAATCAAAGGGCACCCGGGCAATTGCAATCCAGGGTGATTCGTTCGAAAACGAATCACCCTGGATGCGGCCGATTTGGCCCGCGAGAAGCCTAGAGGTCAAACATGAACGCATCCGCATCAGAGGGCGCCTGCGGCGGGGGCAGATAGCCCAGATCCTGATCGGTGCGGGTCTCGCCCGTCTCGAAGGTGAAAAAGACAGCGGCGCCATCGCTGTCGATGCTGTCATCGTCGCCTACATCAGTTTCGGTGATCGCATAACCGGGACCGGGGCGTTCAAACAGTAACAGGTATTCGATCCCCTGACCTTGCGTGGCCGTTGCCTCAAACCCCGCAAGGCTGTACTCGCCGTTCTCGTCAGTCACATCATAGGTTGTCGTGGAATCGCGCGCGTTGAAATCCCTTCTCAGTCCGACCCGCACGCCCGCAAGCCCTGGCTCGCCATCATCCAGCCCGTTGCCATTGAGATCCAGAAAGACCCGCCCGGTGACGCCCGCAAGATCGGGGTCATCGGGCGGTGGGCTCAGCCCCAGATCGACATCGGGTTGGACAGCGTCGCTGCCGAGGATCACGATATTCGGCGCGCCGAAGCTGCCGTGGCTTTCGCGCTCGGGGATTTCATACAGATAGAAATCGCTGTCGACACCCTCGTCGCCGCCCTGATTTGCGGCGACCGCGTGACGGCCATCAGCCGTTCTGCCGGTTTCATAGTCGATATCGACGGCATAGATGCCCTGCTCGAGCCCCGTAAAGACGTAATTGCCATCCGCGTCCGACATGACCATCCGGTCCAACTGTTCAGACCCCTCTGGCATTCGCAGATACAAGGGGATGCCGGCAATGCCCGGCTCGCCGTCGTCGATACCGTTCCCATTCAGGTCTTCGAATACCCGACCGCTTATCCGGCCATCGGCGTCCCCGCCTTCGGCGATCTGGTAACCTGCATTCACGCCATCCAGCGCCTGACCATCATCCAGAGAAAATTCCTGCGTGTAGGCGACCCCGTTGGCATTTGGCACGGCCTCGCTGTCCAGATCCGTGCCGGGGGCGCTATGGGGGTCGACGAATTCGAAATCGTCACTGCCTGCGCGACCAAAGCGGATCGTATACTCGCCCGCCGCGATGCCATCAAAGCTGTAACGGCCCTCTGCATCGGTGCGAGTCTCGGCGATGATGGCGCCCTCGGGCGTGCGTAACTGCACCAGTATATGCGCCATGCCTGCCTCAGCCAGTCCCAGTGCGGTATCGTCAATACCATTGCCGTTTGCATCCAGAAAGGCCCGCCCTTCGACCGTCGCGTCGTCAGGGGGGCTGGCTGCGCCGGCATCGACCTGCACGATGTCATCGGCGCTGCCCACGACGATCACCTCGGACAGCGCGCGACCGTTCGCCAGCGCCATGGCATCGCTGTCCGCAGCCTCGTCACCACCGACATTCGGCTGCACATAGGACAGACCATCACCGGGATAGCCGAACCGCACCACATATTCGCCCGGCGGCACGTCTTCGAACCGATAGGCACCCGCCGCATCGGTTCGCATCTCCGCCACAATCCCGCCCTCGGGTGTGCGCAGCTGCACCAGCACCCACCTGACGCCAGAGTTGTCATTGTCGATATTGTCGCGATTTTCGTCCAGAAAGACTCTGCCAAGCACAGCCATAGCACACCCCCAAAATGAATTTCATCAATAGGGATGAGCTTAGGGTTTGCTGGTCAAAGCTTTCCAACCACAATGCGCTATTTGCGGTTTTTGCGCCAAATCTCGCCAGCGACGAAATCGGCAAGCTGGGCCGATAATTCATCCCTGTTCTCGCCCAGATCGGTCGAGTCCTCCATCTCTGGATGTTCGGCGCGCTGACGGGCGCGGGTGATCTGCGTGACCCGCCAGGTCAGCCCCTCATCGGCCTCGCCCGCGATCTCGGCCTCGGCGCGGGTCAGTTCGGACCGTTCCGCCCTGCGCGCATCCAGCCGGTCAAAAAGCTGGCTGAGAATGGCCTCTGATTTCTGTGGGTCGTCCTGCCCGGTCATCGCCGCCACCAGCCCTAGATGCGCGTCGGCCTTCAGATTTTCCAATGCGCGTGCGCCTGCCTCACTGCTGGCGCCGGCCAGCAGGTCGTGCAGCAGGGCGGCGCGGTCAGGATCGGTTGGCTGCAGGCGTTCCAGCCGGGATTCGACCAGTTCGATCATTTCGGGGTGCAGGGCGCAGCGCAGCAAGACCTCGCCCTCAAGAATGCCGGCGCCGGCATCGCGGCTGACGAAGACCGAGGCCCGGGTCTGTGCGCGCGCAGGCTCTGACCCCGGCTTGGCGCGCGGCTGCCAGCCGCCACCACCGCCGCGCTGGCCGCGATCACTCGGCCCGCCGCGATCCTTGCGGGCTGCCCCGAACAATTGCGCACGTTTGTCACGGATCTCGGCGGCGTAATGCGCGCGCGTCGCCTCGTCAGGAATGACGGCGATGGCCTTGCGCAGCGCGTGATCCAGCGCCGCCTTGCGCTCGGGGCTGTCAAAGACGCGGCCCTCGGTTTCGCGCTGCCATAGCAGGTCGACCAGAGGTCGCGCGCCGGCGATGATCGCGGCCATCGCCCCTGCCCCTTCGCTGGCGATCAGATCATCTGGATCCTGTCCCACCGGCATGGTGGCAAACCGCAGTGCCTGGCCCGGCGCGGTCATTGGCAGCGCCAGATCGACCAGCCGCAAGGCCGCGCGTTGCCCGGCAGCATCGCCGTCCAGCATGATCACCGGTTCGGGCGACACGCGCCACATCAGCCGCAACTGATCCTCGGTAATGGCGGTGCCCAGGGGTGCGACCGCGCCCTCGAACCCGGCACGCACCAATGCGATCACATCCATATAGCCTTCGGCCACCAGCAAGGGCGCGCCCTTTGCAACGGCCGTCCGCGCCGGCCCGATATGATAAAGGTTGCGTCCCTTGTCGAAGAGCGGGGTCTCGGGGCTGTTGAGGTACTTGGCGCGCGCATCCGCCGCCATTGCCCGCCCGCCAAAGCCGATGATCCGATCGCGCCCGTCGCGGATCGGAAAGATGATCCTGTCGCGAAAACGGTCATAGGCGGCCCGACCATCATCCGGTTTCGCAGACATGCCGGCTGCGACGATCAGTGCCTCATCCATGCCCTTGTCGCGCAACGCCTGTGTCAGCGCCGTGCGGCTGTTGGGCGCAAAGCCGATCTGGAAACGTTCCAGCGTCTGCGCATCCAATCCGCGCCGTGCCAGATAATCGCGCGCCGCTGATGCGCCTGCCGTTTGCAATTGCAGCCGGAACCAGCGATTGGCGGCCTCGGTCACATCGGCCAGTTCCGCCCGCCGATCCTGCCGCTCGCGGGCGCGGGGATCAGGCTCTGGCACCTCCATCCCGGCATCGGCTGCAAGAACCTTGACCGCCTCGATGAAATCCAGCCCATCCAGTTCGCGCAGAAAGGTCAGTGCATCGCCCTTGGCCTGACAGCCAAAGCAATAATAAAAGCCCTTCTGGTCATCGCAGTGAAAGCTGGCGGTCTTTTCCTGATGAAACGGGCATGGCGCCCACCAGTCCCCGCGCGCCTGATTCGACTTGTGCTGATCCCACACCACACGCGGCCCGATCACACGACTGATCGGAACGCGGTTGCGCAGTTCATCAAGGAAACCGGGTGGCAGGCTCATGGCGCGATTATCGGCCTCCGCAGGGCTTCAAGCAAGCGGATGATTGGCCGTCATTCGCCTGCGGCCAGAAAAGCCTCGACCGCGTCGCGTCGGGGCATCGGCTCGATCGCACCGTATTCCTGTGTCGCCAGGGCCGCGGCGGCATTGGCATACCGCGCCGCCGCGAACGGATCATCGCCTGCCGCGATCCGGGCCAGGAAGGCGCCATCAAAGGTGTCGCCCGCGCCGGTTGCGTCGACCGCCTTGACCTTGCGCCCGCCGACACGTTCGCGCCGCTCGGGCGTGGCCACCAACGAGCCCGCAGCGCCAAGCGTCAGCGCCACGATTTTTGCGCCGAGGTTCAGGTAAAAGTCGGCAATGGCGTTCGGATCGCTGAGACCTGTCAACTGTTCGGCGTCGTCCATGCCCGGCAAGGCGATATCGCATTCGGCCATGGCCGCATGGGTCACGGCCCGCGCACGCGTCAGCGGCCATAGTTTCAGCCGCAGGTTGCTGTCGTAGGAAACCATGCCCCCCGCCGCGCGGACCTGTTGCATCGCCGCAAAGACGGTATCCGCGCAAGAGGCGGAAATGGCCTGGCTGATGCCCGATACATGCAGGATCTTCGTGCCGGCCAACGCATCTGTCGGCAGGTCGGCTGGCGTCATGCGGCTGGCGGCAGAGCCCGCGCGTAAATAGCTGAATTCATGCCCGTCGGGCCCGTGGGTTACAAAATAGATGCCGGTATGCGCGTCCACGACCTGCCGCACGGTCGAGGTATCGACGCCCTCGCTGTGCCATAGCTGCAAGAAGGAATCGCCGAACGTATCCTTGCCAAGATGGGTCAGCATGCCGACCTGGGCACCCTGCCGGGCCGCAGCCACGGCGCAATTCGCGGTGTCGCCGCCATGACCGGAACGATAGCTGCCATCGGGTTGCTGGTTGAACTCCATCATCGGTTCGCCCAGGCACAGGATATCGACACCCATCCGTTTCACTCCCTCATCAACAGGCCATATGAATCGGGCTTACGCGCCGACCGCGCCCTTGGCCAGCCCCCAATAGATATCGCCGACACGCTGCTGATCCAACCGGCCACCGGCGCGATACCAGTTCGTCACCGCCGTCAGCATCCCGATCAATGCCATCGCGCTGAGCCGGATGTCATCGACACCGATCACCTCATCTTGCTGGCCGTCGCGCAGGATGCTTTCCAACTTGCTTTCGTAGTCGCGGCGCAGTTTGCTGATCTTGCGGTGATTGACCTCAGAGAGGTTGCGCAACTCCATATAGGACAGAAAGACCGAGTCGCTGTGATCGAGGCTGTCGGCGATGTGAAATCTGACAAACCGTTCCAGCCGGACCAGTGGCGGACTGGCGGTGTCGTCCTGCCAGCTTGCCAGCAGCCGCTGCATATGGGTTTCCATCAGATCGAACAGCAGCGCCTGTTTGTCGGGCGTATAGGCATAAAGCGCGCCGGCCTGCACTCCGACCTCGCGCGCAATCTGGCGCATCGACACGGCCGCATAGCCATGGCGCGCAAACAGACGCAGCGCCGCCTCGCGGATCAGCGGACCAGTTATTTCTGCTTTGGAGCCTCGGGTACGTGCCATGCCCCTTAATGCGGCTACACGCCCCCGTTGTGAACCCCCGGCAGGCGGCGTAATGTGACG
Organism: Paracoccus tegillarcae; assembly: GCF_002847305.1. Lineage (NCBI taxonomy): Bacteria > Pseudomonadati > Pseudomonadota > Alphaproteobacteria > Rhodobacterales > Paracoccaceae > Paracoccus > Paracoccus tegillarcae. Next base: position 3,317,783 of record NZ_CP025408.1, on the reverse strand, counting down.
CGATGTTACGCGCACTGCCCTTGCTGACCCTATGTTTCGCCGCGGCTTGCACCGATGATGCGGGTAATTACCCGCGTCTGCTGCCCACACAGCAGATCCTGGCCGAACCATCGCTGCCCGATCACGCCGGCCCCGCCGACACCAGCGAAGAGGCCGTTCGCCAGCAGGTCGAACAGCAGGGTGCTGCCACACGCGCACGTGCTGATGCGATTCCCGATCCGGTGGATGATGCGTCGCTGGATCGCCGCGCCGCCGATCTGCGCCGCAGGGCCGATGAACTGCGACGCCAAACCGAAACACCCGAATGCCCGCCCGGCGTTGCCGCGCCCGATTGTCCTGACCCCGCATCCTGAGGAATGCTGCCCATGCCCGTGATCACCTGCATCGAGGACCTCAAGCGCCTGCACAAGGCCCGCACCCCCAGGATGTTCTACGATTATGCGGAATCGGGCAGCTATAGCGAACAGACCTTTCGCGAGAACACGTCGGATTTCGCTGATATCCGGCTGCGCCAGAAAGTCGCCGTGGATATGTCGAACCGCACCACCGAAAGCACGATGATCGGGATGCCTGTGGCCATGCCGGTGGGTCTGGCGCCGGTCGGCATGACCGGAATGCAGCATGCCGATGGCGAGATATTGGCAGCCCGCGCCGCCGAGGATTTCGGCGTGCCCTTCTGCCTGTCGACCATGTCGATCTGCTCGATCGAGGATGTCGCAGAGCACACCACCAAGCCTTTCATGTTCCAGTTGTACGTCCTGCGCGATCAGGAGTTTCTGGAAAACATCATCAACCGCGCCAAGGCCGCGAATTGCAGCGCCATGGTGCTGACGCTGGACCTGCAGATCCTCGGGCAACGCCACAAGGATCTGAAAAACGGACTTAGCGCGCCGCCCAAGCTGACGCTGCCGGTGATGATGGACCTTGCGACCAAATGGCGGTGGGGCATGGGAATGCTCAAGACCAAGCGCCGCAGCTTTGGCAATATCGTCGGCCATGCCAAAGGGGTGGGCGACATGTCCAGCCTGTCAAGCTGGACGGCGGAACAGTTCGATCCGATGCTGGATTGGGACAAGATCGCCAAGATCCGCGACATGTGGGGCGGAAAGCTGATCCTGAAGGGGATACTGGATGCCGATGATGCCCGGATCGCGGCTGATTTCGGCGCCGATGCCATCGTCGTTTCCAACCATGGCGGCCGCCAGCAGGACGGTGCCTTGTCGGCCATTCGGGTGCTGCCCGAGATCGTAGAGGCGGTCGGTGACCAGATCGAAATCCACATGGATAGCGGCATCCGCAGTGGTCAGGATGTGCTCAAGGCATTGGCACTTGGTGCCCATTCGACCTGGATCGGCCGGGCCTTCATTCACGGGCTGGGGGCGATGGGCGAATATGGCGTCACCCGCGCGCTGGAGGTTATCCAGAAAGAGCTGGATACCAGCATGGCGCTTTGCGGCGAACGCGATGTGAAAAATATCGGCCGCCATGATGTGATGCTGCCGCCCAATTTCTCTGGCAGCTATCGGTGAGCGGTATGGCCGATCTTCCCAGCCTGTCCGATTACCAGCAGACCTGCCGCGAAAAGCTGCGCTATTCAGACATGGACCGGCAGGGCCATGTGAACAACGCCGTCTACAGCACCCTGTTCGAGGCTGGCCGCGTCGAGTTCATGTATGACGGCAACAGCCCTCTGCATGATCCCGGCTGCGGTCTGGTTCTGGTCAAGCTGGAGATCGACTTCGTCACCGAGATGAGCTGGCCCGGTCATGTCGAAATCGGGACGCGGCTGGTGTCACTCGGGCGCAGTTCGATGAGGTCAGATCAGGCGATTTTTCAGAACGGTAACTGCATGGCCATTGCCAGAAATACGGTCGTGCAAATGAACCAGAGCACACGAAAATCGCAGCCGATCAGCGACGATTTACGGGCGCGGCTGTCAGAATTGCTGGCTGCGCCAAGTTAGCGCACCAGCAGCAGCGGAACCTTGCAGTCACGGATCAGCGCGTCGGTGGTCGACCCGACCATCAGATGACGCAGCGGTGAATGGCGGTAAGCGCCGGTCACGACCATCTGGAAATTGCCCGCCACCACTTCGCCGGCCATGGCGCCGTCTTGTGGATCGTCCAGCCGCATGGCCTTGGCGTCGACGCCGGCTTCGCGCAGCCGGACCACGGCTGCCTGCTGTCCGTCGCGTTCACCGACCGATGTGACCTGCACGAAAAGCCCGCGATAGAAGGGCAGTGTTGCAATGCGTTCCAGCGCGCGACCAGCCGCCGCGCCGCCATCCCAGACCAGCAGCACCCGTTCGACAGGCGTGAAGGTCCGACTAGAGACCAGCACCGGGCGTTTGGCCGCGCGCACCACGCGCTCGAGGTTAGACCCCAGCCCGCCCTGCGCCCCGCCGTCATTCTCGCCTCGTTTGCCGATCAGGATCAGCCGCGCCTCGGGTTCGATTTCAGCGACGGTTTCGACCAGATCGCCGTGGCGCAAACGCTGCTGCACATCCTCGACCCCTCCGGCGCGCACGATTTCGGCGGCGTCCTCAAGAATGGCGCGGCCATGGCGGCTGGCCAGCTTGGAGCGGGTTTCGTCCAGTTCCGACAACTCGGCCAGCAACGCCGAGCGCGCGCCCAAGCGGATCGCGCCCGAAAGGTCAGATTTCACCTTGGCCGGTGGGATCACATGCAAAAGTTCGACCCCGATACCGGACCGCTTGGCGACCCAGGCGGCATGGTCGCAGGTGCTGCGGGCATAGTCGGACCCGTCGATCAGCGCGATGACACGTTCCGTCATGGCCTGTCCTTTCCTCAATGCGTGTTCAGCGCGTCCATCGCGCCGGGCTTGTCGTGGACGGCCAGCTTGTCGACCATCGTCTCGGATGCCTCGTTCATGCCGCGCAACTCGACCTCGGCACCGTCGCGGCGGAATTTCAGGATCGCCATATCCAGCGCCTGCACCGTAGAGATATCCCAGATATGTGCGCGACTGACGTCGATGATCACACGGTCCAGCGCCTCGCGGAAATCAAAACCGGCCATGAAGTCCTCGACAGAGGCGTAAAACATCTGGCCCTCGATCAGATAGGTGCGTTCCCGCCCGTCTGCCGACAGTTCAGAGCGCACGCGGAAAAGCTGTGCGATCTTGGCGGCAAAGAAGATCCCCGACAGCAGCACGCCGACCAGCACGCCGATGGCCAGATTATGGGTCCAGACCACGAAACCGACCGTCGCCAGCATGACAATCGAGGATGATGTGGGATGCGTCCGCAGGTTCAGGATCGACGACCAGCTAAAGGTGCCGACCGACACCATGATCATGATCGCGACCAGCGCCGCCATCGGGATCTGGCTGACCAGATCGCCCAGAATGACGACAAGGATCAGCAGGAACACACCTGCCGCGAAACATGACAGCCGTCCGCGTCCACCTGATTTCACGTTGATCATCGACTGGCCGATCATGGCGCAACCGGCCATGCCGCCGATAAAACCCGAGGTGATATTTGCCAGCCCCTGCCCCACGCATTCCTGATCGCGGTCGGATTTCGTATCCGTCAGCTCATCGACCAGATTCTGTGTCATCAGGCTTTCCAGCAAACCGACCACGGCAACGGCGACTGAATAGGGAAAGATGATCTTCAGTGTCTCAAGGTTAATCGGGATATCGGGCAACAGGAACATTGGCAGCGTGTCGGGCAGTTGGCCCATATCGCCCACGGTCCGCACATCCCAGCCAAAGACCAGAACCAATACGGTGATGACGACAATGGTGACCAGAGGCGACGGGATCGTGCGTGTCACAAGCGGAAACACATAGATGATCGCTAATCCAAGGGCGACCAGCGCATAGGTGAGCGGTCCCACAATGTCAGGATCAAGCTCGGGCAGTTGCGCGATGAAGATCAGAATGGCCAGCGCGTTGACGAAACCCGTCATCACGGATTTCGACACGAAACGCATGACGCGGCCCAGCCTCAGCGCACCCGCACCGATTTGCAGCACGCCTGCAAGAATCGAACAGGCCAGCAGATATTCCAGCCCGTAATCGCGAACCAGCGTCACCATCAACACCGCCGTCGCAGCGGTTGCCGCCGAGATCATGCCGGGCCGCCCGCCCGCAATCGCCGTGACAACCGCGATGGCAAAGCTGGCATAAAGCCCGACCTTGGGATCAACGCCCGCGATGATCGAAAAGGCGATGGCTTCGGGTATCAGCGCCAGGGCCACGACCAGCCCCGACAACAGATCGGGCCGGACGTTGCCGAACCATTCGTTGCGATAGCGGTTCATCGAAATCATGTTCAAAATCCCCTGCCCGTTCCTCCGCTGCGGAACGGTTTTCCTGTCCATCATGTCATTTTGGCAAAACCGGCCTCGCCTTAGCGGCCCGGGCTGTGGATTGCAATTCTTGTCGACGCAGCCTGCGTGCGATCAGCCACAAACATGGCAGCATTGCCAGCACCAGCACGGCGATCAAGCCGAATGCCATTCGCAGGCTCATGGTCTGGCTGATCATTCCCATGAAGGGCGGACCGATGAAAAAGCCGGTAAACCCGATCATCCAGGCTCGCGCGATGGCGCTGGCGCGCTGTTCGGGCGGGACCGTGCGCCCGATCAGGCTGTTGGCCGTGGGCACAACCACCGCAACGCCCAGACCCAGGGCCGCCGCGCCAGACAGCGCAACACCCAATCCGGTCGCCATCGCCAGCATGATCGCGCCGATCGCCGCAAAGAAGACCGACACCGCGATCAAACGTACTTCGCCCAGCAGGACCGCCAGCCACTGCCCGGCCAGCCGCGCCAGGCCCATGGCCAGCGCGAACATCGCCGGACCGAACGCGCCCAGACCACCCTCTACCCCAAGCGTGCGCTCGATATGGATGGCGCCCCAGCTTTCGGTCGAATTTTCGGCCAGAAAACACAGCCACAGAATGGCCGCGCCGGGCAGGACGACGGTCCAGGGTGCGGGTGCGGCCTGCAGATTATCATCTTCGTCGTCATCCACACCCACAGTGGCCGGACGGCGACGACGCATCAGCGGCACCAGCAGCAGGATCGCCACGGACACGATGGCAGCACTGGCGAAATGCGCGATGCCCGCATGCCGCGCCACCCCCATCAGTCCCGCCGACAAAGCCAGCGCCAGCGAAAACAGCGCATGGTTGAGGTTCATCAGCGAATGCCCGACGCGGGCCTCGATTTCGGAGATGCGGATGTTGGACAGGATGTCGCAAAACGACATGCTCATGCCCAGAACCAGCAAGACCAGCCCCAACTGAAAGTTCGACCCGATCAGGGGCGGCAGCAGTGCAACCAGTCCCACCAAGACACCGCTGATCGGCAAAAGCCCGTATCCGAAACGCGCCCTGAGACGTGGCGCCAGCATCATCGCGGTCATGCCGCCCAGGGCCGACAGCATCATCAGCGCCCCGAATTCGGCATCCGAGACCGCGGCTTGTCTCTTGATCTCGGGCAGCCAGCCTGCGAAAGCGCCCCAGAACAGGCCGATCGCGACCAACCCGGCTGCTGGCGCGCGGGATACCTTCAGATCGTCCAGAACCGCCATTTTCGACCTTTTCAAACTCAACCGGTCGCGTTATAGGCGCGGCTTCGGTCGTGCACCCTTGGAGGACGACCGTAAAAACGTCAATGTAAGGAATATAGCAATGGCCAAAGAGATCCCAGATCTGGTGGCCGAGGCACGGACGGGGACAGGCAAGGGGGCCGCCCGTCAAGCTCGCCGCGAAGGCAACGTGCCCGGTATCGTATATGGCGACGGCAAAGACCCGGTCGCCGTCCAGTTCGAATTCAACAAACTGCTGACCCAGCTGCGCGCTGGCCGCTTCATGTCCACGCTGTGGAACCTGAAGATCGAAGGCCAGGAGGACGTTCGCGTCATCTGCCGCGCTGTGCAGAAAGACGTGGTCAAGGACCTGCCGACGCATATCGACTTTATGCGCCTGCGCCGCACCTCTAAGGTTAAAGTGTTCATTCAGGTGGAATTCGTCGGTCACGACGAATGCCCCGGTTTGCGCAAAGGCGGTACGCTGGTGACGATCCGTCCCGAGATCGAGTTGATCGTGACCGCTGGCGACATCCCCGAGCAGATCACCGTCGATCTGACCGGTCTGGAAGTCGGCGACGGCATCCATATCGACGACGTCAAGCTGCCCGCTGGTGCCAAGGCAACCGTGGACCGCAACTTTGCCATCGCCAATATCGCGGCGCCGTCCGCGCTGCGCGCCGAGGATGATGCCGCAGAGGACGAAGCAGAGACCGAAGAAGCGGATGCACCCGAGGGTGAAAACGCCGAGACCGAAGAATAAGTCAATCGTTTCGACGACGGCTTGTCGGATGACGGGCGGCCCGGTGACGGTGCCGCCCGTTTTCATTTTCACACCAAGCACAGTTCCGGCAGATTGGCGCGCTTGCAGCTTGCGGGCGCGCATCGCGGTTGTTACCTGACGCCGATATCGACAAAAGGACGCAAGATGCAGCCCGTTCACATCATCGGCGCAGGACTGGCAGGGTCCGAGGCCGCCTGGCAGATTGCCCGCGCAGGCGTGCCCGTGGTCTTGCATGAAATGCGCCCCGCCGTCGGCACATTTGCCCACAAGACCGGCGATTGCGCGGAAATGGTCTGTTCGAACAGCTTTCGTTCCGACGATGACGAAATGAACGCCGTCGGCCAGCTGCATTGGGAAATGCGCACGGCTGATGGGTTGATCATGGCCATGGCCGATCGTTATCGCCTGCCCGCCGGCGGCGCGCTGGCTGTGGATCGCGATGCGTTTTCGCAGGCTGTCACGGCAGCTTTGCAGGCAGAGCCGTTGATCCAGATTGTCCCCGGCGAAATCAGCGACCTGCCGGACGAGGGCAATTGGATCATCGCCACCGGGCCGCTGACCTCGGACGCCCTGGCCGCGAACATTCGTGCAGAAACGGGCACCGAGGCGCTGGCTTTTTTCGATGCCATCGCGCCCATCGTCCATGCAGACAGCATCGATATGTCAGTGGCCTGGGAACAATCGCGTTACGACAAGGGCGAGACAGAGGCCGAGCGCCGCGCCTATATCAACTGCCCGATGACCAAGGCCGAATACGAAGCCTTCATCGACGCCCTGCTGGCCGCAGACAAGACCGAATTCCGCGAGGGCGAGACCGCCGGCTATTTCGACGGCTGCCTGCCGATCGAGGTGATGGCCGAGCGCGGCCGGGAAACGCTGCGCTTTGGCCCGATGAAGCCCATTGGCCTGACCAATAGCCACAAGCCCGAGGAAAAAGCCTATGCGGTGGTTCAGCTCAGGCGTGATAATGCCTTGGGAACGCTGTATAATATCGTCGGCTTTCAGACCAAGATGAAATACGGCGCCCAGACAGACGTCTTTCGCATGATCCCCGGCTTGCAGGATGCCAGCTTTGCACGTCTGGGCGGCATCCATCGCAATTCCTTTCTGAACTCACCAACGCTGCTCGACGACCGGATGCGGTTGCGGTCGCGCCCCAATATCCGCTTTGCCGGTCAGGTGACCGGGGTCGAAGGCTATGTCGAAAGCGCGGCCATCGGTCTGCTGGCGGGCCGGATGGCTGCTGCCCAGGCACAGGGTAATGATCTGCCACCGCCGCCCTATACGACCGCATTGGGTGCGCTGGTCAATCACATCACCGGCGGTGCCGAGGCCAAGACGTTTCAGCCGATGAATGTGAATTTCGGCCTGTTTCCACCGCTGGAAGACGTCAAAAGCGGGCGTCGTGGCCGCAAGGATCGCTATCCGGCCTATACACAGCGGGCCAAGCATGATTTCCGCACATGGCTGACGGCGCAGTAACCCGCTTTGCCCCCTCGCCGACGGGGCTCTTGCATCTGGGCCACGCCTATGCGGCACTGATCGCCCATCGCGAGGCCGCACCGGGCCGGTTTCTGTTGCGGATCGAGGATATCGACCGCGCCCGCTGCAGGTCAGAGTTCGAAACTGCCATTTACGAGGATCTGCGATGGTTGGGTCTGGACTGGCCTGATCCGGTCATGCGTCAGTCCGAGCGCATGGCGGCCTATCGCGATGCGCTGACGCGCCTCACGCCCCTGACTTACCCGTGCAAATGCCGTCGCGGCGACATCCGTGCGGCCCTGTCTGCGCCGCAAGAGGGCGCACCGCTTGCCGGGCCCGATGGGCTGATCTATCCCGGCACCTGCCGTGACCGCCAGATGGCCGATGCCGGCCCCGATGATGTGATCCGGCTGGATGCTGCCCGTGCCTTTGACGCGCTAGGTATCGATCACCTGTCTTTCCGCGATGCGGCGATCATGCCGGGGCATGACCATATCCTCAGCCGCGATCAGTTTATCGCGGGCATCGGCGACGTGATTCTGTCACGGCGTGGCATGGGTACATCCTATCATCTGGCTGTCGTCGTGGACGACGCGGAACAGGACATATCCCTGGTAACACGCGGAAAAGATCTTTTTGATTCCACATGGATACATGTACTTCTTCAAAAAATTCTCGATCTACCCACCCCGCTATACCAGCATCATCGCCTGATCCGCGACGATGCGGGCAAGCGGCTGGCAAAGCGCGACGACGCAAGGGCGATCCGCGCCTTTCGCGAAGACGGCACCAGTCCTGCGCAGATCCGCGATCTGCTTGGTCTTTGACCTGTCAGCGGGGATCAAACATGATGCGGTTTCGGGCGGTGCGGTTCACGCATCAGTCATGGGCGCCATGATTTCGACCTCTTCCCCGTCGCGCAAAGCCGTATAAAAACAGCTGCGTCGGTTGGTGTGACAGGCCGGGCCGGTTTGATCCACAATCATCAACAGGCAGTCGCGATCACAATCCACGCGCATTTCGATCAGTTTTTGCAGATGTCCGCTGGTCTCGCCCTTGATCCAGAAATCCTGCCGCGAACGCGACCAATAGGTGACCTGACCCGATTGCAGCGTGCGTTTGACGGCTTCGATATTCATCCAGGCCATCATCAGAACCTCGCCTTCGGGTGACTGCGCAATCGCGGGGATCAGCCCTTTGGCGTCATATTTTAGGCTGGTCGGGTCAAACATCGGCTTTCCTTCGCGTTTCCGGCTTCCTATCTAGGACGGAAGCGAAAAGGGTTCCAGATGTCCGATAGCGACCTGATGCAGCTTTACTCACGCCGGATTCTGGCGCTGACCACGGCCATGCCCCATTCCGGCAGGCTGCCCGCGCCGGGTGGCAGTGCCATGCGGCGCTCGCCACAATGTGGGTCGTCTGTCACGGTCGATGTCGCGATGAGCGGTGATCGGATTGTCGAATTCGGCCAAGAGGTACGGGCCTGCGCGCTTGGGCAGGCCTCGGCCTCGGTGCTGGGCAGCGCGGTTATCGGGCGCAGCCGCGCTGAAATCGCCCAGGCGCGCGACGAATTGAAGGCAATGCTGAAACAAGACGGCACTCCACCCGCCGCACCGTTCGCCGAGCTGGAGGCACTGTTGCCGGCACGCGATTATCCCAATCGCCACGCCTCGATCCTGCTGGCCTGGGAGGCCACGCTAGAGGCGATTGACGCGGCCTGACGGCGGATCCGAGTGACGATACGAAAAAACCGGCCCCTCACAGGGCCGGTCAAGTTGCGCGTGCGGTGGGGACCAAGGCGGCGCACAGGCGAGCGCACCAACTTTTCTGCAACGCGGGGCAGGGAAACAGCCGACAATCAGCTGTGCAAAATAGCCGGAAGCCACAAGACGACGAGCGTTGTCACCGAAATCGCGGTGACACCCAAAATATCACTGATCATTTCGCGGGTCATGATGTGCCTCCTGCTAAGTTGCTACTTTGTTCTCATATCGGGCGCGCCCTGTAAAGAACTTTTTAGGAACATTTAATCAGGTCTTAATTCCTGACCTCACCCGACCCCGATCAGTTTGACGGCCTTTTCCTGCTCCATCAGCCATAAAAGGCTGCGCATCGCCTGCCCGCGCGGGCTGTTCATTTGTGGGTCGCGTTCCAGAAACGCACGCGCATCCTGCCTTGCCATGGCCATCAGCCCTGACTGATGTTCCAGATCGGCGATGCGAAAACGCGGCAGGCCCGATTGCGCCGTTCCGATCATGTCACCCGCGCCGCGCATTTCGAGATCGGCCTCGGCGATCCGAAAGCCGTCTTCCGTTTCGCGCAGCGTTTCCAGCCGTTTCTGCCCGCCTGCTGTCAGCGGCGGATGATACATCAGCACACAGGTCGAGGCGCCCTGCCCGCGCCCGACCCGCCCACGCAGCTGATGCAACTGCGCAAGCCCGAAATTCTCGGCCCGTTCGATCACCATGATCGTCGCCTCGGGCACATCGACGCCTACCTCGATGACCGTCGTCGCGACCAGGATCCGGGCGCGACCGCTGGCGAAATCGGCCATCGATCTGTCGCGCTGATCGGGCGACATCTGGCCGTGGACCAACCGCACCTCATCCCCGAAGACCGCACGGAGGGCCTGAAATCTCGCCTCCGCGGCGGTCAGATCAACCGCCTCGCTTTCCTCAACCAGTGGGCAGACCCAATAGGCGCGGGCACCGTCTTTCAGCGCCACGCGCAGCCGGTCCACGACCTGCGAAATCCGCTGATCGCTGATCATCACGGTTGTGATCGGCTGGCGGCCGGCGGGCTTTTCGTCCAGCACCGACAAATCCAGATCCCCGAACTGCGTCATCGCCAATGACCGAGGGATCGGCGTCGCGGTCATTACCAGAACGTCGGGCGGGATCTCACCCTTGGCAGACAGTTCCAGACGCTGCGCCACGCCGAAACGGTGCTGCTCGTCGATGATGGCCAGGCGAAGGTCATGAAACTCAACGTCTTTCTGAAAGACGGCATGGGTGCCGACCAGAATATCGATCCGACCCATACGCAGATCTTCCAGCAACTGCGCGCGCAACTCGCCCTTGTCGCGGCCTGTCAGTGTCGCCAGCCTGATGCCGGCCGCGCGGGCCAACGGTTCCAGCGCGCGGGCATGCTGCCGGGCCAGAATTTCGGTCGGCGCCATCAAAACCGCCTGCCCGCCCGCCTCGACCGCAATCAGCGCCGAGAGCAGCGCGACCAACGTCTTGCCTGCGCCCACATCGCCTTGCAGCAAACGGTTCATCCGCCGGTCGCTGGCCATGTCTTCGGCGATCTCGCCCACCGTGCGCTTTTGCGCCGCAGTCGGTGGCCAGGGCAGACTGTCCAGCACCTGCGCGCGTAACCGCCCGTCGCCCGACGTCGCCCGCCCCTTGCGCTGCAGGCGCTCGCGCCGGATCAGGGCCAGCGTCACCTGATGGGCGAGGAACTCATCATAGGCCAGCCGCGCCCGCGCCGGGGTCGTGGGCGAAAGATCGGCTGCGGATTGCGGGGCATGCGCCTGCGCCAGCGCCGCGTTCCAGCCGGGCCAGCCTTGCGTTTTCAAAAGCTCAGCGTCGACCCATTCATCCATCTGCGGCGCGCGTGCGCAGGCGGCAGCGGCTGCCTTGGCCATCATCCGCTGCGTCAGACCCGCGCCCAGAGGATAAACCGGCTCGAAATCGGGCGGCAGGTCTTCGTCCTCGCGCAGGATATGATCGGGATGCACCATCTGCGCCATGCCGTCGAACAGCTCTACCTTGCCACTGACAACGCGGCGCTGTCCGGTGGGCAACTGGCTTTCGATCCAATCGCGACGCGGATGAAAGAAGACGATGGTCAGGTCATTCGCGCCGTCGCTGCACAGCACGCGCCAGGGTCGACCCCGCGAATTGGGCGGCATATGGCGTCCCACGGTCACGGCGACGGTGACGGTTTCCGGCGCACGCGCATCGGCCAGACGTTCCAGCCGCCGCCGTCGGACGCCGCTATTGGGTAAAGTCAGGATCAGATCGCGCGGACGGTCGATGCCCAGTTGCGCCAGTGCGGCCAGTGCCTTGGGGCCAACCCCCGGCAGAGTATCAGCCGAAGCGAATAGCGGGAACAGGGCGGGCGGTCGGCCCTTTGGCGTGGTCATCGGCCCGCGATCCGCAGCCATTCATCCTCATCGACAATGGCGACGCCCAGATCCTGCGCCTTCTTGGCCTTGGAGCCCGCACCCGGCCCCGCGATCACGAGATCGGTCTTGGCGCTGACAGAGCCAGAGACCTTGGCGCCCATCGCCTCGGCCCGCGCCTTGGCTTCGGCCCGCGTCATTTTTTCCAGCGTGCCTGTGAAAACCAGCGTCTTGCCCGTCAATTCGGTGGTCGCGCCGCTGGCAGCGCTGGCCTCTTGGGGTTCAATCTGGGCGATCAGCCTGTCGATGCCGGCACGTTCGCGCGGCTGGTTGAACGCCGTGACCAGCGATCCGGCCAGCACGTCGCCAATGCCGTCGATGCTGACCAGATCGTCCCACGCCGCGCGCGCGGCGTCAGACACCGGATCGCTGGCCCAGACCTGATCGCTCGTTTCCTTGATCCGGGCGCGCCTGCCCTGCCCGGCCGCATCGGCGCGTTCTTGCGTCACGGCCTCTTCTGCCTGCAAATGGCGCTGCGCGGCTGGGGCGGCGGCATCCAGCGCGGCAATCATGGCATCCCAACTGCCGAAATGTCGCGCCAGCGTGGTTGCTGCGACCTCGCCCACGTGACGGATGCCCAGGGCAAAGATCAACCGGGACAAGGGGATCTTTCGCCGTTCTTCAATCGCATCGAACAGCTTTTGGGCCGATTTGTCACCAAAGCCGTCGCGGTTCTTCAGTTTGCTCACATTGTCAGCGTCTCGCGTGGCGAGGGTGAAAATCTCGGACGGTTCGCGGATCGGTAGCTGATCATCAGCAAAGAACATCTCGATCTGTTTTGCGCCCAGACCGTCGATGTCAAAGGCCGCACGGCTGACGAAATGCTTCAGCTTCTCAACGGCCTGCGCAGGGCAGATCAGCCCGCCCGTGCAGCGCCGGACGGAATCGCCGGGCTCACGCACAGCGTCGGAACCGCATTCGGGGCATTGGTCGGGAAAGACATAGGGCTGGCTGTCATCGGGCCTGCGCGACAGGTCCACATCGGCGATTTTCGGGATCACGTCGCCGGCGCGATAGACCTGCACCCAATCGCCTGCGCGAATGTCGCGCCCCTCGCGGATCGGCGCGCCGCTGCTGTCGCAACCGGCGATGTAATCCTCGTTGTGCAGCGTCGCGTTCGAGACCACGACCCCGCCGACAGTCACCGGTTCAAGCCGCGCGACCGGAGACAGCGCACCCGTGCGGCCGACCTGAATGTCGATGCCGTTCAGCCGCGTCCAGGCCAGTTCGGCCGGGAATTTATGCGCAAGCGCCCAGCGCGGCGTGGTCGAGCGGAACCCAAGCCGTTCCTGATAGGCCAGGTCGTCGACCTTGTAGACCACACCGTCGATGTCATAGCCCAGCGTTGCGCGCTGCTGCTCGATCGCGGACCAGGCGGCGATCATCTGCGCGGCCGTTCCGCAGAGCCGGGTCAGTGGGTTGGTGCTGAAACCCATCGCTGCCATGCGCTCGATCGCGCTCATCTGGGTTTCGGCCAGAGGTTCGCTGAGTTCGCCCCAGCTATAGGCAAAGAATTTCAGGGGCCGCGCGGCGGTAATCGACGGATCAAGCTGGCGCAGAGAGCCCGCAGCGGCATTGCGCGGATTTGCAAAGGTCCGACCGGTATCGCCTGCATTAAGCGCGGCAAAGTCGGTGTGGGACATATAGACCTCGCCCCGGATCTCGACGATGGCCGGCACCTCGCCTGTCAGCTTCTGCGGAATATCGTCAATCGTACGGGCATTCGCGGTGACGTTTTCGCCAACGGTTCCATCGCCGCGCGTCGCGGCCTGCACCAACTGGCCATCCTCATAGCGCAGCGACAGCGATAGCCCGTCGATCTTGGGCTCGGCGGTAAAGTTCAGCTGCGTATCGGCAGGCAGGTTCAGGAAATTGCGGATGCGGGCAACGAAATCGCTGATCTCGCCCTCTTCAAAGGCATTCGCCAGTGACATCATGCGCTGCGAATGCGCGACCTTGCCAAAGCCCTCCGCCGGGGCGGCGCCAACCTGCTGAGTGGGACTGCTCTCTGCTGCGAGGTCGGGGAACGCCGCCTCGAACGCAGCCAGACGACGCTTGAGCGCATCGTATTCCGCATCGCTGAGTTTGGGGGCATCCTTGGCGTGATAGTCATCGTTGGCCTGATGCAGCTTTGCCGACAGCGCCTCGATTTCCTGCGCGGCTGCGGCAGGATCCATCTGCGCAAGCGTCTGGCTTTCCAGATCGCGTGCATCTGCCTCGGCCGTCTTCGGATCGTTCATTTTACCCTTCGATCACCGCGCCAGATTGCGACGGGACGGCGATCACGAGGCTTGCGGCGCAAGCATCATGCGCGCCTGCCGCAATGCGCGGGGCTGATCGCCCTCGCATCAGACAAACATGCATCCGATATGCTTTCCCGGAGCAAGGAAACAGATCGGATGCATGGGTGATAACGGTGGCCGGACATGGTTGTCCAGCGCGCCAGTTACCTTGTTTGCAGCTGTGGGAGGGCTGTCGGTCTACAGCCCGACAGCCATTTTCTCGGCATTGGCCGGGGCTGGGTCGCGCAGCACGTAACCACGGCCCCAAACAGTCTCGATGAAGTTTTCACCGCCAAGCGCCTCGGACAACTTCTTGCGAAGCTTGCAGATGAAGACGTCGATGATCTTGAGCTCTGGCTCATCCATGCCGCCATAGAGGTGGTTCAGGAACATCTCTTTAGTCAGAGTCGTGCCCTTGCGCAGGCTGAGCAGCTCGAGAATTTGATATTCCTTGCCGGTCAGATTGACTGGCTTTCCCTCTACCTCGACCGAACGAGCATCCAGGTTGACGAGCAGATCGCCGGTCTGGATCACGGCCTGGCTATGCCCCTTGGAACGGCGGATGATTGCCTGAATGCGGGCCACCAGTTCCTCACGAACGAAAGGTTTGGTCATATAGTCATCCGCGCCAAAGCCAAAGCCGCGAAGTTTGCTTTCGGTGTCGTCCGACCCGGTCAGGATCAGGATCGGCGTGTCGATCCGCGACAGGCGGATGTGGCGCAAGACCTCCATTCCGTTCATGTCCGGCAGGTCAAGATCCAGCAGGATCAGGTCATAATCATATAATTTCGCAAGGTCGACGCCCTCTTCCCCCATATCGGTCAGGAAGACATTGTAATTGGCGGCGGTCAGCATCAGCTCAATCGCGCGAGCGGTGCTGGCCTCGTCCTCGACAAGTAGGATTCTCATTCTAAAAGTCCCAGTTCAGCCTCGGTCCGAATGTGGACTATGAGGAGGAAGTGTTAATATACCGTTACTACCCTAGTCACTCCTGTCGCTCAACCTTGACGTGTCTGTATTTTTGCAGTGCGGTCACTTTCAAGGCCGATTTTCCGTGACGTTCTACTGCCAGAACCCAGCTGTCGAACTCTTCCTCGGTCAGGCTGTAGCGGGTGATCGCATTTTCGCGGGTCAGCAGCCCGCCCAGGACTGCGTTAACCACTGTGGCTTTGCGGCTGGCGACCCAGCGTGTGTCATCGGCTGGCAAATCTGCCATGCTGAGGATCGTGCCATCGGGCAACGTGATCGTGCGCGGGCGTGTGGATTTTCGTATGAACATGCGGCTTTCCCGAATAACTCGACACCCAAAATGCGCCGCCTGGCTTAATCCGAGGTTAGCGCATTGCGGAAATCGACGCTCTGTGCCTTGAGAATGCCACGCATTTTCTTATATTTCGACCAAGTTTGCCGCCCCAACCCGGCCAGGATCCAGCCATGACCTCTGCCACGACAGCGCCCGCCCCGGCGCAAACGCCCGTTTTGAACAGCCTCGGCTTCGCCAAACCGCCCAGCCAGACGCGGGTCGTGGTGGCGATGTCGGGTGGCGTGGACAGTTCGGTCGTGGCGGCGCAGTTGGCGCGCGAGGGCTATGACGTCGTGGGCGTGACCTTGCAGCTATACGATCACGGCGCGGCGCTGGCCAAAAAAGGGGCCTGCTGCGCCGGGCAGGATATCCATGATGCGCGCCGCGTGGCCGAACGTATGGGCTTTCCCCATTACGTGCTTGATTATGAAAACAAGTTTCGCGAATCGGTGATTGACGAATTTGCCGACGCTTATCTTGCCGGAGCGACGCCTGTGCCCTGCATCCGTTGCAATGAGCGGGTGAAATTCCGCGATTTGCTGCAAACCGCCAAGGAACTGGATGCCGATTGCATGGCAACGGGGCATTACATCCAGCGCAAAGATGGCGCTGCCCGGGCCGAATTGCACATGGCCGCGGACATGAACCGCGATCAAAGCTATTTCCTGTTCTCGACCACCCAAGAGCAACTGGATTTCCTGCGCTTCCCGCTGGGTCATCTGGAAAGCAAGGCCGAAACACGGGCGCTGGCGGCTGAATTCGAGCTGGCGGTGGCGGACAAGCCTGACAGTCAGGATATCTGCTTTGTGCCCAATGGCGACTATGCAGCGGTAATCGAAAAACTGCGCCCCGGCGCCGCTGATCCGGGCGAGATCGTGGATATGAATGGCACTGTGCTGGGCACCCATCGCGGCGTCATCCACTATACGATCGGACAGCGCCGGGGCCTTGGCATCGGTGGGCTTGGTGATCCGCTTTATGTTGTTCGGCTGGATCCTGACAGCCGCCAGGTCATTGTTGGCCCGAAAACGGCGCTTGCGACGAACATCGTGCCCATCGGTGAGGTAAACTGGCTGGGCGACGGCCCGTTCGAGCAAGAGATCGCCTGCGATGTTCGCATTCGTTCGACCCGGCCGCCGCGGCCTGCGATCTTGCGCCCTCTTGGCGGTCGCAAGGCCGAGGTGGAGCTGCTGGACGCCGAAGAAGGCGTCAGCCCCGGCCAGGCCTGTGTGTTTTACGAATCGGGTGGCAGCCGCGTACTGGGCGGCGGCTGGATCACTGTGCGTCGGCGGCCAGCGTCCTGACCCGCTGAATCATGGCGCGCAGCCCGTTTGAACGCTGCGAAGACAGGTGTTCGTCCAGCCCCAGACGCGCCAACTCGGCCTGCGCGTCGATCTGCGCCACCTGCCCAACCGGCACACCGGAATAAAGCGCGTGCAGAATGGCGATCAGGCCGCGCACGATCGTCGCATCGCTTTCGCCCTGAAAATCAAAGACCCCGGCCTCGATCCGGGGCATGATCCAGACCTGACTGGCGCATCCATCGACCTTGGTTGCCGGCACGCAAAGCGCTTCGTCCATGGGTGGCATCGCGCGCCCCAGTTCGATGACATGACGATAGCGTTCCTCCCAGTCATCCAGAAAATCGAAAGTGTCAGCGATGTCTTCAAAGGCAGCGGTGGCCATGCCTGTCGGTCCTTTCACAGCTTACTGTGGGTTACCCCGCGCATGGGCTGAGGTCAAAGAGGCTTTCGCAGCCCCCGGCTTTCGCCTATCAATCGGGCAACGAACGGGGATAGTGACATGAAACGACTGATGGCGCCCTTGCTGATTGCCACTCTGACGCTGGCCGGATGCGGCGGGCGTTTCAGCGACAGCGGCTGGAACCCGCTTGGCTGGTTCGGTTCGGGTCAAGGGCCGACCACGCTTGAGCCGCGCGACGGCTACGCAAATGCCAATACCGATGCCAGGCCGGGCATTCCCGCAATCACCGGCGCGCGGTGGGAGGTGCTGAACGAAGGTCGGCTGCTGGTCGTCACCGGGATCGGCCCGACCAAGGGCTATTACAATGCCGACCTTATCGGTCAGAGTCCCAGCCCCACGGGCCGCCTGAGCCCCGATCCAGACGGTGTATTGCGTTTGCGCTTTGTCGCCTGGCCGCCCCTGTCTGACAGCGAGTTCGCTAGACTGCCGGCACGGCCCGAGACGGACACGATCAGCGTCGCGCTGACGCTGTCGTCTAACGTGTTGGCAGGGATCACACAGGTAGAGATCACCGGCGCGACCAATACCGTCACGATCCGCAAGTAAGCCCACAGTCTGATCTGATTGGACGCTTGCCCTATCCGGCGATGGCGCAGGTTGCTGCGGCGTTGCCTTGCATGGCGCGCCGCTTGGGCGCCTGAACATTATAGCCCCGATCTTGCCCGCATCTGCCCCTCACCGCCCAAGTCGCGGCGGCGATATGGACCGGGCAGAGATCAACTGATCTGATCGCGAAAATCGCCGCGATCGGGAAACTTCTCGGCATGACTGGCCAGCAGTTCGCGCTGGCGGCCCTGCTTGCGCAAGGGACGGCAGAGCCGGATCATACGCTCTAGCGGCCAAGGCCGATCAGGTGCCAATTGATGCACCTGCACCAGTGCGGCGAACTCTGCAGGGGTTTCGCGTTGTTGCCGGTGCATCGCGGCCTTTTGCAGCAAAAGATCGGGATGCGCGTCAACCACGGCAGCGTTTTCGTCAAACAGTGCTGCCATCTTTTCCCATTCCTCAAGCTTCAGCATCAGCTTGGCGGTCGACATGATGGCTGCGGGTGTCAGCCCCTCTGGCGTGGCGCTGGCCTCGCCAGTTTCGGCGAATTGCGGCTTGGGCTGGGATTCGGCCGGAAAATAGGTCGAGATCACACTGGACATGATCCGCGCCACGAGATCGGAATTCACATGGCGATAGTCGTTGCGCGACCAGGCGATGGTCGGGTTGGACAGGGTCACGAATTCGTAGGACGGGAAGTAATCCACCTGATCGACCTCGATCACGAACTGTTCCAACACCGCGCGCTGCACCGATTTGGAATAGGCGTTGGCAACCAGCACATCCATGTCGCGGAAGGTCGCCAGCAGCGGCACCGGCGAGACGGTGATCAGCATCTTCATCGGCTTTTCGCGATGCTTGGACAACAGCGCGTGCAGCGCGTGCAGCGTCTCGAGGATCTCGTAATAGCTCAGCACACGAAACTGGAACCGGTCCGGGTATTTCCGCAGCACCTCGACCGGCGGCATGACGTTCAGATAGATGTCCAGCTCTTTGTCATACCATGTCTCGACATAGCCAAGCGTGATGATGATGACATCGGCATCCTTCACCTGCGCCATCGCGTCCAGATAGCGGTGACGGAATTCGAGAACTTTGTCCTTGGGAAAGTCGATCCGCGCCTGCCCCAATTGCGCATCGAAGACGGGCTGATCGGCGGTGCCGGTATAAAGCAGAGTTTCGCCGGGAAAGCTGTCACGCTCCAACGCCCATTTCAGTTCGTTATAGATTGAGTGGATCGAATATTTGTTGAAAAAGTTCGATGCCTCGCCGGTGCTGTCGCCGATCTCGCCCAGATTAAAGTCGCGGCTCAGCACATCCATCCCATTCTCGATCAGGGCGGCCTCGACATTGCGCGCGAAACACGACCCGATGGTAAACACCGTATCGGTCGGCAGGATCTGAAAGCTTGGCTTGGCCTGCGGCCAGGCCAATGGATACAGTCGATCCCCGCCCTGGTCCGGTGAAGGATAGCGCCGCAGCCGATTGCGCCGGGCAAATCCGAAAGCTTCGGTCGCCGATACATCCAGAATAAGCTTGCGATCCATCGTCTGACCTAACCTCGCATTTCGTCACGCACATTCATCAGCTTTTGCGCTTTTTTGCAACCTGCCACAGAGGCATTGCCACCGCCGCCAACACAGGCTAATTGCGCGGCACCGGAGGAGTGGCAGAGTGGTTTAATGCACCGGTCTTGAAAACCGACGTGGGTGAAAGTCCACCGTGGGTTCGAATCCCACCTCCTCCGCCACCTTCCCTCGCGTTGATATCCATCCGAGGCTTCGGCCGCCAAATCGTCCCAAAACGCGATGACGGCCGCAACTTGATGGGTCTGGGGATAACCGCTGACAGCACGGCAGCTGTTGAAACCCTCAGTCCGCAGGCTGCAGAGCCGAGGCGATCAGGCAGAACGGGCTGCTGCGACCTGTGGCGACGCGGTCAATCCATTCCAAGTGTTCCTTTACTGTGACGCGATGAAATGCAGCAGGACGTATCTGGCCCCGCCGTCCCGTGACTCTGGCATGGGATTGTGAACAAGTCGTTTCTTGTAGACAATTATTGCGTTGAATTCGACGAAACTTGCAGAGCATTCGAACCATGCGCTGCGGAGGGCAGAATGAACATCGGCGACTGGACAGAGCGGTTTCAGGGAACCAGAGTATTGCCGCGCCCGGTCAGGGATCGGCTGCTGCAGGTGGCGCAGGCACGGTCTTATCCCAAGGGCCGCGAGGTGTTCGGCCCCCGAAATATACCCGACAGTCTGCTGTTCTTGTACGAAGGCACGATCCGTGTCTCGCAAACCTCGGAAAATGGCAGGGATATCGTGCTTTACCGCGTCGATGCCGGCGAAAGCTGCGTGCTGACCACCGCCTGCATGCTGGCGGAGGAAGCTTATAATGCCGAAGGTGTGGCAGAGACGGATATCACGACAATTGTGCTGCCAAAGCCAGCCTTTGACACGCTGGTTGCCGAGGAAGCGGCCTTTCGCAACTTTGTTTTCGCGGCCTATTCGCGGCGCCTGCTCGACCTGCTGCGCGTCGTCGACGATGTTGCCTTCGGTCGGATCGATGTCCGTCTTGCCGACCGGTTGCTGACCCTTGTCGGGGGCAACAAGGAAATCGCGGCGACCCATGCGCAGATCGCAAGCGAACTGGGGACGGCACGCGAGGTTATCTCGCGCGTGTTGAACGACTTTCAAAAGCGCGGCCTTATCGAGCAATCGCGCGGGCGAATTGCGGTGACCAACAAGCCTGCCCTGCGCGCACTGGCCGACACCGACTGACAAGATCGGGGAAAAATCGGCCAAGGGTGACAAAGTCACTGAAGCCCGCAACGCGACCTTATAGTCAGTACCCAGCTTTAAAGACTGGAGAACGCCATGACATCGAATGTCGGAACCATTGACCGCATCCTGCGCGCTGCCCTTGGCGCCTTTCTGTTGTATCTTGCCTTTTTCAGCGACGCCGCGCTATTCGCCCAGCCGGTCTTCAAGTATGGCGCTGCCGTGATCGGTGTCATCATGCTCGCCACGGCGGCGTTCAGGATGTGCCCGCTCTATTCGATCTTCGGCGTCAAGACCTGCCGGATGTCCTGAGATGGAGACTGCGTTTACCCCGTTCGCCTCATTCGGTGGCGGTCTGCTGATCGGTCTTGGTGCCGTGCTGCTGATGCTTGGCCTTGGGCGCATCTTCGGCGCCACGGGCATTCTGTCAGGCGCCATCTTCTTTGAGAACCGCGACGAGATGCGGTGGCGGCTGGCGTTGATCGCGGGCATGATTCTTGCGCCGGGTCTGATCTTTCTCATCACCGGTGCAATGCCGACGCTGACCGTGCCGGTCAGCCCCGCCATGATCGTGATCGGCGGCGTCATTGTCGGCCTGGGTGCCAGCCTCGGCAGTGGCTGCACGTCGGGGCACGGCGTCTGCGGGCTTGCGCGTCTGTCCATCCGCTCGCTGGTGGCCGTGCCCACCTTCATGGCAACCGCCGCGATCACCGTTTTCCTGATCCGCCACGTGTTCGGAGGTTGAGCCGATGAAACTTGTCTTTGCACTGCTGACCGGCCTCGTTTTCGGTACCGGCATCGTGATTTCTGGTATGATGGATCCGGCCAAGGTCCTGAACTTCTTTGATCTCGCGGGCACATGGGATCCCAGCCTTGCCTTTGTGATGGGCGGCGCGGTGTTGATCACATTCGTCGGCTACAGGCTGGTGTGGCGTCGCGATGCGCCGCTGTTCGGCGGGCGGTTCCAACTGCCCAACTCGACCGCGATCGACGCCCGTCTGGTGGGCGGCTCTGCGCTTTTCGGCATCGGTTGGGGCATCGCAGGATTCTGCCCGGGCGCAGCGATCCCTGCCCTTGGCACAGGCCGTTGGGAGGTGGCGCTGTTCCTGATTGCCGTCGCCGTGGGCTTTTACCTGCGCCGACGGCTGCCATCCCCGCAGGCCAAGACCGCTTAGACCAAACATAGATTTTGGAGGAACCGACATGACCAGCTATCCCGTGAACATGGACCTGAAACCAGAGGTCCAGGCATTCTTTGACGAAGCGACCAATACCATCAGCTATATCGTCAAGGACCCGTCATCCAATGCCTGCGCCATCGTCGACAGTGTGATGGATATCGATTACGCGGCGGGGCGCATCACCTATGACCACGCCGATGAGTTGATCCGCCAGATCGAGACGCAGGGCCTTGACCTGCAGTGGGTCATCGAGACGCATGTCCACGCCGATCACCTCAGCGCCGCGCCCTACATCCAGCAAAAGCTGGGCGGCAAGATCGGCATCGGATCAAAGATCCTGGTCGTGCAGGATACCTTCGGCAAGGTCTTTAATGAGGGCACCGAATTCCAGCGCGACGGAAGCCAGTTCGATCACCTGTTCGAGGACGGCGATACCTACACGATTGGCAATATGCAGGCATTCGCGATGTACACGCCCGGGCATACGCCCGCTTGCATGGTGCATGTGATGGGCGACGCGGCCTTTGTCGGCGACACGCTGTTCATGCCCGATGGCGGATCGGCACGTGCCGACTTTCCCGGCGGCGATGCCGGTGTGCTTTATGACAGCATCCAGAAGGTGCTGGCCCTGCCCGACGACATGCGGCTGTTCATGTGCCACGATTACGGCCCCAATGGCCGCGATATTCAGTGGGAAACCACGGTGGGCGAGGAAAAGGCGCATAATATCCATGTCGGCGGCGACAAGACGAAAGAGGATTTCGTCAAGTTCCGGACCGAGCGCGATGCCCAACTGGGGATGCCCCGGCTGATCATTCCCTCGTTGCAGGTGAACATGCGCGGCGGCGAGGTGCCGAAGGACAAGGACGGCAATCCGATGCTGAAAGTACCGGTCAACGGCCTTTGATGCGCTGAAAGGGAGGAACCCGAAATGGATATCAAGAAGATATCGCCGAAGTTTGTCGTCAGCCCGCAGATCGCCCCCGAGGACATGGAGGCAATCAAGGCCGAGGGGATCCGCGCCATCATCTGCAATCGCCCCGACGGAGAGGGTGCGGACCAGCCCGGCTTCGCCGAGATCGAGGCGGCCGCGAAAGCCGCCGGCCTGGACGTCCGCTATGTCCCCGTTCAAAGCGGCATGGTGACGGATGCGGATGTGGCGTCCTTTGCCGACGCGCTGAACGATCTGCCGCGCCCTATTCTGGCCTATTGCCGCACCGGCACGCGCTCGGCGACGCTGTGGTCACTGCACGAGGCGCAAAATCGTCCGATGGCCGAGATCCTCGCCGCCACCAAGGCCGCAGGCTATGACATGAACGGCGTTGCCCGGCGCATTGCCAATGGTGGCAAGACCCCGACCGATACCGGGGATGCGCATTTTCAGGTTGTGATCGTCGGCGCAGGCTCGGGCGGCATTTCCGTTGCCGCGAGCCTCAAGTCCCGCAAACCCGACCTGCAGATCGCGGTGATCGATCCGGCGGATATCCATTTCTATCAGCCCGGCTGGACCATGGTCGGTGGCGGCATCTTTGACGCGAAATCCACCGCCAAGACGATGGGCAGCCTGATCCCCAAAGGTGTGCATTGGATCAAGGCCGCCGTGGCCGCCTTCGAACCGCAAAATAACGCCGTCGTCCTCGATGGCTGCCGGGTGGTCAAATATGACCGGCTGGTTGTCTGCCCGGGCCTCAAGC
Organism: Paracoccus tegillarcae; assembly: GCF_002847305.1. Lineage (NCBI taxonomy): Bacteria > Pseudomonadati > Pseudomonadota > Alphaproteobacteria > Rhodobacterales > Paracoccaceae > Paracoccus > Paracoccus tegillarcae. Next base: position 3,294,217 of record NZ_CP025408.1, on the reverse strand, counting down.
TCGACTGGGGGCAGGTCGAGGGGTTGGAGGAAACCCTGGGTCGCAACGGCGTGACGTCGAATTACCGCTATGATCTGGCGCCCTACACCTGGCAACTGGTGCAAGAGATGAAACAGGGGCGCGCGCTTTTCACACAGCCGCCGATGCCGATCAAATGCGCCGGCGCGCCGCAGAAGGCGCTGTATCTCTCAGCGGATGCCTGGTTCCGCCGCAAGGTACTGGGCAATATCGACATCCAGTTCATGAATGCGGGCGGTGTGCTGTTTGGCGTCAAGGACTACGTTCCCGCGCTGATGAAATACATCGAGAAATACGATGCGACCCTGAACTTTTTCCACAATCTGGTGTCTGTCGACGGTTCGGCGAAAAAGGCCACGTTCAAGGTTGCAAAGCCTGACACTGACCCACAGGAGGTCACGGTCGAGTTCGACATGATGCATGTCTGCCCGCCGCAGGTGGCGCCCGACTTTATCCGGGTGTCGCCCTTGGCCGATGCGGCAGGCTGGGTCGATGTCGATCAGGCGACCCTGCGTCACAAGAGCTATGACAACATCTGGTCACTGGGCGACGTGATGAACGCCCCCAATGCCAAGACAGCCGCAGCGGCGCGCAAGCAGGCGCCGACCGTGGCTGACAATATCGTCGCCGACATCGCAGGCCATTCACCAACCGCCGCCTATGACGGTTACGGCTCTTGCCCGCTGACGGTAGAGCGCGGCAAGATCGTCCTGGCCGAGTTCGGCTATGGTGGCGTCCTCAAACCCTCGTTCCCGGCCTGGGCGATAGACGGTACCAAGCCGACCCGTGCGGCGTGGTTTCTCAAGGAACGGATGCTGCCTTCAATCTATTGGCAGGCCATGTTGAAGGGCAAGGAATGGATGGCCAAGCCCGAGCCATTGAAGGTCGCGGCAGAATAAGGGCAGCCGCGATCCCATCGGCGGCGGAGGATTCCGCCGCTGATCTCACGGTCCGGGTATCCCGTCCCGGCCAAAGGCGCGCGTGTGGGGCCCCTTCTGTGCTGACCAGTCTTTGAGGAATGTGATCCAACGATGCCCAGCTTGCGAAAGTATCTACCCATCCTCGATTGGGGCCGCACCTATAACAGGTCGGCGTTCTCCAACGACCTGATCGCAGCGGTCATCGTGACGATCATGCTGATCCCGCAATCGCTGGCCTATGCACTGCTGGCGGGGCTGCCGCCCGAGGCGGGTATCTACGCCTCGATTGCGCCAATTATCCTCTATGCGATCTTCGGAACCAGCCGCGCGCTGGCGGTCGGGCCGGTCGCTGTGGTGTCGCTGCTGACCGCCTCGGCAGTGGGACAAGTCGCCCAGCAGGGCACCGCAGGCTATGCCGTCGCGGCCCTGACGCTTGCGTTTCTGTCGGGCGGATTTCTGCTTTTGATGGGCGTGTTCCGGCTGGGGTTTCTTGCCAATTTTCTCAGCCATCCGGTGATTGCGGGCTTCATCACCGCCTCTGGCATCCTGATTGCAACCAGCCAGCTAAAGCACATCCTGGGCGTCAGCGCGCAGGGGCATACCTTGCCTGAAATGCTAAGTTCGATCCTTGAGCACCTGAACGAGGTCAACTGGATCACGGTTGTCATCGGGGTGCTTGCGACGGCTTTCCTGTTCTGGGTGCGCAAGAACCTCAAACCGACCCTGCTCGGCCTTGGCGTGCCGCCACTATTGGCCGATATTCTGACCAAGGCCGGGCCCGTCGCCGCTGTCGTCGCCACGACCGTCACGGTCTGGGGGTTCGGGCTGGCAGATCAGGGCGTCAAGATCGTGGGCGCGGTGCCGCAAAGCCTGCCGCCCCTGACCATGCCGGGCCTGTCGCCCGATCTCTTGGGCGCGCTCTTGGTGCCGGCCATCCTGATCTCGATCATCGGCTTTGTCGAAAGCGTCTCTGTGGCGCAGACACTGGCGGCCAAGAAACGTCAGCGCATCGACCCGGATCAGGAACTGATCGGCCTTGGCGCGGCAAATATCGGCGCGGCCTTTACCGGCGGTTATCCCGTGACAGGCGGCTTTGCGCGGTCGGTGGTGAATTTCGACGCCGGCGCCGAGACCCCGGCGGCAGGCATCTTTACCGCCCTTGGCCTTGCCGTCGCTGCGGTGGCGCTGACACCGCTGGTCTACTATCTGCCCAATGCCACGCTGGCCGCCACGATCATCGTCGCTGTTCTCAGCCTTGTCGATCTGTTGATCCTGCAAAAGACCTGGGCCTATTCGCGCGCCGATTTCATCGCGGTCGCAGCGACCATCCTGCTGACGCTGACCCTTGGCGTCGAAATCGGCGTTGCCTCCGGCGTCGCGACTTCTGTGCTGCTGCATCTTTACAAGACCTCGCGCCCTCATGTGGCCGAAGTTGGTCTTGTCCCCGGCAGTCAGCACTTTCGCAACATCGACCGGCACGAGGTCGAGACCGACCCGGCGCTGGTGACATTGCGCGTCGATGAAAGCCTCTATTTCGTGAATGCGCGCTTTCTGGAGGACTTGATCCAGAGGCGTGTCACCGAAGGTTGCGCCATCCGAAACGTCGTCTTGATGTTCTCGGCGGTAAACGAGGTGGATTATTCGGCCCTTGAAAGCCTTGAGGCGGTCAACCATCGCCTCAAGGATATGGGCGTCGGCCTGCACCTTTCAGAGGTCAAGGGGCCGGTGATGGACAAGCTAAAGCGTTCTCACTTTGTGGATGATCTGAACGGCCGGGTGTTTCTGTCGCAGTTCGATGCCTGGCAGGCGCTGACCAAGCCGGAAGCTGCGGCCAATGCTGCGGAATGACACAGAGCGCGGTGCTATGGGCTGCGGCTGAAACGCAAACCATACCCAGGGCTTTGCTACGTCACCCCAACGTCGATAAAACCAACGCAGTGCAGACATAAAGATGCCGGGCGCCAGGCCCGGCATCAGTCTTTTCAGACATCGTGCGGCCTAGCCAAGGGCCGTGACGGCACGCTTGGCCAACACCGCGATCAGATGCGCGCGATATTCCGGCGTTGCATGGATATCGCCCATCAGATCGGCGGCATCGACGGTCGCGCCGTCCAGCGACGCATCCGAGAACCCGTTTGCCAGCGCCGCCTCAAGTGCCTCGGCACGGAACACACCGTCCGAGCCGGCACCCGTCACCGCCACACGCGGTCCATCGGCTGTTTCCGCCACCATCACCCCAACCAGTGCAAAGCGTGACGCCGGGTTGGCGAACTTCTGATAGCTGGCACGTTTGGGCCGGGGAAAGCGGATCGCCGTGATGACCTCATCCTCATCCAGCGCAGTGGTGAACAACCCCTGGAAATACTCTTCGCCCGGGATTTCGCGCTGATTGGTGACGATTGTGCCGTTCAGGCCCAGAACGGCGGCAGGATAGTCCGCCGCCGGATCATTATTGGCCAAAGAACCGCCAATGGTACCCATATGACGCACTGCCGGATCACCGATCAGCAGGGCCAGTGCCGACAGCGCGGGGATTGCCTGCGCCAGATCGGCATTGGCCGCGACTTCGGCATGGGTGGTCGCGGCACCGATGGTGACGGTGTCGCCATCGACGCTGATCCCGACCATGTCGGGAAGGCCCCGCAAATCGACCAGATCGGTCGGCGCGGCCAGGCGCTGTTTCATCGTGGCCAGCAGGGTCTGGCCACCGGACAGGAATTTCCCGTCCTCGGCCCCGTTCAGCGCAGCGATGGCGTCATCGACGCTTGCGGGCTTGTGATACTTGGTCTGATACATCTGATGGCCCTCCTTATTCCGCTGCCATGGGTTTCTTTGCGGCCTGCAACGCGGTCCAGACCTTTAGCGGTGTGGCCGGCATCTGCAGGTCGTTATTGCCGATGGCGTCGGTGATCGCGTTGATGATGGCGGGCGGCGTACCGATGGCCCCTGCCTCGCCACAGCCCTTGATGCCAAGCGGGTTGCCCGGACAGATCGTGGTGTTGTGCTCGATCTTGTAGAACGGCACATCGTCGGCGCGCGGCATGCAGTAGTCCATATAGGACCCGGTGATCAGCTGACCGCTGTCGTCATAGACGACGCCTTCCAGCATGGCCTGACCGATGCCCTGCGTCGCCCCGCCATGGACCTGACCCTCGACGATCATCGGGTTGATGATGGTGCCGAAATCATCCGCTGCAGTGAATTGCACGATCTCTGTCACACCGGTTTCGGGGTCGACCTCGACCTCGGCGATGTAGCAGCCTGCCGGGAAGGTAAAGTTCACGGGATCGTAGAACGCGGTTTCCTTCAGCCCCGGCTCCAGCCCCTCGGGCAGGTTATGGGCGGTATAGGCGGCCAGCCCGACCTCGTGCCAGGCCATCGCCTTGTCGGTGCCCGCGACTTTGACCTCGCCGCCTTCGATGACGATATCGTCTTCGCTGGCTTCCAGCACATGGGCCGCGATCTTCTTGACCTTGGCTTCGACCTTGTCCATCGCCTTGACGATGGCCGACATGCCGACCGCGCCAGAACGCGAACCATAGGTGCCCATGCCGAACTGCACCTTGTCGGTGTCGCCATGCACGATGGACACGTTTTCGATGGGCAGACCAAAGCGTTCACCGACGATCTGGGCGAAAGTCGTCTCGTGCCCCTGACCGTGGCTGTGGCTGCCCGTCAGGATCTCGATGGTGCCGACCGGGTTTACCCGAACCTCTGCCGATTCCCACAGGCCGACGCCTGCGCCAAGGCTGCCGACCGCGGCCGAGGGCGCGATGCCGCAGGCCTCGATATAGCAGGAATAGCCCAGACCGCGCAGCTTGCCGCGGGCCTCTGCCTCGGCCTTGCGGGCCGGGAAGCCTGCCACATCGGCGGCTTTCTGGCCGATCTCCAGGTTGCCCGGGAAATCGCCCGCATCATAGGTCATGATGACAGGCGTCTGATGCGGGAAGGACTGGATGAAGTTGCGGCGACGCAGTTCAGCCGGGTCCATACCCAATTCACGCGCAGCCGTTTCCATCATCCGTTCGACCACGAACGTCGCCTCGGGGCGGCCAGCACCGCGATAGGCGTCAACCGGCACGGTGTTGGTATAGACACCCTTCACATTGCCATAGACGTTCTGGATATCGTACTGCCCCGACAAAAGCGTGGCGTACAGATAGGTCGGCGTGGCGCTGGAAAACAGCGACATGTAAGCGCCCAGATTGGCCTTGGTGTCGACCTTGAAACCGACAATCTTGCCATCGGCGTCAAAGCCCATCCGCGCATTGGTGATATGGTCGCGGCCATGGCAATCGGTCAGGAACGCCTCGGACCGATCCGAGGTCCATTTTACCGAACGCCCGGTCTTCATCGACGCCCAGAGGCAGGTAATTTCCTCGGGATAGATATAGATCTTTGCTCCGAAGCCGCCGCCCACATCAGGCGCGATCACCCGCAGCTTGTGTTCCGGCGCGACGTTGTAGAATGCCGACAGCACCAGACGCGCGACATGCGGGTTCTGGCTGGTGGTATAGAGGGTGTAGTGATCCTCGGCCGTGTCATAGATGGCCACGGCGCTGCGCGGCTCCATCGGGTTGGGGCTGAGGCGGTTGTTCACCACATCCAGTTCGGTGATGTGCGCGGCACCAGCAAGCGCCGCATCGGTTGCGGCCTCGTCACCGATTTCCCAGTCAAAGCACAGGTTGCCCGGCGCGTTTTCATGGATCTGTTCGGCACTCGATTCCAGTGCGCCGTCAGAGCGAACCGAAACCGGCAGTTCATCATAATCGACCTCGACCGCCTCGGCGGCATCGCGGGCCTGCTGGCGTGTTTCGGCAATGACGATGGCGACCGCGTCGCCAACATAGCGCACGCGGTCGGTGGCCAATGCGGACCATGCGCCCATGTTCATCGGGCTGCCATCCTTGGAACTGACGGCCCAGCCACAGATCAGGTTGCCGATGCCGTCGCCGGTCAGTTGATGACCGTCCAGCACGGCGATCACGCCTTCCATGGCTTCCGCCGCCGCCTTGTCGATGCCGGTTACCTTGGCATGTGCCATCGGGCTGCGGACAAAGCAGGCATAGGCCTGATTATCCACCCGCACATCGTCGGTATAGCGGCCCTTGCCGGTGGTGAACCGCTTGTCTTCTTTGCGCTTGACGCGCGCGCCGATTCCGGTGCTCATTTGCGTGTCCTCCCCTTATTCTGCCGCCTTGGCGACGCTGGACATCTTGCCCGCGGCGTCGTCGATGGCCTTGACGATATTGTGGTAACCCGTGCAGCGGCAGATATTGCCCTCCAGCTCAAAGCGGATCGCCTCTTCGGTCAGATCCTTGCCCTCGGCCTGATAGCGGTTCACCATATCGATGCCGGTCATGATCATGCCAGGCGTGCAATAACCGCATTGCAGCCCGTGATGGTCGTTGAACGCCACCTGCATCGGATGCAGATCATTGCCAGCGGCAATGCCCTCGATGGTGGTCACCTCGGCGCCGTCCAGCGAGGCTGCAAGCTGCGTGCAGGATTTCACCGATTTGCCGTTCACATGCACCACGCAGGCGCCGCATTGGGTCGTGTCGCAGCCGACATGAGTGCCGGTCAGGCGCAGGCCCTCGCGCAGATATTCGACGAGAAGCGTATTGTCCGGCACGTCGCGGCTGACCGCCTTGCCGTTCACCGTCATGCTCACCTTGGTCATTATAATCCTCCCTAGGGTTCAGTCTTGCCGGCGGGCCATGACCCCCACCGGCGATAGGCGGGTTGTCAGGATGCTTGCCCTGCCCCGCGCTCGTTCAGATAGGTCTGAAAATTCTCAAAGAATTTCGCCGCCAGCTTTTTCGAGGTCGAATCGATCAACCGGCTGCCAAGCGCCGCCAGCTTGCCGCCGACCTGCGCGTTGACCGTATAGCTCAGCAGCGTGTCCTCGCCGTCTTCGGCCAGATTCACGTCCGCGCCGCCTTTGGCAAAACCGGCCACGCCGCCCTTGCCCTCGCCGCGAATGGTATAGCTTTCGGGTGCGTTGATGTTTTGCAATTCCACCTCGCCGCTAAAGCGCGCTTTGACCGGCCCGATCTTCTGCATCACCGTGGCCGTGAACCCGGTATCCGAGGTCTTTTCCAGCGATTCACAGCCGGGAATGCACGCCTTCAGCGCATCCTCGCTGTTCAGGGCCTCCCAGACCATCTGTCGGGGTGCGGAAATACGGTATTCGCCACTCATATCCATGCAGTCTCTCCTCCTCAGGAAACGGGCATGTCCTGCCCACAAAGCTTATCGGCCTGCCCTTACAAGGCAAGGATTTTGCCGCCGGGTTAAACTGGCAATTGGTCGTAGAGACCATGGTTCATAGCTGCCGCAGCAGGGTATCACGCAGCCCAGGCTCGGCCAACGCATCCGATAGCGCGCCCAGACTGTCCAGCGAATGACAGGCATGCAGACTGTGAACATGGGGCAAGATCGCGCGCACACCGCCGGCGCGCGGTGCGAATCCGTCATAGCGCAGCAGCGGGTTCAGCCAGATCAGCCGGCGCGCCGACAGCGACAGCCGCTGCATCTGACTGGCCAGATGGGCAGCATCGCCACGCTCCAGCCCGTCGGTGATCAGCAAGACAACCGCATCGCTGCCCAGTACCCGGCGCGACCAGTCCTTGTTGAACCGTTCGATTGCGTCGCCGATACGGGTGCCGCCCTGCCAATCATCGGCCTCGGACCCGATGGCTGCCAGGGCCTCATCGGGATCACGCTGCCGCAGCGCGCGCGTCACATTTGTAAGCTGCGTGCCGAAGGTAAAGGCACTGACCCGCCCCCATTGACGCTGCGGGTTATGGGCCAGCGCGTGCAGAAACCGCATCAGCAGTCGCGAATAGACCGACATGGAGCCCGAGATATCGCAGATCGCCACCAGATCCGGCGGACGGCGCAAGCGCGACTTTCGGGCAATGCGCCCGATCTCGCCGCCGCGCCGCAACGAGGCCCGCAGAGTCGCGCGCGGGTCCGGCTTTGCGCCATGAGGCTCAGGGTGCATGCGCCGCGTCAATTTGGGTGAGACCGGCAATGTCAGGCGACGGATGGCGGCCTCGGCCTCGGTCAGTTCTGCGGCGCTCATCTGTTCGAAATCCATGCGGCGCAGCACGGCATTGTCCGACCAGCTTAACAGCGCCTCTTGCTCGACCTCTTCGCGCTCTGGCAGGTCGGGTGGCTCGCGGTCTGGCATCTCGCCCATGGCATCGGCCGCGCGACGGTGGGCTGCTGGTTTGGGGGCGGGTGGTTTGTCGTCGCGCGTCTTGTGCGACAGCAAGTGCAGCAGGGATTCGATGAATTCCGGGTCGCGCCAGAACATCGCGAACACCTGATGAAAGATGGTCAGATCATCAGCCCGCGTGATCATGGTCGCGCGCAGGATATAATAGAAATCCGCCCGCCGGGTGAAGCCCGCCACCTCGACCGCGCGGATCGCCGTTTCGACCTGCGCCGTGCCCAGCTTGACCCCGGCCTTGCGCAGGGCGCGGGCGAAATGGACGATGTTCTCGGCCAGCCTGCCCTGTGGTGCTGATCGTGTCTGGCCGCCGGCCATCAGCCGGTGGCCATCAGTTGCGCCTTGGCCTGATCCAGCAGTCGCGTCGTCTCAGCGCCAGCGATGCGGGCGATATCGTCCTGATATTTCAGCAGCGCGCCGACCGTGTCGGTGACCAGTTCGGGCGACAGCGCCACCGCGTCCAGCGCGACCAATGCCCGCGCCCAGTCAATGCTTTCCGCCACGCCGGGCGATTTGAACAGATCCTCGCCGCGCAGTGATTGCACAAAGGCCACAATTTCCGATGACAGTTTGTCGGTGGCCTCGGGGACACGCGCGCGCAGGATCGACAGTTCGCGCTGAAAGCCCGGATAATCGACCCAGTGATAGAGGCAGCGCCGTTTCAGCGCATCATGCACCTCGCGGGTACGGTTCGAGGTCAGGATCACGATGGGCGGCGCATCCGCGCGGATCGTGCCCAGTTCGGGTATGGTGACCTGAAAGTCCGACAGCAGTTCCAAAAGAAAAGCCTCGAAGGGCTCGTCCGTGCGGTCCAACTCGTCGATCAGCAACACCGGCGGGCCGCCAGGCTGCGGCTCCAGCGCCTGCAACAATGGGCGGCGGATCAGGAAATCGTCCGAGAACAGCTCGGCCTGCAACTCGGCGCGGTCAGTCTGACCGGTGGCTTCGGCAGTGCGAATGGCGACCATCTGCGCCGCGAAATTCCATTCATAAATGGCAGAGGACGCGTCCAGCCCTTCATAGCATTGCAACCGGATCAGACGCCGCCCCAGTGCAGCCGACAGGGCGCGGGCGATCTCGGTCTTGCCCACGCCGGCCTCGCCCTCGAGAAACAGCGGCTTGCCCAGCTTGAGCGACAGAAAGGCGACGGTTCCCAGATCGCGCCCGCAGATATAATCCTGACTGGCCAACAGGCTGATCGTATCGTCGATGCTGGCTGGTAAAACGGTCAAGTTGCCTCTCCCCCTCGTCATGGTCGGCTCATCCTAACGGGTAACGCGGGCAGGCTGCCCCTGTCCATTGGTCGCAGGGGCTTGCACCGGTCGCGCAGGCATCGCAGGAATGTCGTCTGGCCGAAGATAGGGAACCAAGATGGCGCGCAAGATTATCATCGACACCGATCCGGGGCAGGATGATGCCGTCGCGATCCTGCTGGCGCTGGCCAGCCCCGAGTTGCAGGTTCTGGGCATCACCGCAGTGGCGGGCAATGTGCCGCTGGCGCTGACACAACTGAATGCGCGCAAGATCTGCGAACTGGCCGGACGCAGCGATCTGCCGGTTTTTGCGGGCTGCGACGCACCTTTGGCACGCAAGCTCGTTACCGCCGAGCATGTTCATGGCAAGACCGGGCTGGACGGAGTGTCCCTGCCCGAACCCGCCATGCCGCTGCAGGATCAGCATGCCGTTGACTTCATCATCGAGACGCTGCGCCGCGAACCCGCCGGAACCGTGACCCTGGTGCCCATCGGACCCCTGACCAATATCGCCGAGGCGTTTCGCCGTGCGCCCGAGATCGCCGAACGGGTGCAGGAAATCGTGCTGATGGGCGGTGCCTATTTCGAAGTGGGCAACATCACCCCGGCGGCCGAGTTCAATATCTATGTCGACCCTGAGGCAGCAGCAGAAGTCTTTGCGTCAGGCGTGCCGCTGGTTGTGATGCCGCTCGACGTGACACATGAGGCCATGACCTCGGCCCCCTGGGTCGAGGCGATGCGCGCCCTGCCAAATCGCTGCGGGCCTGCTGTGGCAAGCTGGACCGATTTTTTCGAACGCTTCGACAAGGAGAAATATGGCAGCAAGGGCGCACCGCTGCATGATCCCTGCACGATTGCCTGGCTGATCCAGCCCAAGCTGTTCGAAGGTCGCCGTATCAATGTCGAGATCGAACTGGGCGGGACCTTTACCCTCGGCATGACCGTGGCCGATTACTGGCATGTGACCGACCGCGCGGAAAACGCGCTCTACATGCGCCATGTCGACCGGCACGGGCTTTTCGATCTGATCGGAGAACGGATCGCCCGGCTGCCCTAATTGTCGGTGCTGTCGGGGGCGGGCTCTACGTTGGCGTCCTGGCCCTGCTCTGGTCCGGTTTCGGACGCGGCATCATCCTGCGCAGTGCCGGCCGTATCCGCAGGGGGTGCATCCGGCGCGCGGTCAGACCCGTCACCCAGTTCTGCATCAATCCGGGCGATCAGCTCAGAGGTGATGTTGATGCTGCCGACCGAAACCAGCGTCGTTTGCCGATCCAGCACCGCCAGCGCGCCGCGTTCCTGCATCAGCAGACCCATGATCGGGCCAGCCGCCTGAAAGAACGCGGCCTGCTCGCGTTGCAGATCGGCGTTCAGATCCTCGACCGATTGCGCGAATTCACGGCGGATCCGAGTTGCGCGCGCGTCAAACGCCTCTGCGCGCTCGCGGAATTCGGCAGCATCCAGTGTCTTGCGCAGTTCCGTCAGTTCTGCCTCTTCAGCGACCAACTGCTTGTAAAGCCGGTCATTTTCTTCGTCTAGCCTGATCCCTGCGGCGTCCAGATCAGCCTGAATACGCCTGCCCCATGCCGAGCCCGCGAAAAGCTGTTCCTGATCAACTGTCAGCACCGGGCTGACGACTGGTACGACCGGCGCCTGCTGTTGATTGTCTTCGATGATCTGCAAGGGCGGATTGCCGTCGCGGCGCGATTCTGGTCGCGACGCCTGCGGCTCTATTCCCGGCAGCGGCGGGGCCTCTTGTGCGTGAACCGGCCCTGCACAGAGCAGAGCCAGACAACACAGGCTGAGGCCACGCCCGAGCATTAGAAATTGGTCGAGATGGTCAGGTCGAACTTCTGTTCCTTGTCCTGCTCTTCCTTTTTCACCGCTTTGGCAAAGTTGAAGCGCAGCGGACCAATCGGCGTGGTCCAGAAGATCGAAGCCCCGATCGATGCGCGCACCTTCATGCTATCATCGACCTCATAGCTGTCACCCTCAAAACTGGCCGTGGTGTTGTCCAGCCCCCAAACGGACCCGACATCGGCAAAAAGTCCGCCGGTAATGCCGTATTCCTCGGGCAGACCAAGCGGAAACTGTGCCTCTGTCCTGAGCGCCCAGTAGTAGTTGCCACCGAGTGCGTCATTGACGTCGTCGCCTTCTTGCGAGGGCCCCAGATCGCGCGGACCCAGGCCGTTTGGCTCGAAGCCGCGCATGTGGCTGCCGCCGCGATAGCGGTCGTTGATGCGGGTGCTGCTGTCGCCATAGCTGACAACGGCACCGGCCTCGAACTCGGCGCGCAGTGCCACCTCTTCGCGCCAGGCACGGCTTTCGACACCGGCGAAAATACCGGTCTTGACGTTTTTCACATCGCCGCCCAGCCCGGCAACATCCTGGCTGAAGGACAGCCGATAGCCGGTCAGCGGGTTCAGCCCGGTAATCCGGCTGTCATAGCTGTAGGAATAGCCAATAGCCGACGTGACCCGGGTGCCCTCATCGTCGATAATCAGGGATGAGCTGCGATCTTCCGTATCGGTTGGCAGTCCGGTTTCATCATCGAAACCGTCTTGCACATTGAGAATGCTGTCGCGGCTGAGGCGATAGCGCACCTCAAGACGACCGTTCTGCGAAATCGGGAATTCGAGGCCGGTCCCCAGATAGGCAGAGCGCGTATCGTATTTGGAGTTCAGCCGCTCGGTCTCGGAATAGCCGCCCGACAGACGCCAGCGCAGATCACGGCCCAGCAGATAGGGTTCGACAAAGTTGAAATCGGCCTTCTGGTCACCCGAGGCGGTCGAGACGTTGATGCCCAATTGCTGACCGCGACCCAGAAAGTTCCGCTCTGTCAGGCCGGCATTGAAACCGACGCCAGAGTTCTGTCCGTAGCTGGCACCAAAGCTCAGCGAGCCGGTGGGCTGTTCCTCGACGTTCACGTCGACGATCACCTGTTGTTCGCTGCTGCCCTGACGGGTCTCGACCTGAGCGTCGCTGAAATAGCCGAGCGCACGGATACGTTCGGCGCTGTTGCGGATTTCGCGTGGGTTGAAGGGGTCACCCTCGACCGTGCGGAACTGCCGGCGGATAACACGGTCCAGCGTGGTGGTGTTGCCCTCGATGTCGATACGCTCGACAAAGATGCGGGGGCCGCGTGTCAGCGCAAAGGTCAGATCCAGCGTGCGCGAGCCGGGATTGCGGGTCACGCGCGGTTCGATATTGACGAAATCCAGGCCCTGTTCGATGGCCACGGTTTCCATCCGGCGGATGCTGTTGTCGATGATGGCCGGATTATAGACCGATCCCGTCCGCACCCGGTTCTGCTCTGCAAAGGCCGAGGCTTCGACGCCCGCGATTTCTGACACCGTGTTGACGCTGCCAAAGCGGTATTGCGGGCCTTCCTGGATGTTGAAGGTGATGTAGAAGGCATCGCGTTCGCGCGCGATTTCCGGTGCGACAGCCTGCACCCGGAAATCGGCATAGCCGCGAGAGCGGTAAAAATCGGTCAGCAGTTGTTCATCCAGCGAGATCCGCTCGGGGGCAAAGGTATCGCTGCGGATGAATGTGCGCAGGATGCCGGCCTGTTTCGTCTCCAGCACCTGCCGCAGGCGGCGGTCGCTGAAAGCGCGGTTGCCGGCAAAGCCGATGCGCTCGATTTCGGTCAGATCGCCTTCGCGGACCTCGAAAACCAGATCGATGCGATTGCCGTCGCGGCGGATGATGCGGGGATCAACACGCGCGGCCAGACGACCCGATGCGGCATAGGCCTGCGCGATGGCGGTGGCATCGGCCAGCGCCTGACTGGGCTGATAGACGCGGCGAGGCTGGGATTGCACGACCTCAAGCAGGCGTTCATCATCAAGGCGGCGGTTGCCTTCGATATTGATCTGGTTGATCGTCGGGTATTCGCTGACCCGGATGACCAGCGTATTGCCCTGCGGGATGACCTCGACGGTTTCGAACAGGCCCGAATTCTGCAGCCGCTGCAGCGCGTCGTTCAGTTCCCCGGCCGAGACCTCTTGCCCGCGCGCGATATTGGCGAAGGACAGGATGGTTGCCGGTTCGATCCGTTCAGCGCCCTCGATGCGCACATCGTTGAACGAATAGGCCCAGGCCGGCATGGCCACCATCGCGACCGGTGTCGCCACTGCCAGCGCCGTCATCAGCGCCACAGCGCGCGTTCCCAATTTGCGTGTCATTGCCGCCCCTCTCGATTTCAAGCCTGTGCGCCGCGTTCCCGGCGGTTGTTTTGTTCATCCTCTACCCCTGTTTCTGCGCGACTGTCAAAAGCGCAGTGACCTTCAGGGGCAGAAAAGATCGTTACTGAGACCGAAAATCATCAGCATTATCACAGCGGCAAAGCCGATCGCGGTCAAAAGGTTCAGGGCGCGGTCTGATGGTGGACGCCCGGTGACGGCCTCGTAGCTGTAGAACATCAGATGCCCGCCATCGAGCACCGGGATGGGCAACAGGTTCAAAAATCCGATCGCCGCCGACAGAAAGGCGATCCAGGTGACAAAGCTGGCCCCACCCGCGCTGGCGGCCTGGCCCGTGGTCTGCGCAATCGAAATCGCGCCGCCCAGATTACAGCTGTCGATCTGCCCCGAAATCATCGCCCATAGCCCTGAAATCGACATGGCAATGACCGACCAGGTGCGATCTATCCCCAGCCAAAGCGCCTCTAGCGGGCCTGCGCTGCGGGTGTCGGGCGTGAAATAACCGTCACCGCCGGTGATGCCCACCAGCCAGCGCCGCTCGTAGCCGCCATCCGCTGCAGGCAGATCCTGCTGCTTGGGCGTGACCGTCACATCCGTAGGCTCCTGGCCTTCGCGCCAGATGCTCAGCACCAGCGGCTGACCTTCGGCAGCCGCAACCTTGGGCGGCAACTGATCAAATCGATCGATGGGGTCTTCGCCGACCGCCAGGATCACATCGCCGGGCATGATCCCCGCTGCCGCGGCCGCACTGCGCGCGCCCACCCCGGAAACACGCGCAGGCATCGGATCGGGGGCAGAGACCGTCACCTCGTCATCCCCGCGTCTGACCCGCCAGTCCTGCATCAGCGCAGGCGGAACCTGCTCGATCACGCTGCGCATATCGGTCCAGCCGGCCACCTCGACACCGCCGATGGCCAGCACCTCGTCGCCCGGCTGCAATTCGTTGATCACCTGCGGCGGCGCGGGGCTGATTTCTCCGATCACGATCTGATCGCGCGGCAGGCCCATGAACATGGCAAAGCCGGCAAAGATCAGGATCGAGAGGATGAAATTGAAAACCGGTCCCGCCAGCAGGGTCGCAAAACGTGCCCAAAGCGGTGCGCCAGCCAGCGTTTGCCGCCGCAAGGCAGGATCGACATCCCTGCCCGGCCCGGCACTGGCGGCATTTTCATCGCCCATGAACCGGACATAACCACCCAGGGGCAGCGCCGCGACCTGCCACAGCGTCCCGTGCCGATCGACGCGCGAGAACAGGCGCGGCCCAAAGCCGATCGAAAAGACCTCGGCCTTGATGCCGGACCAGCGCGCAACGATGTAATGGCCGAATTCATGCACCGCCACGATGATCGACAACGCCACGATAAAGGCCAACAGCGTATAGAGGGTGCTGCCGAATTGCGGGATAAGGTCGGTCATGCGGCTGCGGCCTTTCGTGCTGCGCGGTCCCAGTCAAGGACGGTAGACAAATCGTGCGGTTCCTGCCCGAAATGGGGCTGCTTTGCCATGCGGTCCAGTGTCGCCTCGACACGCGGCGCCATCTCGGTAAAGGCGATGCGTTGGCCGATAAAGTCAGCCAGCGCCTGTTCCTTGGCCGCATTGAACACCGCGCCTGCCGCGCCGCCCGCAGCAATCACCTGACGCGCAAGGCGCAAGGCGGGCCAACGTGCCTCATCCGGTTCGCTGAAGCTCAGGCTGCCGATGGCCGCCAGATCCAGCAGTGCGATCGGCAGTGGCTGCCGTGCAGGCCAGTTCAGCGCGTAACCGATGGCATGACGCATATCAGGCGGTCCGAGATGGGCGATGGTGCCGCCATCCTTATGCGTGACCATCGCGTGCAGGATGGATTCGGGGTGGATCAGTACTTTGATTTTCTCAGCAGGCAGATCAAAGAACTCATGCGTTTCAATGACCTCCATCGCCTTGTTGAACATACTGGCACTGTCGATGGTGATGCGCTGACCCATCTGCCAGTTGGGATGGACCGATGCTTCGGCCACCGTGGCAGACGCCAGTCGTTCCATCGGCCAGTCGCGAAAGGCCCCGCCGGATGCGGTGATGGTTATATGCTCGACGGAATCTAAGTTATCAGCGCCAAGAGACTGAAAAATAGCGGAATGCTCAGAATCAACTGGCAGGATCGTGGCATTTCCCGCCATGGCCGTCTTGCGCAGCAAGCCGCCCGCACAGACCAGAGATTCCTTGTTGGCCAGGGCCAGCGTGCCACCGCGTGACAGTGCCGCCATGCCGGGCGCCAACCCTGCCGCGCCGATGATCGCCGAAAGGGTCCAGTCGGCCGGGCGCATCGCAGCCTCGGTCAATGCGCCGGTACCGGCGGCTGCCTCGATGCCCGATCCCTGCAACGCCTCGCGCAGGGCCGGCAGCGCATCGTCGAAGGCGGTCACGGCAATTTCGGCGCGCAAGGCCAGTGCCATCTCCGTCAGACGCGCAACATTGCGCCCGCCCGTCAGGGCGACGGTGCGGAATGCATCCGGGCCACCTGCCCGCATCAGCAGATCAAAGCCGCTTTCCCCGACCGAGCCGGTCGCGCCAAAAATCGATACGCTGCGCATGGTTCTAAAAGACCAACTGCGGGATTTGCATCACCAGACTGATGAGCAACACCAGCAGGACGGCACCCGAAACCGCGTCAAACCTGTCCATGAACCCGCCATGGCCGGGGATCAGGTTCGAACTATCCTTGACCCCTGCCCGGCGTTTCAGCCAGCTTTCCGCGATATCACCCATCTGACCCGCAAAGATGATCATCGGCGTCACCCAGATCAGTGCAGGATCGCCATGTCCGCTAAGCCAGATGAGCGTGCCCAGAATGACGCCGCCCACCCAGCCGGCAATCGTGCCCGACCAGGTTTTCTTTGGGCTGACAGCCGGCCAGAATTTGGGCCCGCCAAAGTACTTTCCAGCGAAATAGCCAAGGATATCAGACAGAAAGACGGCACCGATCAGCCACAGAACAAAGGGCAGGCCGAATTCCTCGCGCATGCCCACCAGCCCGTATCCGACCAGCAGGATCGCCATGCCAAAGACGGCATAGGTCAGCCGGTCACGCGAGATTGCGCCGGGCAGCCCTGCAAGGATCGGAATGGCGAGGATCGGCAAGACCCACAGCGAAAAGTCGCTGAGCGCGATCATCAGCGCGACGCCGGCCAGTCCGGCCAGGACCATGGGCCTTGACCGACCGAAGGGCGTGTCGTGCATCGACGGATGCCGCCAGCCGGTCATATTTGCCAGTTCCCAAAAGGTCAGCGCCACGAAACACGACATGAACAGCCGCAGGGTAACGCCGGTCGACAGCGCCAATACCAGCCCGATCCCCAGCAAGATTGCGGCTGAGGTGATGCGCCGGCCCAGATCGGACCAGCGACCGGATGCCGATTTCTGCGTCATACGCCTCCAAAGCGCCGGTCGCGCAGACCAAAGCGATCAAGGATCTCGGCCAGCCGTTCGGGCGTGAAGTCGGGCCATAATGTCGGGGTGAACTCGTACTCGGCATAGGCCGCCTGCCAGGGCAGGAAGTTCGAGGTTCGCGTCTCACCCGAGGTGCGGATCACCAGATCGGGATCAGGATGGCCCGCGGTATCCAGGAAATCGCTCAGATCGGCCTCGGTCGGTTGTCGATCACCGAACTGACCAGATGCAATCTTTTCAGCCAGCCGCGTCGAGGCGCGCAGCAACTCGTCGCGGCCGCCGTAATTGATCGCGACGGTCAGATTCAGACGGGTATTGCCAGCGGTCCGCGCCTCGATCCCGCGCATCAGGTCCTGCAGTTTGCGGTCCAGCCGACCGCGATCACCGATAAAACGCATCCGCACGCCCTCGGTCGACAGCCCGTCGGCCTCGCGCTCGATATAGCGGCGAAAGATCTTCATCAGACCCAGCACTTCTTCGGTCGAGCGCTTCCAGTTTTCGGTCGAGAATGCATAGACCGTCAGCCAGTTCACCCCCATATCGGGGCAGGCGCGAACGATCTGCTTTACGCGTTCCGCGCCGCGACGATGACCGACCAGACGCGGCCAGCCACGTTCGGTTGCCCAACGCCCGTTGCCATCCATGATGACGGCAACATGGCGCAGCGATTGACGGCCAGCGCCTCCTTGCGACGCGATCTTGGCGCTTTCGGCCACCATTGCCATCAAACCTGCATGATCTCTGCTTGCTTCGATTCCAGCGCCTCATCGACAGCCGCAATCATCTTGTCGGTCAGCTCTTGGACCGAGGTTTCCCAGAACTTCTGGTCATCCTCGGAAAGGCCGCTCGACTTGCCCTTCTTGATCTGATCCATACCGTCGCGGCGGACGTTGCGTACGGCGACGCGCGCGCTTTCGGCATATTGCGCGGCGACCTTGGTCAGTTCGCGGCGGCGTTCCTCGTTCAGCTCGGGGATCGGCAGCATGATGATGGTGCCGTTCAACTGCGGATTGATGCCCAGACCGGATTCGCGAATTGCCTTTTCCGCCTTTCCGACCAATGCCTTGTCCCAGATATTGATGGTCACCATGCGCGGTTCGGGGACGTTGACCGTACCGACCTGATTGATCGGCGTGGGGCTGCCATAGGCATCGACCATGATCGGCTCGACCATGCTTGCCGAGGCGCGCCCGGTGCGCAGACTGCCGAATTCCTGGCGCAGCGATTCCATCGCACCCTTCATCCGCCGTTCCAGATCGTCCGTATCGAGTTCGAATTCCTCAGCCATGTCGGTCTGCCCGTAATTTGTACTTTTGACAGCTTGTAACCACATTGGCGAAGCATGGCAAAGCCTTTGCCCTGACCTTTACGCATGAACTTGCGCATGGCGCCGATCAATCCTGACGTGCGCGCGACGATTGATCGGCGGCCTGATTGCCATTGCACGTTTGCCTGTCGCTCGGGGCCTGCTGGACCAGCGCCTCTTCGATGGCCTTCAACCGCGCCAGTACCTCGTCGCGATAAGCGCCTGTCATCTCATTTTCTTCGGCGTGATGGGCGTCCTGCATCGAGTTCACGATCAGACCGACGACAAGGTTCATCACCGTGAATGTCGTGATCAGGATGAACGGCACAAAGAACAGCCATGCCTGTGGATAGACCTGCATGACCGGGCGCACGATCCCCATCGACCAGCTTTCCAATGTCATGATCTGAAACAGCGAATAGGCCGAGTCGCCCAAGGTGCCAAACCATTCGGGAAAGGCCGCCCCGAACAGCTTGGTCGCGATCACCGCGAAGACATAGAAGATCAGCCCCATCAGCAGGAACACAGATGCCATGCCCGGCACCGCGTCCAGAAACCCCTCGACCACCCGGCGCAAACGCGGCGTGACCGACACAATTCTGAGCAGCCGCAGCACTCGCAGCGCGCGCAGGACGGAAAAACCCTGGCCCGCCGGCAGATAAGCCACGCCTACAACCAGCAGATCGAACAGATTCCAGCCATTCCGGAAGAATGTCAGTCGCCGCGCATAAAGCTTGGCCAGCATCTCAACGGTAAAGATGGCCAGGCACAAACTGTCCAGCAACAGGATCATCGGCCCGGCCTGCGCCATGGCGCGCGCCGAGGTTTCCACCCCCAGAATCACCGCATTGAAGATGATGACGACGGTAATCAGCCCCTGCACCCGTGGCCCAAAGACCCAGGCGTCAACGCGCGCGCGAAAATCCATTGTATTGGTTGTCAGTCATGCACCCGCGTAGATGTACCCCGGCCTTCCAGAATGCCCTGGAAACCGCCCGGCTCGTCCAGCGAAAAGACGATGATCGGCAGGTTGTTGTCGCGCGCCAGTGCGATTGCCGAGGCATCCATGACGCCCAGATGCTTTTGCAGCACCTCGTCATAGGTCACGATGTCATAGCGTTTCGCATCGGGGAATTTCTGCGGGTCCTTGTCATAGACCCCGTCGACCTTGGTGCCCTTGAAAATCGCCTCGCAGTTCATCTCATTGGCGCGCAGCGTCGCCGCCGTGTCAGTGGTGAAATACGGATTGCCCGTGCCTGCCGCAAAGATACAGATCCGCTTTTTCTCGAGGTGGCGCACGGCGCGGCGGCGGATATAGGGCTCGGCTACTTCATCCATGCGGATGGCGCTGATGACGCGGGTATGGATGCCCTTGGCTTCCAGCGCCGATTGCATCGCCAATGCGTTCATCACCGTGGCCAGCATGCCCATGTAGTCGGCGGTGGTCCGCTCCATCCCCTGCGCACTGCCTTGCAGGCCGCGAAAGATATTGCCGCCGCCAATGACCATGCAGATCTCGACGCCCATCTTGTGAACCGATTCGACCTCATTGGCGATACGGGCGACCGTGGGTGGGTTCAGACCGTAATTCTGATCGCCCATCAGCGCCTCGCCGGAGATCTTCAGCATGACGCGCTTGTAATTCGCGGGTTTGGTCCCGTCATTATCAGTCATGGCTTGGGTCCCCGCTGGTTTCATTGCCGCGCAAAATGTCGCAAAAGCATATCAGGTTCAACCATCGCCAGACCATGATATCCACCGATCTATCCCACATCGACCCCGACCGCCACCTGCTGATCGCAGGCCCCACGGCCAGCGGCAAATCCGCTTTGGCAATGCAGGTGTCAGCGGCGCAGGGCGGTTTGATCGTCAACGCCGATGCGCTGCAGGTCTGGTCCTGTTGGCATGTGCTGACGGCGCGCCCCTCGGCCGAGGACGAGGCCGCCCTGCCCCACGCTCTTTACGGCCACGTGACGCCCGATCGCAGCTATTCGGTCGGCGACTGGCTGCGCGACCTGTCTGCGTTGATGGACCGGCGGCTGATTGTGGTTGGCGGCACCGGGCTGTATCTGACCGCGCTGACCGAAGGACTGGCCTATGTGCCGCCCACGCCGCCCGCGATCCGTACCAGTGGGGATCGGCTGTTGGCCCAGGACGACGGCCTGCAGCAGATGATCGCGGTGCTGGACAGCAAGACCCGCGACCGCATCGATTTGCAAAACCCCGCCCGCGTGCAGCGCGCCTGGGAGGTGTTGCAGAATACCGGGCGCGGCCTGGCCGATTGGCAGGCGGACACGCCACCCCCTTTGATTGGCGCTGATCAAGCGACGCGAATCGTGCTGACGGCTGATCGTGACTGGCTTGCGGACAGGATCGCGCAACGTTTCGACGCCATGCTGGCACAGGGCGCGCTGGATGAAGCCCGCGCGGTGCTGCCTGATTGGCGCAGTGAGGCGCAATGGGCCCGTGCCATCGGCGCGCCGGACCTGATCGCCTTTCTGCGGGGCGAGCAAACGCTGGCCGAAGC
Source organism: Paracoccus tegillarcae (assembly GCF_002847305.1). Taxonomy (NCBI): domain Bacteria; kingdom Pseudomonadati; phylum Pseudomonadota; class Alphaproteobacteria; order Rhodobacterales; family Paracoccaceae; genus Paracoccus; species Paracoccus tegillarcae. The sequence continues at coordinate 3,273,325 of NZ_CP025408.1, read as the reverse complement.
CCGTGATCATGCGATCATCGCGACCCGTCAATATGCCAAGTCACAGCGCATCTGGTTCCGCAATCGCATGAAGGCCTGGACCCCGCTTGCAGTGGGCTGAACGGCGGGATGGCATCAGTCAAACCGATACAATGACGCCTTTTGCAGGAACTCTTTTACTTGCACGGCATTATAGGCAATAATTCGCCTATAGACCTTGTTGTGTCGGAGTTGCCTCGGTGTCGATCGTCAAAGACGGTTCATTCGAATCCGGATTTCCCTTTACCCCCAGTCGGTTCAAGGGGATGCCTCAACAGGGCGCGGCATCGGAAGTATCCCCCCTGAAAGCCCGTATTTTACCCGAGATCGGGGTGAATTCCGCGCAGATCGACGAGACAGCGGCGGGATTCATCGGCGAATATTTGCCACAATCTGGCAATCGAACCGGGCAGATGCGGTCGCGCGCGAAGCCGACTTCGCTGAAGGCATTGCCGCTGGCCAGTTTCGTCTGGGGCGGACGCACGCCGATCCCGCAACCGCGGACCCGCGGGGAAATGGTGCTGATCTGGGTAACCCGTGGTCGCCTGAAACTGGACTTTCCACGGCGTACACAGCAGCTTGCCGCTGGCAGCCTGTGTTTCATCCCCGGCACGGCCTTCGCGACATTGCCGCTGGCGGATTGCGCCGGGCAGGTCCTGCTGATCGCCCCGCACCTGACCCGTCACCTGACCCAAGAGTTTCCCGCACGCCTGACAGAGGGCCGCGTCGACCACGACGATCCGGCCTTGCGTCAATTGCTGCACGATCTGGCGGTCGAGGCGCGGCGTGATACCGAAAACTCCCGAGCTGCGATCGAATGCCATCTGGGCCTGCTGGCGCTGCGGTTGCAGCGACTGGAACCGGCGGCCCGTCCGATCGAGCGTCCGCCCGCCTCAAACCCCGATCTGCCCTTGGCTGACCGGTTTCTGACCCTGGCCGAAACCCGCTTTGCCGATGGCAGCACCATCGCCGATCTTGCGCATGAGCTGGGCGTGACGACGGCCGAACTGGACACCGCCTGCCAGCACAAGCACACCAAGCGCGCGCTGGATCTGATGAATGAACTGCGCCTGCAATGTGCAGCGCAGATGCTGCGTGAAACCAGCGAAGATCCGGCGCGGATCGCACGGCTCTTGGGTTATAGCGGTCTTGCACATCTCAGCCGCGCTTTTGTCAACGCAACCGGACGCCTGCCGCGAGAATTTCGTGAATGACGGCGTCAGGCGGCGCGGTCCTGGCCTGGCCCGGCCTTTGAGCGCGCAGCGGGGAACAGCCAAGCCTCAAAGACCGACGGCGGCAATCGGTTGATCACACGCATGACCAGCGCGGTGGCAATCAGCGCAAAGAGCAGCCTGCCCCACAGCACCGCCAGCCCGTCCGCGCCGAGCGCCATGACAATGGCGGTGTCCTCGATCAGGCTGTGGGAAAAGCCCATGAAGATGCAGGCCGCGAGGATCTGACGCGGCGGGATCCGTCCGCTTTGTGCCTCTCGGATCAGCAGCCCGCCCCCAAAGGCGACGCCCAAAAGCGTGCCGATCACTGCGAATTGCCGCGCCTCGCCGCCGATGCCGGCCAGTCGCAGCACCGGGTCGATCAGCCGGCCCAGCAGATCCATGATGCCCGTGATCTGCAGCGCCTCGACCAGCCAGCCCAGCAGCAACAGGACGACCAGCATCCAGGCCATTGTCTCGGTCAGACCGATCAGATAACCGCCCCAGCCCTGCGTTTCCGCCATGGGCTGCCAGGTGCCTTGCAGAGGCTGTTCCAGCCAGCCGGTCGCGGCGCTGATCCCGCGCAGGATGGCTGCATAGATCATGCCGCCTGCCACCCTGATGAGTGTCGTCGCCAGCAGGCCGGGCCCCGCGCGGCGAATGATGGCCTGTTCGATGGGCAGCGCATGGGCAAAAAGCAGCAGCGCGGAAAAGATGGTGATATCTGCCACGCTCAGTTCGGACACGGGCACCAGCGTAAAGATCAGCGTGATCGCGCCCCAGAGGCCAAGCAACATGCCCATCAGCCAGGCGATGCCCAGTTCGGGTGGCAGGCCGTAAAAGGACATGACCGGATCAAACGCCGGCGCGATGGCCGTGATGACACCCATCCGGGCCAGTGCCTCGGCGGCAATCGCAATCGGGATGATCAGCCTTGCGAGGCCGACATAGACATGCAGCAAATCCAAAGTCTTTTGGCGGAATACGGCAATAACGGACATGACATTCTTTCCCGGTGATTCCGCCTGACCCTCTCACGAGCCGCATGGCAGATGTGGTCAAAGATTGCGTCTTTGTGCAATATTATTGCAGATGGAGGTCCGAATGGACGGTATCGACCGGAAAATCCTGAACCTGATGCAGCGCGATTCGGCGCGGACGAATGCCCAATTGGCTGATGAGGTCGGGTTGTCGCCCTCCAGTTGCCTGCGCCGGGTTCGACGGTTGCGCGCCTCGGGCGTAATCGACCGCATTGTCGCGATTTTGAACCCGGCCAAGGCCGGTCGCGGCCTGAAGTCCATCATCACGGTCGAATTGATCCAGCACGGCGAACAGCAACAACGCCGGTTTCTGCAACTGGCACTGAGGGAAGAGGCCGTCGCGCAAGCCTATGCCGTGACCGGCCAAAGCGACGTGGTTCTGATCATGCGCCTGCGCGACATGGAAGAATTCGATGCGCTTTGCGAACGCCTGTTTCGCGACAAAACCAATGTATCGCGGTTTTTCACGATGGTGGTGATCCGCACCGCCAAAGAGGAAACAGCAATCCGCCTATAGTTCGCCCCCGGTCTCGATCTCTGGGTCCGGGCGCCCGCGAAACCCTGTCGCCACCACGAATTTTTCCGACGAGTCACTGCGGCTGGCAGGTGGTTTCACATTGGCGACTTTGGTGAAATTGCGCTTCAGCATGGCCTGCATGTCGCTTTCGGCGCCACCGGCAAGGACTTTGGCCACAAAGGTGCCACCCGGTTCAAGGACGTCAAAGGCCAGTTGCGCCGCCGCCTCGACCAGCGCCACGATGCGCATGTGGTCGGTGTTCTTGTGGCCACTGCTGGATGCGGCCATGTCGGACATGACCACATCGGCCCGGCCGCCCAGCCACGCTTTGACCTTGTCATCAGCGCCGTCTTCCAGAAAATCCAGCACATGGATTTCGGCACCCGCGATGGTGTCGACCTCTTGCAAATCGACGCCCAGCACGCGGCCCACGGCCTTGCCCGATTTCTCGCCAAGCGCATTGACCCGCGCAACGGCCACCTGACACCAGCCGCCGGGCGCACAGCCCAGATCGACGATCCGCGCGCCGGGCACGAGAAAGCGGTATTTATCGTCCAGTTCCAAGATCTTGTAGGCGGCTCGACCACGATATCCCTCGCGCTTGGCCCGCGCGACATAGGGGTCGTTCAACTGCCGTTCCAGCCACAGTTTGCTGGACATCTTGCGGCCCTTGGCGGTCTTGACCCGCACCTTCAGATCGCGCTGCCCGCGCCCGCTGGTATTTCCCTTGGCACCGCCCGTGCCCGGTATCTTGGCCATCATGCCACCCCGTTCATGCCTTCTGGTGTCAGCACCCCATCGCGCACCATCTGCGCATAAAGCAGCCCCTCGCGCAGTCCGCGATCAGCCACCGACAGCCGGTTCGTCGGCCACAGCCGCATCAGCGTCTGCAAGATCGCCGCGCCTGACATGATCAGGGCATGGCGCTCTTTGCCGATGCGCGGATCAGCGCGGCGGCCTTCGGGACCGAGTGCGAGGTAAGAGTGAATCACCTTGTCGATCTGATCGCTGGTCATGGTCAGCCCGTCAACCTTAGTTCGGTCATAACGGCGCAGGCCCAGATGGCTGGCGGCGACCGTCGTGACCGTCCCCGATGTGCCGATGATCTGGAACCCGGCCTCGGGCGAGCCGTCGGCATAGGGCGTGAAATCGGCCAGCATCTCTTCGAAATACCAACTCATCAGCGCAAAGCGGCCCTGATCGTCTTCGACATCCGAAAACTGATCGCGCAGCGTCGCCACACCAAGCGGCACGCTGATCCAGTCGACCACGCGCGCCCCGCCCGGCTGCGGATTGCGAAACCCCTCGCCCAGACGGATGATGGCACGCGCCCGCGCGGCCGGTTCGACATCTTCGAGATCGATCCAGACCAGTTCCGTCGAGCCGCCCCCGATATCGACGATCAGCAACTGTTCGGTCGCGACATTCACCAGCGGCGCGCAGGAAATCACCGCCAGCCGCGCCTCTTCCTCGGCCTCTATCACCTCTACCGGCAGGCCGGTTTCCCGCTGGATCTTGCGCATGAAGTCACGGCTGTTGCGCGCGCGGCGGCAAGCCTCGGTCGCGACCAGACGCATATTGGTGACGTTATGTGTCTCTAGCTTGCGCCGGCAGACCTGCAGCGCATGAACCGTGCGCGCCATCGAACTGCGCGACAGGCGGCCAGAGGCCTCCAACCCGTAGCCAAGCTGCACGGGCTTGGAGAAACTGTCGATGACCTGAAACTGATTGCCGCGCGGGCGTGCAATAAGCATCCGGCACGAATTTGTTCCAAGGTCGAGCGCCGCATAAAGCGGCTCTTCCTTAGTGTGGCGGGCAACGGACGGCTCTACCGGCTTTTTCCTCGGGAACGCGTCCGCACCCGCGGGACGCTTGGGCGTCATGATCTACGCCCTCCGATTTCAACTTGCTCTCAACGTAGCGTGGCCCCTGTCACCGTTCAAGGGCCACCGTTAAGCCAAGCTGTCAGCGACGCTAGCCCGCAGCCGCGAGCAGCGACGCATTTCCGCCCGAGGCGGTCGTGTCGACGCACAGATGCCGTTCCATCACGCAATGGCTGGCCAATTCGGCAGAGTTGACCAGTGGAATGATGGGTCCTTCCAACTCGGCCAGCACTTTGGCGTATTCGCGGGCCAGCGCTTCTGGGCCGTCGAAAGCCACAACCGCAAGGTCGCGCTGGCCGCGCAAGTCCTCGGGATCAACACTCTGATCATAGGTCAGCGACTCACATCCATGGGCTTTGGCAATCGCGGCCTGGGCTGCGGTATCGGGGCCAAGACACAGGACCGTGCCTCTTGGATGTTCCGTCAGCCTGTTTGATTCGCCAGTCGGCCCCGGCAGCAACACGGTCGACAGGATCTGCGTCGTATCCGTGCGCTTCTGGTCCAGCCCCTTGCTGATCGACGTGCCCGCGCCGGTGCTGTGTTCCGTGCCCCCGCTGCCATCGTTGCGGGTAAAGGGCACCGCCCGAAAACGCGGCACATAATGCGGCCCACCCGCCTTGGGTCCGGTGCCCGACAGCCCCTCGCCGCCAAAGGGCTGGCTGCCCACGATCGCACCGATCTGGTTGCGGTTCACATAGACGTTGCCGACATGCAGGTGACGGTCGATATGTTCGACCCTGTCGTCGATGCGGGTATGCAGGCCAAAGGTCAGCCCATAGCCCGAGGCATTGATGGCCGCGATCACCTTGTCCAGATCTTCGGCCTTGAAGGTCGCCACATGCAGGACCGGACCGAATATCTCGCGTTCGATATTCTCGATCCCGCCGACGCGGATGCTCACCGGCGCCACGAAATGCCCGCGTGACGGCGCTTTCAGCCGGTGCAGCACGCGTCCGTCGCTGCGCGCGGCTGCGACATGATCGTCGATGCCTTTCTTGGCGGCTGCGTTGATGACCGGGCCTATATCGGTTTCCAGATGCCAGGGATCGCCAAGGCGCAATTCGTCCATGGCACCGTGCAGCATGGTCAGCATCTTGTCGGCCACGTCTTCCTGCACATAGAGGATGCGCAGGGCGCTGCAGCGTTGCCCGGCCGATTGAAAGGCGCTGGCCAGAATGTCGCGAATGGCCTGTTCGGGCAGTGCGGTGCTGTCCACGATCATCGCGTTCAGCCCGCCGGTTTCGGCAATCAACGGCGCGTCAGGCGAAAGGTGTTCGGCCATGGCGCGATTGATCGCCTGTGCGGTGGGCAGGCTGCCGGTAAAGCAGACGCCATTGACCCGCGCATCACTGCTAAGCGCGGTGCCGACCACGCGGCCTTCGCCCGGCAGCAATTGCAGCGCATGGGCAGGCACGCCCGCCTCATGCAGCAGTTGTGCTGCGCGCCATGCGACAAGGCTTGTGGTTTCGGCTGGCTTGGCCAGCACGCCATTGCCCGCAGCCAGTGCCGCGGCGATCTGGCCGGTGAAAATCGCCAGCGGGAAGTTCCAGGGCGAGATGCAGGTAAAGAGGCCGCGCGGCGCATCTGCACTGGCGAAATCGGCGTAGTAGCGCAGGAAATCCACTGCCTCGCGCAATTCGGCGACGCAATCTGGTTGCGATTTCCCGGCCTCGCGCGCGATCAGGGCAAAGAGTTCGGCGTAATGTTCCTCGTACAAATCAGCCGCGCGGCGCAGGGCCGCTGCGCGCTCTTCGGGCGGGGCGTCCCAGATGCGGGCGTTGCTCAGCGCGGTTTCCACATCCGCAGGCGTCGATTGCCCGACCTGCCCCACGGTGTCACCGGGGCGCGCGGGGTTGATCACCGTTTCCGTCTGGCCGTCGCGCGATAGGTCACCCGCCAGCAACGGGCCGCCCTGCCATTGATGGCTGGCCCATGGCGCGCGGGCCTGTTCGATCATTTCCAGAACCTCGGGATCGCGCAGATCGAAGCCACGCGAATTCACCCGGTCCTTGCCAAACAGGTTTTCCGGGTGCCTGACCCCCACTGCGGGTTGCCCTGCGACCTGTTCCCATTCGACAAAGGGATCTGGCGCGACCTCGGCGGGGGGCACGTCCTCATCAACGATCCGGTTCACAAAGCTGCTATTGGCGCCGTTTTCCAGAAGGCGACGGACCAGATAGGCCAGCAAATCCTCATGCGCGCCGACCGGGGCATAGATGCGGCAGCGCGTGTCGTGCCCATCGTGCAGCAGCCCGTGCAGCGCCTCGCCCATGCCGTGCAGGCGCTGGAATTCCCAATCGCGATCCTCGCCGGCCAGTTCAAGCACCGCGGCGGTCGAATGGGCGTTATGGGTTGCGAATTGCGGATAGATGCGCGGGCTTGCCAGCAATTTGCGTGCGCAGCAGATCCAGGCCACATCGGTTGCGGGCTTATGGGTCCAGACCGGAAAGCCCGGCAGCCCCTCGACCTGCGCGCGTTTGATCTCGGTGTCCCAATAGGCGCCCTTGACCAGCCGGACCATGATGCGCCGGTCCAGCCGCTCGGCCAGCGCCTCGAGCCAGTCGATGGTGCCGGCGGCGCGCTTGCCATAGGCTTGCACCACGACGCCGAACCCGTCCCAACCGGCCAGCGACGGATCGGACAGCACGGCCTCGATCACATCCAGCGAAATCTCTAGCCGGTCGGCCTCTTCCGCGTCGATGTTCAACCCCATATTGGCGGCCTTTGCCGCCCGCGCCAGCCGCAGCGTAATGGGCACCAGTTCGGCCATCACCCGGTCGCGCTGCGGTTCCTCGTACCGGGGATGCAGCGCTGAAAGCTTGATCGAAATGCCCGGATTGTCGCGGATATCGCTGCTTTTTGCCTGCGCTGCCAGCGCCGCAATCGCGCCTTCATAGGCGGCAAGATATTCGCGCGCATCCGCCTCGGTGCGCGCCGCCTCGCCCAGCATGTCATAGCTGTAGGTATAACCCTTGGCGACGCGGTCGCGACCGCGTTTGATCGCATCCTTGACCGTTTCGCCCAGCACGAATTGCTGGCCCATCTCGCGCATCGCGCGGTGAACGGCGGTGCGGATCACCGGCTCGCCCAGGCGCTTGACCGCATTGCGCAAATGGCCCGCGATGCCGGGGGATCTGTTTTCCTGCAGCACCTTGCCTGTCAGCATCAGCGCCCAGGTCGAGGCATTGACCAGCGACGAGGACGACTTGCCCAGATGATGCCCCCATTCGGAGGGGGCGATCTTGTCTTCGATCAATTCATCCATGGTCTCGGCATCGGGGACGCGCAGCAGCGCCTCGGCCAGACACATCAGCGCCACGCCCTCATCGGTGGACAGGCCGTATTCTGCCAGAAACACCTCCATCAGGCCCGGATCGTCGCCTGCCCTGATATCACGCACCAGTTCCACCGTGGTCGCGTCGATTCGTGACCGGGCCGCCGCATCGGGACCATAGCTGGCGATCAGCGAAGCAATGGCGCTTGCCTCATCAGCCAGATGGGCCGCGCGTATGCTGGAACGTAGTGTTGGCAGTTCAGTCATTATATCCTCCGATCCACTTGCCATGACGCTATCGCGATCAGGCGTCGGTTGCACGGGGCGATTTGCCCAGCTATGCCCGATGCGATACAGCAAGCGAGAGAGCCGACATGATCATTATCGCCGCAATCGTGATCGGAGCCCTGCTGGGCTGGCGCCGTGCAACCGCCCTTGGCGGTAACCGCAAGGACCGGCTGCAATATGCCGCAGCCTTCGCGCTGGCCTTTTCGGCCCTGGGCCTGTTTGTCACCATCATCATCGACAGGATGGTCTGATGCTGACCCCCTTTCTCGACAATCTGCGCCGAGAAGGGGTTCCCGTCAGCCTGCGCGAATATCTGGACCTGCTGGCGGGCCTGCAGGCTGGCGTGACCGGCTGGACCGTCGATGGCGTTTACCATTTCTCGCGCACCGTTCTGGTCAAGGACGAACGCCACATCGACCGCTTTGACCGGGCGTTCGCGGCCAGTTTCAGCGGGCTGGAGCATGTGACGCTGGACGAGCTGATTTCCGAGAAAGCCCTGCCCCGCGAATGGCTGGAAAAACTGGCCGAAAAACTGCTCAGCGATGACGAAAAGGCCGATATCGACGGGCCGGGCAGTTTTGACGAGTTGATGAAGCGGCTGCGTGACCGGCTGGCCGAACAAAAGGGTCGCCACCAGGGCGGCAACAAATGGATCGGCACCGCAGGCACCAGCCCCTTTGGCGCCTATGGTTATAACCCCGAAGGCGTGCGCATCGGGCAGGATGAAAGCCGCCATCGCCGCGCGGTCAAGGTCTGGGACAAGCGCGAATTCCGCGATTTCGACGACAGCGTCGAATTGGGCACCCGCAACATCAAGGTCGCACTCAAGCGCCTGCGTCAATGGGCCCGCCACGGCGCAGCGGACGAGCTGGATCTGCCGGCCACCATCCAGGCCACGGCCGATCACGGCTATATCGACGTGAAAACCCGGCCCGAGCGGCGCAATGCGGTCAAGGTGCTGCTGTTTCTGGATGTCGGTGGCTCGATGGACGATCACACCCGTCTGGTGGACGAATTGTTCAGCGCCGCCCGCGCCGAATTCAAGCATATGGAACATTACTACTTTCATAACTGCCCCTATGAGGCCGTCTGGAAGGACAATCACCGTCGCTGGAACGAACAGATCCCGACCTGGGATCTGCTGCATCGCTATGGCCGCGACTATAAGTGCATCTTTGTCGGTGACGGCTCGATGTCGCCCTATGAGATCGCCGTGCCGGGCGGTGCGAATGAACACTGGAACGAGGAATCGGGCGAGATCTGGCTGCGCCGCCTGGCAGAAACATGGCCCGATCATGTCTGGCTCAATCCGGTGCCAGAGCCGCGTTGGGCCTATACCCAATCCATTGGCATGATCCGCCAGATTTTCGAAAACCGGATGATGCCGCTGACGCTGGACGGCTTGACCCAGGCCATGCGGGTGCTGGGCTAACAGGAGGGACCGCGGCCATGCTGGGACCGACGGCGAACGTGATCTTTGCGGTCCTGCTGACGGCGGCGGTCGGGATATGGCTGCGCCGACATCTGCATCGTCGTGATTGGCCGATTGCGGCGGCCTTTCTGGTGGCCGTTGCGCTGACGGGCTTTTTCGGGTTTCGGCTGGTCGACCGGGCGCTTTACTGGACCAATCCCGCGCATCAGCATCAGGCGCCTCAGCCATGGATGACCGTCGGCTTTCTGGCGCGATCATGGCACCTGCCCCCGCCCGAACTGGCGCAGGCGATCGGGATCACCGACGGTTCCATGCGCGGGCTGCGCCTGTCAGAGATCGCCGAGGTGCAGGGCATTCCCATCGAGGCATTGATCGACACCCTGAATGACAGACTGGCGCAGGAACGCACCCGCGCAGACGGCCCGGATGAGCCCGGCGCCACCTCGCCGCCATGACAGAGACGATCCTGGCCCTGCTGCCGCAATGGGGCCCCTGGCTGATCGCGCTGGCCACGCTGGCATCCTGCCTGTTGCTGCCGGTGCCATCATCGCTGCTGCTGATCGCGGCGGGGGCCTTTGTCGGATCGGGCGATCTGACCCTGATGACGGTTGCGCTGGCGGCCTTGGCCGGCTTTCTCATCGGCGATCAGGCGGCGTTCTTTCTGGGTCGCGGCGCGCAGGACTGGCTGTCGCGCAGGCAGGGGCGCAGCGGAGCGATGGTCGGGCGCGCGCGCGGTATGCTGGCGGCGCGCGGCGGCACGGCGGTCTTTCTGTCGCGCTGGCTGTTCTCGCCGCTTGGGCCATGGATGACGCTGGCGGCCGGTGCGGCGGGCTTTCCGCATCCCAACTTTACGCTGGCCAGCACCCTTGGCGCGATGATCTGGGTGGCGATCTATCTTGGGCTGGGCATGGTCTTTGGCGGCAATATCGCGGCGGCTGCCGATCTGGCCGGTTCCGTCCTTGGCCTTGTTGCTGCCACCGCCATCATGCTGGGGCTGGGCCTCTGGCTGAACCGGCGTATCCGCGAACGGCGCGGGCAGCAGCCGGGCGACCGCGACCAACGGTAGGTGCAAAAGCGCTCGACTGATGGCGCATCGCAATTGACCCGCCCCACTGCGCCCCCCATATCCAGACTATGCTGAAACTTACGCCTCTTCTGCTGATCATCCTCTATGTCGCCGCCATGTATTTCTTTTCGGCGTGGCGGCTCAAGCGAGAGTTGAACGAGAACACCACGCCGCTGAAGCATCCGCGCCTGTCGCCGATGCTTGAACGCCTTGGCAAGGCGATGGATTTGCCCCCGGTCGAGGCGCATATCTATGAGATCGAACCGATCAACGGCCTGGCGGCGCCCGATGGCCGGATCTTTCTGACCCGTGGTTTCATCCGCAAGCTCGATGCCTGCGAGGTCACGGATGCCGAACTGGCATCGGTCATCGCGCATGAATTGGGCCATGTTGCGCATGGCCATTCGCGGCGCAGGATGGTGGATTTCGCAGGCCAGAACGCGATCCGGCTGGCGCTGGCGGGGGTGCTGGGGCGCTTTATTCCCTTTATCGGCAACTGGCTTGCCCATATGGCCGCCACCGCCGTCGCTGCGCGGCTGTCGCGGCAGGACGAGTTCGAGGCCGATGAATTTGCCAGCGCGCTGATGATCAAGGCAGGTCTTGGCACCGAGCCGCAGAAATCGCTGTTTCGCAAACTGGACACGCTGACCGGGCGCATGGGGGCCGGCACGCCCGCGTGGCTGCTGTCGCATCCCCGCACCGACCGGCGCATCGCCGCGATCGAGGCGAATGAGGCACGCTGGCGCAGCACCGACTAAGTCCCGGAACCGGCGCCGCTTATCCGCCTTGCCGCCTGCGACACAGCCCTTATGCTGCATGCTAAACCGCAAGGGTCACTGATGCAGCCGTTCCGCCGCCGTGTGTTGTATATCCCCGGCTATGATCCGATCCCGCCGCGCCGCTACCGCGAATTATACCGCCGCGAGGGTGCGCAACAGGCTTCGATCTCGGGCTATGGGCTGAGCCTGTGCGCGCGCGTGGATCGCACCGGATTTGGCTGGGGTGCTGCCGGTGATTTCTCGGACGGGGCCGCACGCGCGGAATTCGAGGTTCTGATCTGGGCGGATATCGTTCAGGGCTCGATGGGGCGCGGCATTCTGGCGACCTACGGGCAGCTTGTGCGCACGGCCTGGGCCTATATCGGTTCGGGTGCGCTGTTTCGGCTGATGCGCCTGCGCCGGGGTCCGGTGATCGCGGCGCTTTATCCGATTGTGGTACTGCTGGCGCAGTTGCTGGTGGCCTTGCTGGCAGGATGGCTGGTGGGCTGGCTGGCGGCGCGGTTTGGCGGCTGGTGGCTGGGACTGCCGCTTATGGCCGCCACCGCATGGGGCGGCCTGGTTCTGTGGCGACGGCTGGATGGCAGGATTTTCGCCCATTACCTGATGCATGACTATGCCTTTACCGCCGAACAGGGCGGTGCTTATCCCGCCGCGTTAGAGGGCCGCGTTGCCCAGTTCACCGACCGCATCGCGGATGTGCTGCAGGGCGATTGGGACGAAGTGCTGATCGTCGGGCATTCATCAGGTGCTTATCTGGCGGTTTCGGTTCTTGCAGACCTGATCCGCGCGCGCCGTGTGCCGGCGGACGGGCCGACCCTGTCGTTTCTCAGCCTTGGCCACGTGGTGCCGATGGCCTCGTTCCTGCCTCGCGCCGACCGGTTGCGCGCCGATCTGGCTTATCTGTCCACCCGAGACGAGCTTTATTGGATGGACGTCACGGCACCCGGTGATGCCTGTTGTTTCGGGCTGTGTGATCCAGTCGCCGTGACCGGGGTGGCGCCTGCGGATCAGAAACACCCGCTGATCATCTCGGCCGCCTTTACGCAAACCCTGTCTGCGGAAAAGCAGCGGGCGCTGCGCGGCCATTGGTTCCGGCTGCATTTCCAGTATCTCTGCACCTTCGACCGTCCCGGTGACTACGATTATTTCGCCATCACCGCCGGGCCGCAGACGCTGGCGCAGCGGTTTGCAGGCCGCGCCCATTCGCCCGGGCGGATCACGACGCCGGCCGGACCGGGCAACCGGGAAAAGGTCAGCGCATGATCCCGCCCAAGCCACAGGCAAGCCCCAAGCGCGGCGGTATCCTGCGGATGGTCCGAGGCTTTCGCCGCGACCTGCTATCTGCCCTGCCCGCCAACCTGTTTCACGCCTGGATGGCCGAGTTCCGCAATCCGCTGATCCACAGCTTTGTCTGCAATGACCCCGCGCTTGTGCGGTTGATCCTGCAGGAACGCCCCGCCGAGTTCCCAAAATCGAACCGGTTGCGCGAAGGGCTGGCACCACTGCTGGGCAATTCGGTCTTTCTCACCAATGGCGAGGAATGGCAGTCTCAGCGCCGCATCATAGACCCGGCCTTTGAGGGCGGTCGCTTGCGCGAGGTTTTTCCCGCGCTGCTGGATGCGGCCCAAGCCGTCGCCGCGCGCCTGCCGGTGGGTGAGATCGACATCGAACCCGAGGCCAGTCACGCCGCCGCCGACGCCATATTTCGCACGCTGTTTTCGCTGCCTATCGAGCATCAGGTCGCGGAACGTGTATTCGGCGCGTTTCGCGCCCATCAGGCAGCCCAGCCGATCGTCAACCTTGCCGCATTGCTGCCTCTGCCGAACTGGCTGCCACGCCTGCATTCGCGCCGCACCCGCGAAACCGCCGCCGAGATCAGGGGACTGATCAGGGGTCTGGTCGAGGATCGGATGCGCGCTATCACCGAGGGCACGGCACCGGACGATCTGGCGACCAAGATCATGACCACACCAGACCCCCAGACGGGCCGGACCTTCACCGCGCCCGAGATGATCGACCAAGTCGCGATCTTCTTTCTAGCCGGGCACGAGACCAGCGCCTCGGCCCTTTCCTGGGCACTGTGGTTGCTGGCCGCAAATCCCGAATGGCAGGACCTGGTCGCGCAAGAGGCCGCCACGATGACCGAGGACATGGCGGGCCTGTCGCGGCTCAAGGTGACACGCGCCGTGTTCCGCGAGGCGCTGCGCCTTTATCCGCCTGTGCCGATGATGGTGCGCGAGGCCGCCTGCCCGCAGCATTTCCGCGACCGCGAGGTGCCGCGCGGCGCACAGCTGATCCTGTCGCCGTGGCATTTGCACCGCCATGACCGGCTTTGGGATCGACCCGACACATTCGATCCGGGACGATGGGACAGCGACGCAGGCCGGGTCTCGGCGCGCAATGCCTATATCCCGTTTTCCGCAGGCCAGCGCGTCTGCCCCGGTGCTGGCTTTGCGATGTTGGAAGGGGTGTTGATGCTGGCACTGATTACCCGCGCCTTTCGGCTGTCGCCCGGCCAGGTCGATCCGGTGCCGGTCGCGCGTTTGACCCTGCGCGGGCGCGATGGCATCCTGATCAAACTGGAGAGGCGACAGGAACGCGCATGAGCCGCAAGACCGTCAACGCTATCTGCGCGGCCCTGCCTGGCGCCGAACACTCGGACCCCTGGGGCGGCGGGCATGATTGCTGGAAGGTCGGTGGCAAGATGTTTGCCGTCATCGGCGCGGTGAACGAGGCAGTGGCGGTCAAGACCGACGGGATCGATACCGCCGAAATGCTGATCGAGGCGCAAGTGGCGCGGCGCGCGGCCTATTTTCACCGCAGTTGGATCGAACTGCCATTGGGCACTGCGCCCGATGAGTTGGAACACCGCATCACGGCCAGTTACCGGATCATTCGCGAAAAGCTGCCAAAGAAAGTGCAGGCCGGGTTGGCCGAACTGCCGGCAAAGACCTGAAAAGGCCGCCACCCGCTTTGTGCAGATGGCGGCCCGATTTTGTTGATCAGAAGCTTATTCAGCCGGCAGTTGCTCGCCCGCCTGCTTGATCAACGCATCCATCTGCTGACACAGCGCCGCTTCGGTCGCGCCCTGCTGGGTCGCCGCCTCGGCCAGTGTCGTTTCGACGCCCATGCCGACGACCTTGCCTTCCTTGCCATTGGCTTCGGCCGCGTCGCCCTGTGCGACATCGCCAGCGGGGACCATTTCCAGCATCCGGCCTTGGATTTCGACGGCAGTACCGTCGATATGGCCTTCATCCTGACAATAGCTCAACACGCCAAGCTGGTTGCGTGCGGCATCATAGGCCGCCTGCGGGTCAGGTGAGGCAGGCGCAGCTTGTGCCTCTGCCTCGGGTGCGGCCTCGGGTGCCGCGGCATCCTGCGCCCATGTCGCCGTTGCCGAAATGGCCATCAGCGACAGACCTGCCAGCATGTGTTTGCAAAAACTCATTGTTCATTTCCCAATATGGTTGCACTAGGCCCGCAAAGCCTTGCACGTCGGGAAACGGGCCGCAAACCGGGCTTGCGGGAAGCCGCTTGGCGGATTGCAGCGATCAGCGGAAAAGCACCAGCGAGCCCGGCGACCACGCCACACGAGTGCGTGAGCCCACGTCCTGCACGTCGCGGCCAAAGACATTGCGCATCGAAATCCGAACCGGTCGGGACGTTTTGCCCTCGCCATCGGCGCCATCCAGCCGAAGGTCGTAATAGGTCATGTCACCGTAATAGACGACCTCGTCGATGGTGGCCTCGGTCTCGTGCACCTGATTGTGGGTCTGGCCCGCGCCAATCAGGGTCATCGTCTCTGGACGAAAGCCCACGGTCGTGCCGGCATCGTCGGCATTGGCCTGACTGATCTGGCTGGCGGGCAATTCGACCTCGCCCAGACCGGCCACACGAACGCGCGCACCGCCATCTGCAGTGTCGCCCAGCACTTCGGCGGGCAGAAAGTTCATTACGCCGATGAAATCGGCCACGCGGCGATTGGCCGGGCGGGCATACAGCGCCTCGGGGCCGTCAAGCTGCGCGATCTCGCCCTCGAACATCACGGCGATGCGGTCGGACATGACCAGTGCCTCTTCCTGATCATGGGTGACCAGCACGAAGGTGATGCCGACCTGACGCTGCAGCTTGATCAGTTCGACCTGCATCTGTTCGCGCATCTTGCGGTCCAGCGCCGATAGCGGCTCGTCCAGCAGCAGCACCTTGGGCTTGAGGATCAGCGCACGGGCCAGCGCCACCCGTTGCCGCTGACCACCTGACAGCGCATGGGCAGCCCGGCCGCCGTAACCCTTGAGGCCGACCATGCCCAGGGCTTCATCAACCAGCCTGGCCTTTTCATCGCGCGAACGCGAATCGCGGCGCAAGCCAAAGGCCACATTCTCGGCCACGGTCAGATGCGGAAAGATGGCATAGGACTGAAACACCATATTGGTGGGACGCTTGTTCGCGGGCACGTCCTCCATGCGTTTGGCGTCGATCAGTACCGCGCCCGAGGAAATATCCTCGAACCCTGCGATGGTGCGCAGCAGCGTCGTCTTGCCGCAGCCAGATGGACCCAGCAGCGAAAAGAACTCGCCCTCTCGAATGGTCAGGTCAATGCCGCGCAGCGCGTGGTAATCGCCATAATACTTATGCAGTTCCTGGCATTCGATCATCGGCTTGGCAGTCTCGGTCACATCAGGCCTCCGGTATTCTTGCCACCGCTGCGCGACAGGCTGCGGCGGCGGAAATATTCGCCAATGGCCAACAACAGGATCGACAACGCCACCAGCACCGTTCCAAGCGCCATGATCATCGGGATCTGAGCCGGAAAGCGCAGCTGGCTGAAGATATAGGTCGGCAGCGTCGGTTGGCTGCCCGCCAGAAAGAAGGCGATGATGAATTCATCCAGGCTGATGGTGAAGGAAATCAGCAAGGCACTGATGATGCCGGGCATGACCAGCGGCAGGGTAATCAGCCGGAACGCGCCCCACCGGCTTTCGCCCAGATCAAAGGCTGCCTCTTCCAGCGATGGATCCAGACTGGAAAAGGCCGTGGACAGAATGGCGATGGCATAGGGCATGCAGATCAGCGTGTGACCGATGATGACGGTCAGGATCGACAGCTCGATGCCCGCGCCCAGCAGCACGACCAGCAGCGACATGGCGACGATGATTTCGGGCAGCACCATGGGCAGCATGATGAACCCCATGATCGGTCCCTTGCCCGGAAACTTGAAGCGGGTCGAGGCGCGCGCCGCAAAGATGCCAAGGCACGTCGCCAGAACCGAGGAACTGACCGCGATGATCAGCGAATTTCGCAGCGCCAGCCGCAGCGTGGCATTGCCCCACATCTGACCGAACCATTCGGTCGTGAAACCCTTCAGCGGAAAGGCGATGATGGTGCCGGAATTGAAGGCAAAGACTGGCAGCAGCAGGATCGGCGCATAGAGGAACACCAGATAAAGCAGCGCATAGATGCGCAAGCCGCTGCCCTGAAACGCACCGGGCCTCATTGCCGCACCCTGAGGAATCGTCGGTTGAGGAACAGAAAGATGCCGCTGACGATGGCGACGATCAGCATGGCGGTCACGGCCAGCGCCGATCCAAGCGGACGGTTGTCCAGATCCAGCATCTGCACCTGTATCATATTGGCGATCATCGGGATCTTGCCGCCTCCGATCACCGTCGGCGTGACGTAATCGCCAATGGTCGGGATGAACACGATCAGCGTCGCCGCGATAACGCCCGGCATGGCCAGCGGCAGCGTCACCCGCCAGAATGTCATCAGGCGGCTTTCGCCCAGATCGCGCCCGGCCTCCAGCAGCGAGCGGTCGATCTTTTCCAGCGCCACGAAGATCGGCAGAATGGCGAAGGGCGCATAGGCATGGGCCAGCGTCAGCACGATGGCGTTGACGTTATATAGGATAAAGCTCAGCGGCTCGTCGATGATGCCAAGCCCCATAAGCGACGAATTGATCACGCCGTTATAGCCAAGGATCACCTTCCACAGGAAAACCCGGATCAGATAGCTGGTCCAAAAGGGAATGGTGATCAGAAACAGCCACAGCGCCTTGCGCTCGGGGCGCACGATAAAGCTGACATAATAGGCCACCGGAAAGGCCAGAATGACCGTCACCAACGTCACCAGGATCGACACCCATAGCGACCGCAGCATGACCGAGCGCACGATCGGATCACCGATCACCTGCCGGTAGTTATCCAGCGTGAAATCGCGAATGACCTCGAGATAGCCATCGGTCAGAAAGCTGTAGGCAAAGATCGTCAGCAACGGCGCGGCCAGCACCAAAAGCGCATAGAGGAAAGGCGGGGCAATCAGTGTCGCCCCCTGCGCCGCCTCGCTTTTCGATCCGCTGGCCATCCACGCTCCCTGACGACCCTGTTGACCGGGCCATAACCAATTCCTTCCACAACATTCGTGAAAGGGGAAGAGGGTTTGGAGATGTCAGGCGGTCAAAGGCGGCGCCAGATCAATCATTTGCGGCCGCGTGATCTGCGCGGGCCAGCCCGCCGCTGGTCGATGGCGCGGTGTGACGTTCAAGAGGAAATGGTGGGTGATAACGGATTTGAACCGCTGACATCTTCGATGTGAACGAAGCGCTCTACCACTGAGCTAATCACCCGCAGGGCGCTATGTAGCGACGCAGGAAAAGTGATGCAAGAGGCTTTCTGGCCGCTGCGATCGGGTCAGCCGACGCTATTGCTCGCCTGATTTTGAACTGTCCTGGTTGTGGTCGGCGCCCCGTCGCCGCAGTCGCAGATTGATGACCTCGCCGCCGTTCTGCAGATCTTTGCGCATGCTGACGCGCGCACGACCAAAGGGCTGGATGACCAGGGTTTCGCCCGCCGCAAAGGCGCGGCCCAATTGATCCAGCGCGGCCTCGACGATTGGTTTGACGTCACTTTTCTTGCTGCCCGTCGCCTCGACGACCCGATCGACAAATTCACGCTTTTGCACGACACGAGCCTGCTGAGGCGCGTCCTCTGCCGCTTTTGACTTGTCGGGTCCGCCCGGTTTGGTCATCTGTGTTCCACCTTGTCCTGAAGGCTGGTCAATCCTCGCAGAGCGCAAACAACCTGCCGTGATCGTGGGGCCGTTACCTCTGCCTATGCGATCTTACAAGCACTTGTTTCCGTTCGCAATGAAACGGGGCGCCAAATGCGGCGCCCCGAATACATCATATGTTTAGGTCAGTGCTCAGTGCGCGACGGACGCGCCAGAGCCGCCCGTCTCACCGCGCTGAACGGCCAGTTTTGCCGCCTCGGCCGCCTCTTCGGCAGCCTCGTCCCATTCGACCGGGTCGGGCGCCCGAACCAGCGCCTGTTTCAACACCTCGCGGACGTTGCTGACGGGGATGATGGTCAGCCCTTCTTTCACATTCGCAGGGATTTCAACCAGGTCCTTTTCGTTGTCGGCCGGGATAAGCACCGTCTTGATGCCGCCACGCAGAGCCGCCAGCAGCTTTTCCTTGAGACCGCCAATGGGCAGGACATTGCCGCGCAGGGTCACCTCGCCCGTCATCGCCACATCCTTGCGAACGGGAATGCCGGTCATGACCGAAACGACACTGGTCACCATGGCGATACCCGCGGACGGTCCATCCTTTGGCGTCGCGCCTTCGGGGACGTGAACGTGGATGTCACGCTTGTCGAACTCGGGCGGCTTCACCCCGATCTCGGGCGAGATCGAGCGCACAAAGCTGGAGGCTGCGTCGATGGATTCCTTCATCACATCGCCCAGTTTCCCGGTCGTCTTCATGCGGCCCTTGCCCGGCAGGCGCAGCGCCTCGATCTGCAACAGATCGCCGCCAACCTGCGTCCAGGCCAGACCCGTCACCACGCCGACCTGATCGTCCTGTTCGGCCAGACCGTAACGATGCCTGCGAACGCCAAGATATTCTTCGGCTTTCTCCGGCGTGACCTCGACCGATTTGACCTTGCCCTTGAGGATCTCGGTCACGGCTTTCCGCGCAAGCTTGGCGATTTCGCGTTCGAGCGAGCGGACCCCGGCTTCCCGCGTGTAATAGCGGATCACATGGGTCAGCGCCTCGTCGGTGACGCTGAATTCGCCCTTGCGCAAACCATTGGCCTTGATCTGCTTGGACAGCAGGTGACGGCGTGCGATCTCGCGTTTTTCGTCCTCGGTGTAGCCCGACAGCGGAATGATCTCCATCCGGTCCAGCAACGGGCCGGGCATGTTATAGCTGTTGGCCGTGGTCACGAACATCACGTTGGACAGATCGTATTCGACCTCAAGATAGTGGTCGACGAAGGTCGAGTTCTGTTCCGGGTCCAGCACCTCAAGCATGGCCGAGGCCGGGTCGCCACGGAAATCCTGCCCCATCTTGTCGATTTCATCGAACAGGATCAGCGGGTTCGTGGTCTTGGCCTTTTTCAGCGCCTGGATGATCTTGCCCGGCATAGAGCCGATATAGGTCCGGCGGTGGCCCCGGATCTCGGATTCGTCGCGCACACCGCCAAGCGAGATGCGGATGAATTCGCGCCCGGTTGCCTTGGCCAGCGACCGACCGAGGCTGGTCTTGCCCACACCCGGAGGTCCGACGAGGCTGAGGATCGGACCCTTCAGCTTGGACGAGCGGTTCTGCACGGCCAGATATTCGACGATCCGTTCCTTGACCTTCTCAAGGCCAAAGTGATCGGCATCCAACACCTGCTCGGCCTTGGTCAGATCCTTCTTGGTGCGCGACTTCACGCCCCATGGCAGCGCCAGAAGCCAATCCAGATAATTGCGGCTGACCGTCGCCTCGGCCGACATAGGCGACATCGACTTCAGCTTTTTCAGTTCGGACAGGGCCTTTTCGCGGGCTTCCTTCGAGAATTTGGTTTTCTCGATCCGCTCTTCCAGTTCGGCCAGTTCGTTCTGGCCGTCCTCGCCATCGCCCAATTCCTTCTGAATGGCCTTCATCTGCTCATTCAGATAGTATTCGCGCTGGGTTTTCTCCATCTGCGTTTTCACGCGGGATTTGATCTTTTTCTCGACCTGCAGAACCGACATTTCGCCCTGCATCAGGCCGTAGACCTTTTCCAGTTGCTGGCCGACATCCAGCGTTTCCAGCAGATCCTGCTTCTTGTCGATGTCCACGCCCATATGGCCGCTGACCAGATCGGCCAGCCGCGCGGGTTCGCGGGCCTCGGCAACGGCGGAAACCACCTCTTCGGGGATATTCTTGCGCACCTTGACGTAACGCTCGAACTCTTCGGAAACGGTGCGGGTCAGAGCCGCCACCGTATCAGCATCGCCCGGCGCCTGTTCAAGCGGCTTGGCCGTGGCTTCAAAGAAATCTTCGTTCTCGACGAATTCGGTGATCTGCACGCGGTCGCGGCCCTCGACCAGAACCTTGACCGTTCCGTCGGGAAGTTTCAGGAGTTGCAGCACATTGGCCAATACGCCGGTGCGAAAGATACCGTCTGCATCCGGCTCATCGATGGAGGCATCCATCTGCGCGGCCAGCAGAATCGGCCGATCCTCTTCCATCACCGTTTCCAGCGCCCGCACTGATTTCTCGCGCCCGACAAAAAGAGGCACGATCATATGCGGAAACACCACGATGTCGCGCAGCGGCAAGACCGGGTGAGTCTGGGTTTCTAATTCATTCATGATCAGTCCTTTCATGCCCGAAGTCACGGCCCCGTCATTGGCAACGCGCGACCCCTGCATCCTCTAATTTAGGTCCCGTACAGGTTCGGTTCAATATGTTCCTTCGCACAGCATGATCCAAGCAAACAGTCTGTCGCAAACGACTAAAATGCACCCGTTTCGCCTGCCGCAACACCGCTGCGCGGCATTTTATCGCGGAATCACGATCTCTGCGCGCAATCCATCCAGCTTGCGTCCCTGCCCCAATCTCAACTGTCCGCCGTGCGCGCGCGCGACGTCGGCTGCTATTGCCAGACCCAGCCCGACGCCCTGCCCGCGATTCTGATTGCGCGACGAATCGAGCCGCGTGAACGGGCGCATCGCCTCGTCCAGTTGGGTTTCGGGGATACCGGGCCCGTCATCCTCGACGCTGATGCGCAGGCTGCGCGGCCCAAGCACCACCTCGACCTCGGCCAGCGTCCCGTATCGCACGGCATTGCCGAACAGGTTTTCGATGGCGCGGCGCAGCATATCGGGTCGAAACGCGACCTCTGCCTCGTCCGATCCCTCGGCCATGATCAGGCTGACATTCTGACCGGCGCGCTGTGCATCCGCGACCACCCCGCGCAGAAACGGCAGCGCCGCGATGGAGACGGCCTGCCCTTCCTGCGCCTCGTCACGCGCGAAATCCAGAAAGGCACTAATCATGCGCCCCATTTCATCCACATCCGCGACCATATCGTCGATCTCGGGCTGGTCGGGCAGATCATCGGGCGACAGCATCGACAACCCCAGCCGCAACCGGGTCAGCGGCGTGCGCAGATCATGGCTGATCCCCGACAACATGATCTTTCGCTGCTCATTGCTGCGCTCGATCCGGTTTCGCATATCCAGAAACGCAGCGCCGGCACTGCGCACCTCGGTCGCGCCTGCCGGGCGATAGGGCACGATGCGACCCTTGCCGTATTCCTCGGCTGCCCGCGCAAGACGCCGGATCGGCCGCAGCTGGTTGCGCAGAAAGATCGTGGCGATCCCCGACATCAAGAGCGATGTGAACATCATCAGCACCAGCAATTGGTGCGGGTTCGATGCACTGACCCGTGCCCGATCAAAGGATAGCATATAGGGACCGAACGCCCCGTCCATGGTCACATTGACGCGCTTGATGTCACTGCCCAGATCAATGCCGGTGACCTGCGGCACCTCCTGGCGCAGCGCGTCGATCACCACCCGACCCGAGAAATCATAGAACAGCCGGCTGTCCTCGACCGGGCCTGGCACAGGCAGCATGAGGGACAGGCCCAACGGCCGGGCAACGGTTTCCCCGGCCAGCATCGCACCGGGTGAATTTGCGGCCTGATCGACCTGCGCCGCAACAAAGGCCAGCTCCCGCGCCATGCTGGCGGTCATCTGGCGCGTCACATCATCGAAATGGCGCTGCAGGAACATGACGCTGACAACCAGCGTCACCGTCACAACGGGCAAAAACAGGATCAGCGCCGCCCGGCCATAGATGCCGCGCGGAAAGAACCGTTTGAGCCACGTAAAATCCGGTCGAAATGCCATGGAAACCCTGCAACCTCGCGGCTAGGCTAGCGCCATGACACGCGATGCGAAAGCCCTGCCTCAGCCGCCGGACGATTTGCCCAAGGGGCTGCGTCTCGTGCTGGCACCGAACCCCTCGCCGCTGACCGGCCCGGGCACCAACACATTCCTGATAGGCGAGAACCAGATCGCGGTGATCGACCCCGGCCCCGACATCCCCGAACACCGCGCGGCGATTCTGGCGGCAGCCGAGGCCGGGCGGATCAGCCATATTCTGGTCACCCACGCACACCGCGATCACTCCGAGGGTGCCGCTGCCCTTGCCGCGCAGACCGGCGCGCCGGTTCTGGCCTTTGGCGACGCGCTGGCCGGGCGCTCGCCGATCATGCAGCGGCTGGCGGGCCATGGCGGCGCCGGCGGCGGTGAAGGGCTGGATCTGTCCTTCCGCCCTGACATCACGCTGGCCGACGGCGAAGAAATCGCGACCGATGACTGGCGGCTGACCGCCCTGCACACGCCGGGCCATGCCGGCAATCACCTGTCCTTCGCCTGGGAGGATTTGGTCTTTTGCGGCGATATCGTGATGGGCTGGTCGTCAACGCTGATCTCGCCGCCCGACGGCGATCTCGCCGATTACATGCGCAGCCTCGAACGATTGGCCGACCTGGCGCCGCGCCGCATTTTTCCCGCACATGGCCCGGCGATCGAGAACCCGCAGCAGCGTCTGTTCGAACTGGCACAGCACCGCCGCGACCGGACCGCACAAATACTGACCGCCCTGCGAGATACAGCGCCATCCGACGCGGCCTCCCTGGCAGCCCGGATCTATGATGTGCCGCCCGCGCTGATGCCCGCGGCGACGCGCAACGTCTTTGCCCATCTGGTCGCCCTGAACAATCTGGGCGCCGTCCGCACGGCCGAGGAACCCACATGGCACTCGCTCTTTGCGGCGATGTGAGATTTTGTCGAAAAGCCTCTGGACGCCCCCAAACGCCATTGCTATATCGCCCTCGTGTTCCGGCGTAGCTCAGCGGTAGAGCAGTTGACTGTTAATCAATTGGTCGTAGGTTCGATCCCTACCGCCGGAGCCAATCAACCACTTGGTTGTAAAGCAAAAATGGTGATCCTCCGGGATCGCCATTTTTCGTTTTTGCAACGATTTTGCAACGCCACTCGAAATGGCGGTGCAGTTCGTTGCAAAGGCCAAATTCCGAGGTCATGGCGATAAGGCGCTGTTAAAACGCGCTTTCTGGTTCCCTCATCGCCTTGCGGTTGCTACCCTTCGTGTCAGGAGGGCGCGATGCACCTATATATGTCCGGCACGCCAAAGAACGACGCCTTTCAAGCGATAGAAAACCAGGTGTGCTCACAAAGGCTGTTCTCGATGCACGGTGCCTATGCGCCTGAGGTGATGAAGTGGCTTGGCATGGTCAAAGCGGGAGTTCGGACCTTTGACGATTATTGCCAGTATGAGCCACGGGCCATCGCAAGGCTTGAGCAAAAGGATCAAGAGCAACAGGCGTTGCTGGTGCAACGCGGGATTGAGGATGAGTGGGTGCCTTACGCTGAGGCTCTGCGCGCAGCCAGCCAGAGCCGAACGCCTTCGTGCCCTTCGCACATGATGCTTGATTCTGGTGCCTTCACGGCTTGGAATGCAAGCGCGTCAGTAACGCTCGATGAGGTCAAATCGGCTTATTCGCGTTTCCTCACCGAGGCAGACGGCTTGTTTGAAGAAATTTGGTTGATCAATTTGGATGTGATCCCCGGCGAGAAGGATCGTGATCCGACACCGCAGGAGTTCCAAACCGCTATTCAGGAATCAGATCGGAACCTTGCCGCGCTCAGTGCTGAGTTCGGTGATTGTGTGTTGCCTGTGTTCCATCAAGGCGAAGGTCAACAACGCCTGCTCGACGTGGTTAATCAGGCGAAGGGATACCTCTGCCTTTCCCCGAACAATAAGAAGCCAGAAGGCGAGCGTTGGCGATGGGCGCAACTAGCTCGAACCGCGCTTCACGACTTAGCTTGTAATGTGCAAACGCATGGTCTTGCCACCACGGGCAACGACATGATCCGTGAGGCCCATCTTATGTCAGGCGATTCTGCTGCTTGGAATGAGCATGGATTCTATGGTGCTGTCGATCTCGTTGAGGATGAGACTTATCCGCAGGACAAATTCAATTTAGTGAAGTTGGAGAACGGTGAACTTGACCGCGCAGGAGAACATATCGTGGAGCGGTCACGGCTTCGGTATCGTGGCTATCACATCGGTGTCGAGATGGATGACTACGATTTGAAATCTCAATCCAAGATGATCAGCAATGATCGAAACGTATCGTTTTTGCCTAAGCGCAAACGGGAATGGGTGCGGGCAAAAGTCGAGAGCTATTTTCCATGGACGCTCGCGTTAACGGATCAACGGGCGCGTAGCCTGATCTGCATGGGCGAGTTGCGCACTTTCGCAGAGTCGTTCGAATGGCGTCCGCCGGGCGTGCGGCAATACGACGGGGCGGGAAAAGTGCTGCTTCCGCCATTTAGCGAAGTGGTGCGCACTTATCCGACTCAAGAGGATCGCGCTCGATTTCTGTCCGACCAAATATATGATGGACGGCTATGACGCGTCCCGACTGCAAAACTCCTGTGCCTGCGGGATTTCTCAGTGCGCTTGTCACAGCCAACAAATTTCGAGGGCGCGGGACGAAACTGTTCCCTTGGCTTGGGTTCGTCGAATTGGCGGGCACTCTGCTATATGCCTCAGACAATCAGTCGATTGTGGCGATAGACATTGGTTTAGAGTTGGGGGCAGCGACCTTCACAGCGGGTGACATCGCCGTCTTGAAGGCAATGGGTGACGATCCTGAGTTCTGCGATTTCAGCGATGGGATTGCCTTCACTTGGAGTGATGGGCGCTGGTTCACCTCCGAAACGCAATTGGACAACCGACTGTCTGAACACTGCCGCCCCCTAATTGAGAAGTATTGGCATGAGGGGCGAGACATTCAGCCGTCCGCCCAATTCTATGTTGATCGGGCAAAACGTGATGGCCTGCGCACCATCGTCAAGTTTCCGTATCAAAGCACTGGTGAGAAGCATCATCAATATTGGCACGGCGGCACTATTGCCAAAGTGATGTCCGTAGCAACCGCATATGATCCTGACGCTTCACCAACCCCGTTTTCGCTGCCCGGTGGAAAAGGCTTGATCGTAAAGCCGTCTAAGGGCAGAATCGTCACATGAACGAGACCTACACAGACGGGTTCTTCTACCACCCAGACGCCGCCGTTGCGCAGCGTGTGGCCGATGGAGAGTTGAATCCACGTCTCGACGACCTCTTTGTCACAGCACTGGAAGAAACCGTGTCGGCCAAAGCTGCTGCGGAAAAACGCGTCACCCGCCTCAAGAACCGTCTAAGCGAGATCGAAGATGAGATCGCTAAGGCGGATGCCGAGGTGGCCCGGATCAACGAACGCCATAAGCACCAGTATGAAGCCATGGCCAAGTATGAACGCGGCGACGAACTAGACGCCCAAGAGCAAGGGCTTCTGACTCCTAAATTTTCGAGCCTTGTGAATGAGCAACGTAGGGCGGACATTGAAAGCCAGTTTGAAGAACACGAAGGCGCGTTTGAAAAGCTGGAAGCCGACGATTGGAGCATTGAGAGAAAGCGTGTCGAAGACGGCTTTCTCTATGTGACCGTCAAGCGCGCGGTCGAGGTGGTTGTCGCCCCCGACACCAAAGTCGCAAAGCGGGTTGCCAAAGCAATAGCGAAGTTCTTTTCTCCTGACTTTGATCGCGCAGAGCGCGTTCATATGTGGGATCGCCGCGCCTCGTTGCGACCCCTGAACCCCGGTGCAGGATGATTAAGTCGGAGGATGAGTTGTTTCGGTTGTTTGGCGGCGATGATCCTACCAAGCCCGGAAGCAGCGAAAGAACCTTCACTACAATCCAACTCGAACTTGAAGATCGCAAAGCATTTGACCGCTATCGCGGTGATCCCGAAAAGTCGCCTCAGCAAAACATTGTTGCCGCGCGAAAGCTGATCAAGAAAGTCAACTTAACCGACCCGTCCCGCCACTACTTGTTAGTTGGCGGAAAAAGAGAAGTACGCGTTGACCAGTCCCGCTTACTGACCGTAGGCAGGGCAATGAGCGAACCTGCGCTTTCAGTACGGTATCTTGGTTCCGCAAGCCCGATGTAGTATGCAGTGAACTCACTTAGGATTGTGGCAGGCGTAATTTTTTGATCATCGCATTTTCAGCACTTGTGATCCTTTATTGTTTAGTTCTCATTGAGTCTGTTTGGGTTCTACTACATGGACGTGTTAAATTCGCCGAGATTTCGAATGCAGAACCGCA
Source organism: Paracoccus tegillarcae (assembly GCF_002847305.1). Taxonomy (NCBI): domain Bacteria; kingdom Pseudomonadati; phylum Pseudomonadota; class Alphaproteobacteria; order Rhodobacterales; family Paracoccaceae; genus Paracoccus; species Paracoccus tegillarcae. The sequence goes on along the minus strand of NZ_CP025408.1, from coordinate 3,246,323 downwards.
GAAAGCAAACGCTGTGTCTGTAATCATGTGCGCTCTGCTCCCGAACGAAGAAGAAATACTACTGAATAGTGTGCGGAAAGTTCTTGGGGAAATCGAGTTCAACAAGAAAAATGAACTGATTGTTTCCATTGCATCAATTGAAAGTTCCAGAGTTCTTGCTGATTTAAGAACACTTGAACTATCTCATGGGCAGCTACGAGTTCTACTCTCAAAGGAAATTGTTGGGAAGTTTGCACAACTTAACTCCGCAATAAAATGCGCGCAAAACGATTTAATCTATCTGTTGGATGCAGATGAGTATCCCGTCGAAAGAGTTTTAGAACGCGCTTGCAGACAGCATTCCCGAGATGAAATTTGGCAGGGCGTCACGCTTCCTAGAAATCAGAATGTTCTCTTCGAGAAAATTGTGGGCAGTGAAACGAAGATCAAATACCTTGTTGGCCTTCAATTTCGTGCTTTAGGAGGTGGTAACGTTTACTTTTGTGGTTCAAATGCGATTTGGCCGCGACAGAAGTTGGTGTCATTGCAGTTCAATAACGCTTCGCTAGTAGAAGACGTTGAAATTTCCGTGCGCGCAAATCTCGAGGGACACCAAGTTCACTTTAAACCCTGGCTCATTGCAACAGAGCTTGCACCGTCCAAGTTGACTTCGTGGTGGATTCAGCGCCGACGCTGGGCCAAGGGTTGGCTAGAAGTTGGACAGCATCACTTTCATGATCTTGTAGTTTCAAAGAGGCTAAATTGGCGTCAAAAGTATGATTGGCTCTATCTTATCTATCTGAGACGTGTGGTTCTCGCTACTGCATGGCTTACTTACTTCACTTCAGCTGCCTTAGTGATCACTTTTGGGTCCATCAACACATCGGACGTGCTATTCGATTGGGCGTTGCATATTGTGCCCCTTCAACTTTCTGTTGCAATCATACAGGTTGCGGCAACCTCAAACACCGGGACACGAAGCGGCCTGCTAAGCAAAAGTTCGGTCCTGTACGTGTTGTGTTTTCCTTTCTATGAACTGATGAAATCCGCCGTCGCGCTTGATGCAGTCAGGCTTTCCGCATTGGGAAGGCACGAATGGCAAGTGACGCCAAGAGGTATGAGGCCGAAAGAATGACTGGTCGTGAGCCCAAAAATGTAGCAGAGCGGCAATCCATCGACGTCGTCCACGCAACGCTTCTGCAAGAGTTTATACAGTATCGAAATGAGATAATTGAACGACTGCGGTTTCAAAAGCAGTTAGAGCGGCTCTCTTTGTTCGTTGTCGCTGCACTGATCGGAGGGCTACAGTTCTTAGTAAGCGCTGATGCCGAGTTGACACTACTACTGGGTTCCCTTCTCTTGTTCGGTATTGCTACAAGTTATTTTGGCGAGGACATAAACATAGTTTTTGCAGCATCTTATATTGAGAAACGGATCAAACCAAATTTACTTGCTCTAGTGCGAGACTATCCATCTGTCGAACATCAGGTCCTTGGATGGGAAGATTATCGCCATGAGAGGTTCTTGCCGACAGCTGTCTCAACGGTGATGACAATCAATAGAAATATCAGTGCATTCTTGCCCGGCTTACTTGCATTTTTTGGCTTCATATACTCGAAAGGGCAAGGGAACGGTTTTGACTTTGGCGCGCTGTTGTGGACAAACCTTGAAATATTGCTGATAGTTGCAAATCTGGTAGCATTTCTATTTCTTACCTATTTGGCGATTAAGGTTCCAGCAATGTATAGAGTCGTTAGCAGGGATTGAGCGCTGCATTTCTAGAACATTCCAATCAATTTTCTGACGCGGATATTCTGCGGCACAAGATACTGCGAGGCGAAGGCCGCGACGATCAGGGCAATGCCTGTGTCGCCGTGACCGGAGGCGTTCCGCGACTGCGTGATAATCTGGTTCCCGGCGGCTGTGGTCTGCGTCGTGAACGAGGCAAGGTCTTCTTCGATCTCTTTCCGAAGCGGCAGGTCTTGGGCAAACTTGAGGTCGCCCGATGCGAACAGCACGGCAAGGTTCTCGATCATCAGGGTCTTGGACGCGTTGACGTAGCGCCCTGAGCGCCGCCACTCCTGACCGCCCGTCATTTGCACGGCGGTGTGATCGACGCCTTGGTCAGCCATCACGTCACTCACGACGCGGCCAATGCTCGTGCCGTCAATAACGAGTTCCGACCTGCCGCCGAAGGGCGGCGCGTTGCGCAGGCGGATCAGATAGTCGACCACATCGACGTATGACACGCCCCGAAACTTGTCTGCGAAGACGACGGTGCGCTCGCGAGGCCCAAGGACGACGCGCGTGCCGTTGTAGATGGGCAACTGTTGATCCTTCAAGACCACGGCAGACGAGAAGTCGTTTGCCTGCCCAAGGTCTGCCCCGACGAAGTATCTGACAAATCCGGTCACTCTTTCGATGGCCGGGTCCATGTTGGTCTCGTTGATCACGCGCCCATCGGGCATGTGGATGAGGTTCAGAATCTCGGGCATATCGCGGCCTCCTGTGATGTGGCGTTCTCGATGGCGGACAGATCGAAGTAAGACAGCCCGTCCGATAAAAACTCGCACAGCACCTCCTGTCGGAATCGCATGGCCGAAAGTTGCGACCGCAGGCGTTCTACGCGGGGTGCAAGGCGTGGGATCGACGTTCCGGGAACCTTGATCCGGTGCACGTTGTCCTTGGGTTCGAGGAACAGGCTGGCGAAAAGGTTCGATTTTCCAGCGGGGGTGCTGGCATAGAAGGTCTGTCCGTTATCTTTGAGCATCGGCAGGAGCGCGACCACGACATCCTCGCCGCCGTTCGCCCCCGGTAGATACGCCATCTCGTCCACGAGCAGTAGGTCCGCCGTATAGCCCCGGATCGTCGCGCCCGATGCAGGTACGGCGATGAACCGCCCGCCGTTCGAGCATTCAATCTCGGTCTGCGTCGCGCGCTCGACGACAAGGTCCGTTGCGTGCAGGTAATGTTGCACCTTGCGGGTGATCTCCCGCGTTTGCCGTTCGGCTGGCGCAAGGCAGATCGTCGTGCCGCCGTTCTTCAACTCGCGGACGCCGCGTGTCGCGAGGACGCAGCTTTTTCCGGCTTGCCGACAGACCAAAAGCGCAACTGTCTGCGCGTTCGATGTGATCGCCTCGACCTGCCAAGGATCGACGCTTTCGGCATCCGGGATTTCCTGCCGCAGAAAGTGCAGCATTTCGGCGCTCGGGTCCAAGTCGCGTTCGACGAGGCTGCACCAGTCATGGAGGGCGTCAAACGGCATCGCGGCGTTCCGCAAGGCGCATCAGATGGCATTGGGTGCAATCGCCATGCTCGTTGCGTGGTGAGAGGTGTCCGCGTTTACACGCCTTGCCCGTGAAGAACAGCTTGCCACCTTCGGCCAGCATGACGCCCCGACAGTACGGCAGGCGCACCCAGTCGCGATTGCCCGCTTTCGTCGCTGCCGCAAGCCGACGTCCGTAGGAATTCCACCCTTCGAATTGGCGATGGGTCATAGCGCGCCCCCTTCTTCACGAGTGACGGACAGGCATTCGTGGCGCATCCGACGCAGGAGCGGTTCGCGGGCTTCTGGAACTTCTTCGACGACCTCATTCAGGATGCGGCGCAGCGTGACCCATTCCTTGGATTCAGCGAGCGACACATTGACGGTCAAGTTGGTGGCCAGCTTGCCCTGCATGGTCGCAATGTCGCGCAGCACCTTCCGCAGGCCCTCCATCGCCGTCAGCGCGAAGGCATCGTCTTCGTTCTGTTCTGCGTTCGTGATCAGCCGTTCGACCCGCTTCGCCAAGGACTCGTAGGTCATGGCGACGTCCATGCGGTCCTGATTGATTACCTCGGTGTCGGCCTTGATGGTGTCGATCCGCGATTCCGCGAGGATCGAGCGGCGCATTTCTTCCGTAATTTTATCATCTCTGTATCTCTGGACGGTCGAGTAATCGACGCCAAGGCGGCGGGCGATCTCGGCCAATGGCCGACGCTCCAGAACAATGTCCTTGATGATCTCGTTCTTGTCCGAGCGCATGTCGATGATCGCTTTGCGCCCGGAGAACTTGTTTCCGCCTTGTGCCATGATCAGGATTCCGGGTTCGCGGCTTTCTCCATCAACTCGAACTTGGTCCGGGCGTGGGGCGGCAGGTCGTCCGCTGTGCGGAAGGTTTTGATCGTGTAGCCGTCCTGCTCGGCCCGCATTCGGCGACCGACGATGCCCTTGCCCGTCTCCATGTCGGCACGGATGTAGCGGACGCGCTCGTGGGTGTCGTCGAAGGTGAACGTCTTCGACTGAGCCACATCACCCTGGCCTGTGTTGCGGATGGTCGGGTCGTCGCCGTCGTCGATCACGGTCAGCGTCGCGCCAGCCTTCTGCGCTGCCTCTTTCGCCGCTGCGTACTTGCGCGGGTCGCGTGCGTCCTCGCGGGTCAGGCTGTGGGCGGGACGGACTCCCTTGGGATACCAGTTGCCGTCGTCGCCCTTTTCGAGATTGGCCGCGCGCATCTTCCGCTCGCGGGTTTCTTCGTTCACCACGTCGATCAGGGTCTTCTTCGGCGGCTCACTCTTGGCCGCTTCGAGCTGGCGTTGCATATCCTTCTTCTCGTCCAGCACGCGGCCGTTGAAGTCTTTCAGGTCGTCGAGGCGTGTGGTGAGGGTCTGAACCTGCTGCATGAGGGCTTGCAGGGCGGCGGTCGTGTCGTCAGGCATCTGATGCTCCTATGTCCATCCGAAATTGAGCGCGGCATCGGGACGCCGCGCTCAATCCGGTTTGGACAGAATGAGCGACGCACCGCTGCGCTCGTGAGATCAATTTATTGGTGCTGACGTGGCTTGTAGATATCCAGAACAAGGTTCTGGTCGTGTATTTCAGGTCTCGCTAGGCGGCGCGGTTGTGTCGGGGGTTCTTGAGGGTGTGCCAGCGTTCCCGCAGGCGTTCGACAGCGGCGGCGTGACGTTCGACCGTGGCAGGGGTCGCGTCGGGCGTAGGAGGCGCGAAGTTGTCGCCGTCCATCATCGCACGGATGCGAGCGGCCAGCACATCGCCGTCCCAGCCGATCAGGGCACAGAGGGCGTTCCGGTGCTGCGCATATGCGCCCGCTCGGTCGGTTAGGAAGGTGATGGCCTGATCTTGATCCGACTGCGTCGTGAAGGACGCGTTGCTCTCCGTGCGGACCGTCACGAACAGGTCGCGATAGGCCTGCATTAGGATTGCCGTGACCAAGGCCGCTTCGGGCGTGCGGGGGAGGTCGGGCAGCATCGCGGGGCGTCAGGCGCGCAGGCCGTTCACCGCCGTCATGATGTGCCGCCACGGCAGCATGAAGCGGCCTTTGTCGGTCTGGACGCTCACGCCGAAGTCGCGCGGCACGACGCGATAGTGACGGTCGATGGCGTCGGCATCGGGGTCGGTCAGGAACTGTTCGAGGTCGTCGGCCAAGTGGCCGGCATCGTTGACCTGCAACAGCGAACTGTTGGAAACGGTCGTGACGGTCAACGTGGCTATGCCTTCGTCGATGGCTGCGGTGATCTGCATTGGCGGTGTCCTTCTGCGATGATGCGCGCCCGAGGGGAGCAGGAAACGTCGGACCACCCTCGGGCGCGCGGTTTCATCACAGGGTCCGACAGACGATGCGTATCACCTTGGAAATCGGCGGATTGGGGTAGTTTCAGGTGGAATTGCCAGAACTTTAGGTGTTCTGTTTAGCTAGCCATCGCATGTAAGCGGCGGCGTCGGCTAATTCTCATACTTGGAAGAGGGACACTCAGGAATTGAAGGTTTATAAGTATTTCTCCGCAGGCGTGATGGATTTAGTGTTTAACAGGGATGGTTATTGCGGCGTGAAGTGTTCACTTCCAAAGGACTACAATGATCCCTACGAACTATTTCTTGGTGTTGATTTGAACGTGTCCACGGAAAGCCTCGCTACCTACCGAGACATCATACAGGAGCTTCCGCACTTTCCGACAACCTGCTTCTCAAAGTCCCCAATCGTTGCGCCGATGTGGGCACACTACGCACAGAACCATTCGGGGTTTGTCTTGGAATTTGATGTGGAGTCTTTGAAGGATAATTTCGAAGAAATCGAAATCCGAGACGTTGACTACAAAGCAGAGCCCAACCCGGCGCTTGCTGATTCTTTGGAGCGAGCAGCAGTCACAAAGAAACCCCGACACGCAGTTTGGTTGCGTCAGGCCGTGCTGACCGAAGCTTACTTTTCGAAGTATCAAGAATGGAGCTACGAGCAAGAGTGTCGCTTGGTCGATAGAAACCAATATGTGGAGGACGTTGGAGGCAACAAGATTCTCTTCGTACCTTCCGATTGCGTCGCGGCAATGATCGTTGGCAGCAAATTCCCTGAGGATAAAAAGGCCCAAAGCAAAGATGTGGCAGTCGCACAAGGCATTGATTGGTATCAACTTGGGATCGGGAAAAGTCTGCCTCTGCCATACATGACGTCGAGTGACGATGGTGCTTATGTTTTTGAGGCAGGCGAGATAACGGAGGCGCTCGGAGTTTGCGAAAGCTGTTCAGAACCACTGCCCCTTGGCGGCGAGCTATGTGTCTGGTGCTCCATCACCGACGACCATGCTGAAGAGGCTGCGCGAGGCAATCCATTCAGAATTTTGGATCACTACGGGCGTTTGGAGGAATACTTCGAAGGCGTTCGAAATATTGAAAGCCGAAGGAAAAAGTAACATGCTGATGCTTCTCCGATCATATGGCAGAAGAGTCGAAATCTAGGCGCAGTCGTGAGTCAACCCTAGCAGCGCCTCAGAGACGCCCGGTATCGGTCGTCGGGCATACTGTGTCGGATTTGACCAAGACGACCGCGTGCGCCTCAGCAGATCGCGGCTTTGACGCGGTGTCGGGCAACGCGGTCGGCTGCATGTGCATTGGCGCGGTCGATCTGCGGATATTCCAATGACCTTTTCGGTCGGATATTCGCGTATGTTGCAATGCGCGTTGCAAAAGGTGCGGCGCAGCGGATTATCCGCTTAGTATTCCAGTGATAATCGCGCGCTGTCGCTTGATTAAGGATCAATCGGTCTGTTTCGCGAGGTTCAGTTGCGACTGGCTCGCAACAAGCAGTCGGAGATTTCGAGGGGAGATAGGCAGGCCCAAGGAAATGCAGGCGACCCAAGAAATACCGTCCTCGACCGGTTGATATTTGCCACGGCTATACGCACGCGTGCGCGCGCGAACCAAGATCATCAAATTGGAGTGATCACTCCCGAAGCAACGCGTTCCCTGCATCAGCCCTGCAAGCCTTCTGCCCCTCAACTCCCTTGCTTACATGACGACCCTGCGCACCCTGCACCCTGCACAAGCCTTCCCTCAATGTCCCTCATGCAAAAACGTCGGTGTAACATCTACACCGCCGTCGTTGTTTCACGCGCGCACGCGCCAGTGCGTGCGATAACCCAAGACGCAGTGCCGTCTCCCAAGCAAGCTATAGGTATTACCTGCAATCGCGGTCGAAGAAGCATCGCTGCGGCGCGTATGATCGTTGCACAGCAACGGCAAGGAGACCCGACCATGCCTTTCGACTTCCCCCCAAGCGCCCATCCGCGCCTGATCAACCGCCTCGCCCGTGCGAACGCACTAAACGACCCCGCAACCTGTGACACTTGGCTGCGGGATCGCGTGAACGACGCGACGCGTCGCCAACTCGTGGATGAGTTATTCCCTACCTTCGGCGCAGTTGCCGCATGAACGCCATCCGCCGACGAGCGACCTCGCGCTGCTCGTCGGCCGCCGCTTCCTCGTCGATCTTGGCAAAGACCCGCTCGAACGCATCTTCCGCGAACGACCGCGGAATTCCATCTGGGAAACGCTCGCGCAGTGACGGGACAGGCTGGAACTTGTTCGCGAAATCCGGCTTCTCCTTCTCGTCCTGACGGGCTTTCATATCTACCCACGCCTGATCCACCCATTCATCGCGCATGGCATCAAGTTCGCCGCGTGTCAGGTGCTTGCGCTCGACTCCGGTCATGAACAGGTCACGCTCTTGCGCCGTCGTTGCCCGCCATTCGTCGTCTTTGACTTCCGCGAACGGTTCGGTGTCTTCGACGGCGTAGCGATCACCAGCCCAGTAGAACCGCACCTTACTTATTACGGTGAAGGTCTGTTTCATGGTATACGGCTTCTCGTGGGTGATTTCGCCGACTTCGACGCCCTCGAACTCCTGGCCATTCCACGGTTCGATTGGTTCCGAGAAATGCGTGATGGTCGGCACAGCGTTCGGGCGCGTGTAGGTCAGTTTCGCCTCTGGTATGTCGGGCAATGTCAGCACGGCATCCGCGAGCGCCCATGCCATCCCGATCTCCTGATCTGATCGCCCATGCAGGCCAGCATTGCCGACACGGCGGCGCAGCTCCTTTTCGGCGTTCACACGCTCGCCCACTTCGCCCAGCCGCCATTCGCCGCCGACGAGAAACCACGTCTGAAATTCTGGGTTCTCGTCAGCTTCCAAGGCGCGGACAAGAGCGCGGTCGTTCTGGAATTGATCGCACGCCCCCTTGAGCCGATCTGACCATTCGTCGAGTCGCTCCTGCACCCACGAGCGATCCTCGTCCGTCAGCGGCTTCGACGGCATCCGCTCGAAGCGCGTCCATGACAGACCATCCTTGAGCCGCAGTGTCTTGAACCACCAGTTCAGCGGCGCATAGCGCGGCATGTCTTCGATCTGAGTCGGCGGCTGACACCATGCCCACGGATCGTCGCGCAATTCGCTGAACAGCACGTCCAGCGCGTCAGCGACCGGCTTGACCACAGGCATCGACGACAACGCCTTAGACACGGTGCTCTTGTTGATAGGGCCTGTCAGCCCAACACGCTCCCAGTTATCGGCCAGCCACGCCTCCACGCGCTTATTCTGGCCAAGGGTGAATTGCCGTATTGCTTGCGCCTGAGCGAAGACGACGGTATCTGCTTTCGTCGCCATCACCCATGCCCCACTTCTTTTTGCTTCGCCCACGCCATGACCTCGTGCAGGTCGTAGCGCACTGTCCGCTGGCTGAAGTAGATGGCAGGCGGCGCGTCGCCGCGCTCCTTCATGTCATAGAGCGCCCGTTCCGAGATTTGCAGGAAGTCGCAAACTTGGAGCGGGGTCATCATGCGGGGATGGGTTAGTCGGGTTTCGAGTTCTTCAAGGCGCGACTCGATTGCGCACAGTTGGTCCTGAGACATATCAACGGTTCTTTCTGTCCGGTCTTGAACAGGTGGGCCATGTTGCGCTCTTCGCGCCCGTTGATATTTCGGCTTAGCCCTCATGCTCAGGCGCCGATCCCCTGAGCAATATGCTGGCACCCGCCACTATGGCGCGCGGCGTCTCACGACGTTGCATTGGTGCATTTTCAACTTAGTGCAGGAGCGGTTAACAAACAATATCGAAAGAAGGTTCTACCTTAATTCGTTCGAAGTAGACCTTTTCAATGTCTTCGACGGCACGGCGATTGCCCATGCGCTTGAGGTATTTCATCAGCATGTCGCTGCCCTCTCCCGCCTTCTTGTCGCCGCGCAGGAAGTGGGCGACGTAGTCGGGCAAGAACGCCTCGGCTGACGCCTGCATGAAGTGCCGTCGCCCGTCATGGGGCAGGAACACGCGGACGCGCTCGTCGCCTACAGTCGCAAACGTTCCCTTGGGGTCCGTGATGTAGCCCGTGGCCGACGACGCCGGGAATACCCACTCGCTGCCTGACTGCCGGATGGCCTTGAGCAGGTCGATCACCGTGTCCATCACAGGCAGCGTGCGCGCCAGCTTGTTTTTCATCTTGGTCAGGTGGATCGTCTTGTTCTGTAGATCGACCTGATCCCACGACAGCGAGCAAACGTTCTCGGACCTGATGCCCGTCAGAAACATGACGGCGACCGCCGTGCCGACAATGACGTTCTGCTCCCGCCGCGCCATAATCGCCTCCCAGATCACCGACCAGTCATCGGCATCGAGATCATGGGCGCGCGCAGCAGCCGTCCACTGCGCCTCAGTTTCGTCGCTCTTGGCAACCCGCGTCTTCTTTTGGCCGACCGGGTTCACGACGGGCGCGAAGTTGAAGGCATTGCCGATGCCGATGCGCACGGCCCGCGCTGTCGCCTTCTTGCCGTCAGCCATGAGACGGTTGAGGACAGCCTGAACGTTTGCCGAGGTCACGTCCGCGACGTTGCTGTCCATGATCTCGCGCGCGTGCATCTCAAGCTGGCGGGTCATGCGCTCACGGTGGGCGTCGGACATCCCGCCCTGCGCCTGCGACGTATCACACCAGAACCGCCAGCCATCGCGCACCGTCTGTATGTCGCTCTTAGCGACTCCGGTCTTGGTGTCGCCCTGCTTGAACGCCGTGAGGGCGTCCATCGCCGGAAACGCGCCGATCTTGATCGACTTCGTTTTCCCATCGACCTTGCGCTTGATGTACCAAGTGCTCTTGGTCTTGCCGACGTTCAGGTAGAGGCCCGGAAAGCGGTCGCCGTCGTGTCGATACATGCCCGGTGAGGTTTTCAGCAGGCGTGCGGGCTTGGTGAAGTCGATTGCGGTGGTCATCTGTCGTGCTCCGATTTTTGCAACGTTTTGCAACGCACCACGTCACTAAGGCGCATTCTGGCGCACTGTCAACCGATTGATTATCGTTGCAAAGTGGGTGCAAACCACTGTTTTTACTGATTAACCGCATCAACCTGCGCCAAGTGAATAAATATCGTCGCTTGACTGTTAATCAATTGGTCGTAGGTTCGATCCCTACCGCCGGAGCCAAAGATTTCAGAGGCTTAGCGAGATTCCGCTAAGCCTCTTTTCTTTTTCAGTCTCTTTTTAGTCACATAAATCACGTTTCTTTGACCGCGTTTTCTCGCCGGTGTCTCTCTGTATGAACGGTGAAGGGCGGCGCGGTGCCAAGCCGTACAAGTCCCCTCCCTTGCACCAACTTCTGCACCTCCCTCGCCTCCACCTCCCCCATCACTCTCGCCATCACCTCTGCATCCTTCGGCCCGGTCCGAAAGGCAATGATCGTGCCGGTATTGGCGAGTATGGCATCTGTGATCGCCGTATCTGTCCCCGTGGTGCTCTGCGTTGCCAGCACCAGACCAACCCCATACTTCCTGAGCGACGGCAACATGTCGGCCAGTGACCGGCTGGTGAAGCTCTGGAATTCGTCAATATACAGGGCGAAGGGGCGGCGTTCGGCTGATGATACCATCTGCCTTGAATACGCCGCATTTGCGATGCTGGTGATGATCAGTCCACCAAGGACATTGGCGGTGTCAGCACCCAGCCTGCCCTTGCCGAGATTGATAATGAGTGGCTGGCCTGTATCCATGATCTGACGCAGGGGCAGCGAGTGTTGTGGCTCGGTGACAGCCCTCCGCACCAAGGGATGTGCCAGAAACGCACCGAGCTTGTTGGCGATGGGGGCAAGACCATCTCCAGCCTTCACATAGCCAAGCTTCGGGAACTCATCCTGCCAGAAGGCCAGTTGCTGTGGGTCGGATAGCTGGCTCACGACTTCTTGCCGATATTCCCGATCCAGATAGAGCGGCAGGATGTCCGCGATGGATGTACCGGGGATTTCCAGAAGGGCGAGGATAGCAAAGCGCAGCAGGTGTTCCATCCGCACACCCCACGCATCATGCCATTGCTGCTTGAGGGCTTCGATCAGGTTGGACGCGACCAAGGGGCGGAACTCGGGAACAACGTGGCGCAATGGGTTATATCCGATGGTACAGGCTGGATCAGCGACGTTCCAGTATAGGCAGCGGGTGCCAAGGGTGGTCGTCAATTCCTCGGCTGCATCGCCATGGGGATCAATGAACGCGAATCCGGTGCCATGTTCTGCATCCTGCCTCAGCATATGTAGCATGAGACTGGTCTTGCCGGTGCCGGTCGCGCCGATGATGTACATATGCTCCAAGCGGTCTGTGGCCGGGATGGATATCTCCGTGTCGCGGTATCTGCCTTCTGACGTGCCGAGGTGGATGCGTTGCATCAGGGCAGTATCGGGAACAGTTGCATGATGTTTCTAGGCGGCACCTCAGTGCCGCCTTCTTCTGTCATCCTGCTCTGTCATCATGTCCGCGGAGCATCGCCGCCTGTCCGGTGGCCGGGAATAATCCCTGCCGCCGTCATCAGACGGAGATGCGAGAATGAACAACACAGAGAAGATACGTTTGCAAAATGACGCGCTGCGCCTTGGTATGGTGCGGAATGGCCTGTTCCACGTCACGAGCGGGATTGCGGATCAGGGGGCCGGGTTTGTCATGAGGGCGCGGCAACAGGTCGCCGCCTATAACAACTTCACCCTCGACAACGATCCCTATGGTGAACATGATTTCGGGGCGTTTGAACTCGATGGGCAGAAGCTGTTTTTCAAGATCGACTACTATGATCTGGAAACCCGCGCGGGCTCACCTGATCCTGCCGATCCCGATGTGACCTGCCGGGTCCTGACGGTGATGCTCGCCAGTGAGTATTAGCCCGCACGTCTAAACCTGTCCGCTTTGGCGGGCGGGTTTTCTTTTGCTGCGTTCCGATCCTGCATCTTTTGGCATAATGCGATGAAGCGCTTCGCTTCATCGCACTGCATCGCCTCCATAACCTGTTCGATGTGGTATGCAGGGTCGTGTGGCCTTCGAGAATTGGGGCGTGCCGGGGTACCATTCAGGAAGGCTGGGTCACTTTTGACCCACCTCAGCCAATTTCGTGGCTCTAACTGGGCGTTTTTGTCTTTGATGATCCGGTTCGAGGTGGCGATTTCAAGGAATTCGCGCTTTTCGTCACAGGTCATGGTTTCGTAAAGCCCTGCAACGGTTTTTGCCAGTTCGAGGAATATCTGTACGGTCTTGGCCGATTGGTCATTTTCTGACCCCTTTGCGATACAATCCTCGAACCGGCGTCGTTCCAGCGCTATTCGCTCCTTTTGCTGTTTATACGTCTCGGCATCGACCACCTTGGATAGCAGGGCCTCGTTTAGCGTCTGTTCATTCTCTTTCAGCTGATGTAGTTGCCGAGAGGCAGACAGAGTGATCGCGCCATCTTGTAGATCGGGCTCCTGCCACTTGCGGGCTTCTTGCATTAGTCGCGATTGGGCTTCTTCGGTCAGTCGCAGCTGGCGAATGTGATCGAACACGAAACGATCAATGGCATCCTCCCTTATTGAATTCCGAGGGCATGTCGACGTGTGGCAGCGGTAATAAACATGTTTCCCCTGCCGTTCTGCAATCATGGCGTATGAACAATGCGCACAGACGAACAGCCCCCGGTAGCGGTGCCGATGGCGCGTAACGCGCTTGACGTGCTTGCCCAACTTCACCGCCTGCACGCGTTTGAAGGTGGCAACCGTCACCAGTGCGTCATGTTGACCGGGATAGGTGTCGCCGGTTTTCTTGATCTTGATGATCCCGCAATAGAACGGGTTTGAAAGCAGTCCGCCCAGAAAGCCAACACTGAGAGGGCTGCCATACTGGGTCGCCAGCCCGAGTTCTGTTGCATATGCCTGCAAACTTGGAAGACTGTGTTCGCCAGACGCGTAGGCAATAAACAGCTCCCGCACCAACGGCCCTTTCCTCGGACAGATCGTCTTCACCTTGCCACCACCATTGTCGCGATAGCCAAGCGGGGCTTTGAACGGATAGAGGCCCTGCTTCAGCCGCCCCTTCATGCCTTTCTTTGTCTCTTCACGCAGATTGCGGATATAGTCGGCGGCGATCACCGCTTGGATATCGGCGGCCAACCGGCCACCCCGGCTGCGGAAATCCAGCGTTTCGGTGGCGAAGTGGATATCAAAGCCCGCGTCGGACAGATCGCCGATCATGGCCCAATCCTTGAAGTTGCGGGCGCTGCGGTCGATCTTGTGGACGATGAAGCCAGCGGCGCGGCGTTTCTTGAGGTCGCGCACCATGGCGGCAAAGACTGGCCTACCTGCTTTGGCAGCGGTTTCCTTTTCGCAGAACCACTCGGTGATGATCAGGCCATTCTGGGCTCCGTAGCGGGTAATGGCATCCCGTTGGGCTTCCAGTGACGCACCCTCGCCCTGCTTCTGGGTCGAGACGCGCACATAGCCAAAATAGTCATTGTTCATGATGTTGGGGGTTATCCCCGGACTCTAGCACAGATTCCGTATCTGGCGAGTCAGCGGGCCATGGAGCGGTGCCATCGCGCAGCATCCGTTCATAGACGCGATGGCAAAGGTCAAGGAATTGGTCGAGATGCGGGTCGTTCATGGATGTATCGTCGGCGATCAGGGCCAAACCGGACAAGGCGCCACAGTTATGCACATGGGCCACGCCGTGCCGTCTGGCGCCATGAGGTGAAAGCGCTAGGATGAAGAGGTCTTTGGTTGGATCGTGGGTATGGCTCTGGACAGATGCGGGGTGTTAGCCCCTGCGTCTGGTCGATGTCCGTCCATCCACGTTCCAACCAAAGACCACATTAGCCATCTAAGACCATGAGCTATGAAAGAAATGGCAGCCCTCGATTTGCGCACCGCTCGGCGCAATTTGGGTCTGACCCAGGACGATCTTGCACATTTGCTCCAATGCTCGGAAGCCACCATCGCCAAATTGGAATCGGGACGGCGGCTTCCCAACATAGGAGAGCTTTCTGCGCTGGCGTTGATCTATGGGCGAAGCTTTGAGGGGCTCTTCGCCGATGTCTTCGTGGAGGTACAGGAGGATCTGAAATCTAGACTGGGAACTATACCACAGGGCGGCACAATTGCACGCCTGCGAGCCAACAGGGCGCATACGCTGGAACGGTTGGAGAGACGATTGGAAGGGCTGTCACCTCGCCTGTGAAGGTCACCAAGAACCGCGTTCTGATCGTCGCGGTACGCCACGGACGGGTGGCGGTGATCTTTCTGCATGAGGGACAGCCGACGCATTGGGCGCTGTCGGTGAAAGCCGCCCGATCAGCCAAAGAGGCGCGCGGCTTTCTTGGTGCATGGATGGGGCGGCATGAGCCATCCGTGGTGGTGCTGGAAAACCCACGCAGCACCAAACGAAAGGGCAAACGCGCGACAACCATTCTGACCGCCCTGCAACAGTTCGCCGATACATCCCCCGCCATGTTGGCGTTGGCGTGCCGGATGCAGCACCATCCCAATGTCTATGCCGAGGCGGCGGCGTTTGCGGCAGCCTATCCGCAGATGGCCGAAAAGCTGCCGACAGAGCGAAAGCCGTGGGAAAGCGAGCCGCGCAACATCATCTTTGTCGAGGCGCTGGCCTTGGCCCAGAACGTAGGCTTCCTGCCGCTGGATTTGCCCGATCCAAGGGATGGAATCTAGACGCCCGGCGTGAAGAAAACCCCGATCAGTGATCGGGGTTTTGTGTAACCCAAAGGTTCAATCGCCAATGGACACAGTATCCGAACCCGCATCAGCGGCCCCACCACAAGAGATCGCATCACCAACGCGACCGGCAGGCTTGCCGTTGATGAAGACGGTGCCGGAACCGCCCGACAGACTTCGCGGATGCACTGGCGCAGGGCAGCTTGGGCAGGCGTGGGGCGCATAGGCATCCCCCCGCCGCACCGCCGGAATGCCGTCAATGTTCACATCGGGCGATGCCTCGATGCTGGGCGTAGGCGGAAAATGGCAATCATGGCCAGAACCGATGTCCCCGAGGCGGGTGGAGGGCTTAGTCATCGGCAATCCAAGATGGATGATTTGCTCGCAATACGTCCCTCAATTCTCTTTCATCTGGCGCTGACAAAGAGTGATGATCTATTGCACTATAGAAAAACCTCCGCAGGATACATCCCGCGGTGAAGAATAAAATTGAAATAAAAAATGCATTCTGGTGAGAAATATGCGAAAACAAAATAATAGAAACAATCAGTATGGGCAGGAATATCATATCCATGACAATACTAACCACTTCAGTGCGATAGAGAAGCCAAGATACTGCTTCTGATGACACCCCTACTAAATGTGCGGACGTAGCTGTGTGAAGCTGCCCACCAAGACTTGTCGCTTTACCGGGCAGCTCTCTCCTTTTCAAAGCGTAAAATATAGAGTAGGTCAACGCAAACACAAGCAATCCCATTAGGATCGAAGCCCATGTGGGATCAATGAAAACACCTAAAAAAGCTGCGAAAAATACAGACACCCTTCGAATTCCGCGAGGAAGTGATCGCTGTATTACTTGCACGACCTATTCCCAATACCTAGGTGGAACACCCTCGTTAGGTTTGAGTTCAAGCATGTACCTATATTCAACCTCTGTCATCTCCCCATTTTGCAGCTTTATCTCTGCAACGATTCGTAAATCCGTTAGCCTTTCTTCGCCTTCGGCTATCGCCAACAATAGCGCTCCCGTTAACAGACCAGTATAAACATTTACCGGAATTTTACCTCCTATCCTTCCGCGAACAGCCTCCGTCAAAGCATCTGGCTTCCGAGAAGTGGAAACCGCTTCCGCTATGCTCTTTCTTACACTGCCGGAGCGGATCATTTCAGCTGCACCCGCGCGTGCAGTCTTCTTCAAACCTCCTTGAACATCCAGCACGCCAGCAGCCGCAGCGCCGCCGGTAATACCTGCGGCATATTTTAATCTCGTAATTCCTTTTTGTACGCCTTCATACAGATCTATTAATTCACTCGGCGACATACCCTTGGCATTAGCAATAAAATGAAAGAGATTTGGATTCTCTTGAAGATTTCCGAACTTAAATCCAATAGCGAAGTGAAAGGGGTGGTTTTCCTCGGGAAATGCTGCCTTAGCGGCTTCGCCGATTTTAAGCAACGCTTGCCGTCTCTCAGCTTGCCTTTCTATAAGCGGAACGCCGTACATCGCTTGTAAAATGCGTAGCGCCGCTGCGGGATTGTCGGCAGTAGTATCTATATTAATACCCCACAATCTACAGTAATCTTCTAATTCTTCTTGAATAGCTTCTTCGTTCATGCCGCCAAGTCCTAATTCAGATCGATACGACCGCCATTCACCCGAACAGAACTTTCACCATTTATTTCGATATCTATACCGTTCAGCGTGATTTTTCCATTTGGCTCGAGAGTGATGGAGGACGCCCCGCATGTTAACGTATACTTTTTGTCCACAACAACGTTTTTCCGCCCGCGTATAAGGCTATGCATTGAGCTCCCAACTGTAAGGTCTAAGTTTCCGGTTATTTCTTGTCGCTGCATGCCGTCTATCGTGGATATTTTCTGACGACCCACAATCTCAATGCTATTCCCCTGAACAGTTTCTGATTTATCTCCATCACAACTAAGCACAAAGCTACCATCTCGCTGTCCCAGCTTATCGAGCTTTTGCAAGCTTTCTCCGGCAGCAGACACTTTGTTTTGCTGCATACCCAAACCCATAGCGCTGGTTGCAAAAAAACCGCTGTTTCCAACAGCGAAAGTTAAAGTTCCGGCGACGGAATGATATGAATCACCAACAGTTTCCTCCAGTCTATTATCTCTGACCAGTTCACTGTAGTTCCTCATAACAATTTTTGCTTCGTCGTTTCCAACAATGGTGTTGAAATCTTTCTCGGCATAAACCCTAATTTCCTCTTCGCCCTCCTGATCCTCGAACCGCAGCTCGTTGAACCCGCGCGCCGTGCGTTTCCCGTTGTGGCTGTTTGTTCTGAACGTACTCCGCGTCTTATGCTTGGGCAGTTCATACGGCGCATCATTCTTGCCATTGAACACATTCCCGGTGACCAGCGGCTTATCGGGATCACCCTCAAGAAATTCGACCACGACCTCCATGCCAATGCGGGGGATGACCATGCCCCCCCAGCCTTGCCCCGCCCAGTTCTGCGATACCCGGCAGCGCATCGAGAACGCGCCCGCCAAATCCCAATGGAACCGCACCAGAATGCGCCCATATTCGTCGCAGTCGATCTCGCCCTCGCCGACGACCATCGCGGTCTGCGGGCCTTGGACCACAGCCACGGGCGTTCTGCGTGGCGGCACCATTGGCGCGGTGTCGGGCATCAGGGTGTAGCTGCCGGTGAAGGCATAACCGTCGCTGCCCGTGCTGCCTGAACCATAGGCCTCGCTAACGAAGTGATGCGAGGCGCTGAGGCACAGATAGGTCTCGCCCAGCCCCGGCACCTGATCGCCCGCCAGCGTCAGCCGCTTGCCCGCCGACAGCGACACGCAATCGCCCACCGCCCGATTGCGGCGATCCGCGCCGCGTTCCTGTTCGGCCCGCAGGCCTGCCACCAGCTTGCCCACGCCCTGCGCCGGATAGTCGCCCGGATAGTCATAGCTTTCGATCTGGCCCTGTTCATGGGCAGCATCGCCGGTGCGGTCAGCCTCCATCGACGCCGTGGGCGTCTTGAAGTTGTAATCCGTCAGCCGGATGGCACCGGTGGTCAGGTTGCGTTCCGGCGCCCAGTCCCAGAAATGTTCCTGCTCATAGTGGTGATGCCCGTCATAGCGCTTGAACGGCCGGTCGCCGACGCTGTCATGGCTTAGCGCATCATCGGTCAGAACAAGGGTATGGCTGCCCAATTCATGGGTAAAATGAAAACTTATGCCATGGCGCTCCATTTGCCTGCGGGCGAAATCCAGATCGGATTCGCGATATTGAACAGTATATTCCAGCAAAGGATAATCGCGGGTTAATTTGACCCGCAAAGCCGGATCACCAAGGCCTGCATATTCGCCCAGCAATTCATTCAAAATTTGCACAACGGTTTTACTGTGGAATATCCGCTGATTCCTGCGCCGCCCGGCCAGCCAGAACCACGGGCGCAGGGTCAGATCATAGCGATGCCCGTTCTCGCCCACACCGGCCCAACGCGCGCTGGTGACGATGCCATCAAAGGGCCGCATCTGGTCATGCGCCTCGATCTCAACGGTGGCATGGGTGCCGATTAACGCATCAAAATCAAGATCATCGCGGATGGCCAACGCCTCAACGCGATATTCGAAAAGGTCATTCAGATGATCCGCGCCATCGAAACGCAAGAGCGACAGAACGTCGGCACCAAGGCTGGTGGTCAAACGGCCAAGGCGCTCGGTTTGGCTAAAGGGGGCGTTCATTGGTCAATTTCCACAATCACTACGCGAATCGCTATAACCTATCTGATCGCGCGAAGACAGCCTGACGTGACAGCATCATATCTCCGGTCCGATCTCATGATAAATATCTGAAACCAAATGAAATATCATTTCTCTCCCGAAGAAGAACACCGGTCAGTCTAGATTTTTATTGACTCATTGATAACCGCCAATAACCATACGATCAGGTTAACCAACTGGATTTAGTCATGCAATCATACGCCGCCGCCCGTTCTCTTTTTTCCTTCCTTACCTTTATTGCATGGTGCACCATTATCGGCGGCGCGCTGATCTTTATCATGGCAATTGCGTTTCTGAGCCAGTTCAATAGCTCCTTTCCTGCAATGATCTCTGCTGCGATCCCCGGCATTGGCATCTGTCTGTTTGGCTTTCTGGCGCTGGTCATGGTGCAAATCGGTCGGGCGTCGGTCGATAGCGCCGAGTTTGGCCAACAGTCGCTGCAGGTCGCCCGCGATCAGTTGGCGTTTGCCAAGCAGGTGCATCATGGCGCCGTGTCCGAGCCCACCACAACACAAGCGGCCTCCCCTTCGTCGTCGGCACCATCCCAACACCAAAACGGTTCTGTCACTTATTACAGCACCGTAATCGCTGCCAATACTGATGGCACTTATCTGGCCAAAGATAAGACATTCCCCACCCTTGAAGCGGCCAAGAAACACGTCGATGAGCAACCCGTTTGGTCGCGCTGATGATACACCACCCGACAGTGTATCCGGCTGGTGTCTGCAACAGCCTCCATAGCGGTTCAGGGCGGAACAATTCTGCCCCTCCACCTGCCGTGACTTCACCCGTCTTTCGACGGATGAACCCTCCCGCACCACCCTCATAGCAGATGCGTATTGTCGTTGAGCATGAGACGATACGCCGGGGGCTTATTCTCAAGACCACTTATCACGCCGTTTGCTGCACCATTCATCTGAGCCATGAAGAACAGCATGTCATCCGGGAACGGAATTTGCAGAAGACCAAGCTTTTGGATCGTCGTCCCGCCACGGCCAGGGTCGATGACCGGGATGAGAAGTTTGTGCTTTTGGTTCGCGATATCATGGATGGTCAGACCGACCGCTTCCTGCTTTCGAACCCGGCCAGCGCCAAGCTCTATGAGCTGGAACTGCTGGCCGCGCTTTCCGACCTCAAGGGTTGGATCGGCCTCAATACCGACACGGGCAGTCGCAGCGTGACGGAACTCTGATGGCCAAGGGGTTTGTTGAAGAGCTGATAGATACCAGTGCCGGGCTGATCTTTCTGGCCGTCTGTCTGGCGCTGTCCTTCCTTGCCCTGCCGTTTCTGTTTGTGGGGGTGGTCGGTTATGTCTCGTTCCGTTTGTATCGGGATAGCCCGGCGCGGCGGGAACGCTTGGCGCGACAAGAAACCAAAGCGCTCTATCAACATGCACTGTCAGGTCCGGTGGTGCTGTCACCAGAGGATATCGACGCAGCGCTATCTTCTCACTGGCCCAAGAGAACGCCCGAACCATTGCGCAGCGATCTCTTGGCCATCGGGCGCGAACTCTTCGCTGCCGAAGGCCTCGCCCCGGACATTCCCTCACCCCCGGCCAGCCTCAACAGCGTTGAAGGTGCGCGCTATCGAGACCGGCTGTCACGGCTTGGGCGAGCGCGCCATGATCGTGAACTGTCGCAATCTGTACTGGATACGATCTCGGAAAGTCTCGCCGTGATCGCGAAGGCGGTGCCGCAGATCGAAAGAGATACGCTGATCGACATATCGCAGTTTCTGTTGCCAGCGGGTGCGGCGGTGCAGGCGATCATCGCGCCGTTCTTCCGGGAACGGGATGATCCGCAGTTCCGCGCCTTGCGGGTGCGACTGGAAGCGAACCTCGCGGCCACGAACCGCAGCAACCCGGTCCTGCCGCAGCAATATAAAGGTGATGATGCACCCGCTGTCTATTTGACCGGGACGCCGCTCTTGCCGCTCTTTCAGCTCAAGGCGCCCTTTGCCATCCCGGAGGCGCGCCGCTTTGAACATACCCACATTGTCGCAGGCAGCGGCCATGGCTAAACCCAGACCCTGCAATACTTCATCGCACATGATCTGCCGGATATCGCAGCGGGTGAGAAATCCGTGGTGGTGATCGACAGTCAGGGCGATCTGATCAGCACCATTCTGGCGGCCAGACATCTGCCACCCGAACGGATCGTGCTGATTGATCCTGAGGATATCGCCTTCCCTGTCTGCCTCAACCTCTTTGCGGTCGGGCAGGAGCGGCTGTCCGGCTATGATGCGCTGGAACGCGAACGGCTGACCAATTCCTTTATCGAGCTCTATGACTTCGTGCTGGGATCGCTTTTGTCTTCCGGCATGACGGCCAAGCAATCGGTGGTGTTCCGCTATATCACACGCCTGATGTTCCATATCCCTGACGCCACCATCCATACGCTGCGCGACCTGCTGGAGCCGGGCGGTGCGGCCACATACCAGAAAGAGATTGCCGCGCTGTCCGGTACCCCACGCCGTTTCTTTGAGACAGAGTTCAACAGCAAGGAATTTGCCGCCACCAAGACGCAGGTGTTGCGCAGGTTATACAGCATTCTGGAAAACCAGACCTTTGAACGGATGTTCTCGCATCCCAGCTCAAAGTTCGACATGTTCAGCGAATTGCAATCGGGCAAGCTGATCCTGATCAACACCGCCAAGTCGCTCTTGAAAGAGCAAGGCACGGAAGTGTTCGGGCGGTTCTTTATCGCGCTCTTGGCACAGGCCGCACAGGAACGCGCCACCATCCCCGCCGATGAACGCCTGCCCGCCATCGTCTATATTGACGAGGCGCAGGATTATTTTGATCAGAATATCGGCGTGATCTTGTCTCAGGCTCGGAAGTACAAGGTCGGCATGGTGCTGGCGCATCAATATCTGGGGCAGCTGTCCGGCGGGCTGATGGAGGCCTTGGAGGCCAATACCGCCATCAAGCTGGCGGGCGGGGTCTCGACCCGCGATGCCCGCGCGCTGTCGTCGCAGATGGGCACAACGCCAGACAGTATCGAACGCCAGCCCAAAGGCAGCTTTGCCACCTGTATTCGCGGCTTCACCCAGTCAGCCGTTTCGATGCGCATCCCCTTCTTCCAGCTAGAGGGCATGGCGCGCGCCAGCAGAGACGAACGGGACGCCATCCGTAACCACAGCCGGGCGCACTATGCCGAGGCATGGCAAGAGGCCTCCCCAGCTGATGCACTAGAGGCCGATGACAATGACGACCCTGACGATCCCCCGCCCGATCCCTTCGCCCCGTCACCGACACTCTGATGCAGCGCGACTATTACCCCACCGACCGCGCCCGAAGCTGGCTCGGCCATATCAACCGCCACGGTCCGCAATCCTCGGTCTATCTCCATGCCCTGACCGCTGAGACGCATCGCTCCATGGACACAACACGGCGCCAACTGCTGAAACTGCGGGATGCGGGCTATCTCACCCTACCGCCTCAGCAGCGCCATACCATCCGCGCTGAGTTCAATCCCTTGATCCATGACATCGCCAAGCCGGGCTTGGATCATTTGCGTGATCATGGCTTTGAGACAAACACCATCCGCCCTACCGGCCATTGGTGGCACGGCTTTACCGTATCAGCGGTGACAAGCGCCATCGATATCGCAGCGGCCCGCGCTGGAGTGACGTACATTCCAGCCCATGACATCCTGAACCGCACCAAGGCCCCACTCGCCATCCCCATCGACGGCACCAAGCTGATCCCAGACCAGCTCTTTGCGCTCGATTACGGCGGCAGCTTCCGCGTCTTCGTCTTGGAGGTGGATCGCGGCACAGAACCCAAGACATCGCCGACCAAGCGGAAAAGCTGGGCGCGCAGTCTGGCGCTCTATGACGCGGCGATCCGGCACAACTTGCCCGCCCGGCACTATGGCCTGACCGCGCCACTTCTGTTGCTTTGGGTGTTTACCGGGAAAAGTGATGAAGAGCGGTTTTGGCGGCTATTGTAGGAGCGAACACCGCGACTGGCCGACAGGGTGCTGACGGCGGTGGTTGACAGCAGAGCGGAGCGGTTAGTGCGTTGTTTGGTGAGAGTGTTGATTTGGAATGGACCTGTCACGTATTTGTGCCGCTCCGAGTGCTCGTTTAAGCCACCTTCCGTTCAAAAGCGACCGGGCTTTTCCAGCCCAGTGCTGAGTGCCGTCGACGCGGATTGTAGAACCCATTGATGTATTCGAAGATCGCCATCTCAGCGTGCCGCCGGGTTACCCATGACCGCCGCCAGATCAGCTCGGCCTTGATGGTTTTGAAGAATGTCTCGACGGCCGCATTGTCATAACAATTACCTTTGCCGCTCATCGAGACTTTGAAGCCATGCTGGCGCAGGATCTTCTGGTAGTCATGCGAACAGTATTGGCTGCCCCTGTCGCTGTGGAAGATGCAGCCTTTGGGTGGCGACCTGAAGGCAATCGCCATCTTCAAGGCCCGGATCGCCAGATCGCGCTTCATCCGGTTGCTGACAGCCCAGCCGATCACGCGGCGGGAGTGCAGGTCCAGGATGACTGCCAGATATAGCCAGCCCTCGCGGGTCCAGATGTAGCTGATGTCGCCCGCCCATTTCTGGTTGGGCCCGGCTGCACTAAAGTCGCGATCCAGCAGGTTCGGGGCGATGTTGAACGTATGGGCGCTGTCGGTCGTGGCTTTGAACTTACGCGTTCTTTCAACGATGATCCTGTTTTCGCGCATCAGGCGACCGACGCGTCGATGCCCGACATCGACACCAACCTCTTTCAGCTCCTCTGTCATCCTCGGCCGACCATAGCTGCCCAAGCTCAGACGCGACTGTTCCTTGATATGCGCCAGAACGACCATGTCCATGCGCTGCCTGTGGCTGGCTGGGAGGCTGCGGAAGGCCCGTAATCCACGCGGGCTGACATTCATCACCTGGCAAAGCCGGTCGATCGGGAAGGCCCCGCGCTGTTCTTCGATGAACCTGAACCTCACGGCTTTTGGCCCGCGAAGAACTGGGTGGCTTTTTTTAGGATGTCCCTCTCCTCCTTGAGGATACGGTTCTCGCGCCGAAGCCGTTCGTTCTCACGCGCCAACTCGCGATCCTCGGCTGAGACTACGTCCGTGTCCCGGTGTGCGTTCACCCACTTATTGAGGGTCGACAAGCCGACCCCAAGATCATCCGCAACTTGACGCCGCGAAAGCCCGCTGGTCAGCGCAATCCGCACTGCATCCTTGCGAAATTCATCCGTCCTGACTGTGCCCATGGTTCATCTCCTTTGCTGCACATTACGTGGTCAAAGGAGCGGCACCAAACCGCGACAGGTCCAGTCACCACTTTTTTGAAACCAGTTCCTTCATCGCGGAAAGATCGAGCATTTGCTCGGCCAGCAGCTTCTTCAGCTTCGCGTTCTCATCCTCGAGCGCCTTAAGCCGCTTGGCCTCCGACACCGTCATGCCGCCGAACTTGGCCTTCCAGTTATAGAAGGTGCCTTCGGACATGCCGTGCTTGCGGCACAGGTCCGCGCACTTCGCACCCGCCTCGTGCTCCGTCAGGATGCCGATGATCTGTTCGTCCGTGAATCTCGTTCGCTTCATTGTCCGTCCTCAAGTTGGGCCGGACTCTAATCAACGGTGGAGCAAAAATCCCGTGGCAGGTCAGTACTCGCCGTGGTGGCCCGGGACCGAATGTTGATCGAAAAAAAGTCGGTTAGAGTTGGCTGAACCTAACAAACAAGCACTTGATGCGAACACCGAGGAATACTAAGAAAACGGCGTGGCGGGTGTAGCTCAATGGTAGAGCTTTTGCTTCCCAAGCAAGTGACGAGGGTTCGATTCCCTTCACCCGCTCCATGAGCCTCATGTAGAGCACTAAGAAACGCCAGCAATTGCTGTGATTTTCTGCGATTAATGGAAAATTTACCCGCCTCAGCCTAGAGGGATGCATCAACATTTGCATCGACATCGGGGCTGTTCGATGGGCATTACACGGCATCGCAATCACTTCTATTTCGTCATGCGGGTGCCACGCCGGTTTGCGCATGTCGATCCGCGAGCGCAGGTGCGCCGGGCGCTTTTCACCGATTCCGAGCGCGCGGCCCGCGCGAAGGAGCCTGCCATCCGGGCCGAATTTCTGGTCTATTGGGAGGCTCTGGCTGCAGGCGAAAACGACGACGCCGCAGCGGCCTTCGATGCGATCAAGAAACTGGCTGCCGCGCGGGGGTTCCGGTATCGGCCCGCCGCCGATCTTGCGGCCAACGCAAGCCTTGACGACATCCTGACGCGGCTTGAGGCACTTGTGCGGCCGGATGGTAGTCTGGCCCCGCTGACGGAGGGCATGGCGCTTCTGGGCGGCGTAGAGCTACCCTCAGCAGACGGCAAATCCTAGCTTATGTCAGTGTCCGAATTTCGGGGAGTAGCTCAGAAGACTCGCCGCAAGGCCGTCGGGACACGGGCGCCAATCCTAGCCCGGATTATTCATCGGGATGGATTTTCTGTTTCTGCCTGACGCGATGTTTGTTCCTGTCAGCCTGTTGGCCACGGGGCTTCGCTTCGCCGGTGGTGGCGCTTTCCTGAGGGTTTTTGGGTTGGTTTTACGGGTTCTGCGGGGCGGTCGGCGCGGGTTTGATTATGGTGGTGCCGGTTTGAGAGCCCTGTTCAGCGCCCCGATCAGGCATGTTTTCCCATCTCGACATCGTCGGCTGACTGGCAAGACCCACCGCTTCACCGGGGGCTTTTCCGAGTGCCATCATAAAAACGGGATCGTGTCGCAGAGCGTCAAGGTCATCGGCATCCTCATAGCCGCTTGCAATTGCCAAAATCCGGGCCCGCAGAATATCGCTCAGGCAGTGCAGGATGCGCGTCGGATCGCGCCGGTCAGGCATGCGGGCCGCCAACCGATCCGCGAGCCCCAGGCGTCGTTCGGCCTGAGCCAGCAAAAGGACACCGGCATCCGACGTGATCGCGCCACCGTCAAAAGCGGCGGTAACTTTTTTGCCCGCGATGGCTGGAAATGAGAGTTGAACTGAGGCAGGATCGGTCATGGCAGCAGTGGCATTTTCTGTCCGGTATTCAGGTGAGTGTGAACAGCTTTTCTCTACACCAAATCAGAGAGTTACGCCACTGCTGCCATCAGAATGCACGAGCCTGGTGAATAATCCGGGCTAGTCGAGGCTCGCCCAAATGCGCGATGGTCGCTGGATTTTGTCCATGACCAGTTCGCCAATGGCCAGCGCTTCCGGGTTCTCAACGTGGTCGACGACGTCACTCGTGAATGTCTCGCAGCAATACCGGACACCTCGATATCGGGGCACCGCGTGGCACGTGAACTGACGGCCCTGATCGAACGTCGTGGCAAACCCGGAATGATTGTCAGCGACAACGGCACGGAACTGACCTCCAAAGCCATCCTGCGGTGGTGTTCCGAGCATCGGATCGAATGGCACTACATCGCGCCAGGCAAGCCGATGCAGAACGGTTTCGTAGAGAGTTTCAACGGCCGGATGCGCGATGAGTTGCTCAACGAGACCATGTTCCGTAACCTCGCTCATGCGCGCGTCGAGATCGCCGCTTGGGCTGCCGACTACAACACCGAGCGTCCGCATTCGGCCTTGGACTACCAGACCCCGGCTGACTACGCACGGGCCCTGACCACCGCAATCGCCCGACCCGCTGCGCGAGATGAAAGCTCCGCGCGTCAGGCGATTGCTCAACCTGCGCCAATCGGCGTAAACACTAACCGGGCTCCGGTCGCGGCTGGATGAAAGTGCAGTGGCAGGTCAGGATGACCAGTTCCATTGCCAAGGCTGTCGTCTCAACCCCGTCGAAGGCACGCAGCCGCTGCATGAATTCGGGCATGTCACCGGCCTTGAGTGCAGCCATGTGGCGGGTCTTGGGCGGGGGCTTCAATGCGCCTTTCAGATTGGCGGCAGGATCGTGCTTGGCCCGGTCGCTGGCGATGGCATAGCGGAAGATGGCGCTGATCTTCTGGCGCAGGCGCTTGGCGATGTCCTGCGCCCCCCGTGCCTCTACCGCCCGCAACACCTTCAAAACTTCGGTTGGTTCAATCTCGGTTACCGGACGGCTGCCCAGCGCCGGGAACACGTCGCGGTCAAAGTGGCGGAACACCTGCGGGGCATACTTGGGTGCCCATGTCGGTTCCTGCGCCCGCAACCATTCGCGCCCTATGGCTTCAAACGTGTCGTGGTCGGTGGTCGCACTGTGGGTATTGCGCGCCGGGTCGATACCATCAGACAGCGCCTTCTTGGCCCGTTCCCGCAGCGCGCGGGCATCGGCCAACGAAACCTTGGGGTAGGACCCGAATGCCAGCGTCTTCTGCTTGCCTTCGAAGCGATAAGCCAAGCGCCACAGCTTCGATCCATTGGGGTTCACCAAGAGGTGCAGCCCGCCGCCGTCGCTGTATTTCTTGGGTTTTTGTTGGGGTTTCAGCCCCCTGAGTGCTGTGTCGACCAGAGCCATGATTCACCTGTTGGTATCGCGGACGAATCCGATACCAGCATTTGATACCACCATCTCTGAGATGCATAGACACTCATGGAGACGCATGGGTTTTGCGGAGATTGATTTCAAACGATTTCCTCGCCTGCGAAATCGACTGGAACACATTTCGAGGAGGAGGTGGCAGCCCGTAGGGTTGTGCAAGAATCCTTGCGATTCAAAGGGGTTGGGTTGTCCAACCTGCCCCGAGTGCACCGTTGAAATCGTTGCGGAAAATCCGCGTTTGTCCAACCCCGGTTCCGGGCTGGCAAAAGAAAACCCCGACGCGCTGGCGGGCGCAATCGGGGCTGATCTGCAATCGTGGTTCGATTGGATCGACAATAACACGCGGCGAGAGACGGCGGCAAGGCCGTTGTGCGCCGCCGTCGCGGCCTGCGACCCCCGCGACCGCCTGTTCCTGCTGGAACTGCTTATCGAGGCTCTGCGCCCCGGACAGCCGATGCCGATCTTCAACGCGATCATGACCGAGGCGCGCGACTGGGCCGCATGGGCCACCCGGGCGGAACTCAAGGCGTTCTGCCTCGCCAGCTATGAGGCGATGAGCGGGCCGGATCAGGCGGCGTTCCTCGGGCATCTGGACCGGAGGGCGGCGGCATGAATAGCAGCACCCTGCGCCCCGTGGACGAACTGCTGTGGTCATGGCCGACCGTCTGCCGGATGGCGACGAATGAATGGGCCAAGGGCTTCGCCCGGTCCATCGCCAGCCAATCCCGGCGGCGGAACTGGACCCCAAGCCCGAAGCAACACGCGCTGATGAACAGCATGGTGAACGAACTCTATCGCGACACCGGCGAAGGCGACTTCGAGGTGATCGAATGAGCGAACATCATCTTTCTACGGCAAGCCGTAAAACTGGCCGCGCCCGCGGCTACATCGAGAACTACAACCCACAGGCCAAGACCCGCGAACTGCTGGAACAGGCGCAAGCGGTGCTGGACGAGTACCGCCAGTATTGGCCGCTGACCTGTCGCCAGATCTTCTATCGCATGGTCGGGGCACACGGTTATGACAAGACGGAGGCGGCTTATAGTCGCCTTTGCCACCACCTCGCCAATGCACGGCGCGCCCGCCTGATCCCTTTCAAGGCGATCCGCGACGATGGCGTGACGACGCGCTACAATCTGCACTGGGACGACAAGGACGCATTCCTTGCCCACCTGCGCTACATCAGCAAGAACTACAAGCGCGACAAGTTGGCCGGGCAGGAATACCACATCGAGGTGTGGTGCGAGGCGGCGGGGATGCTGCCGCAGCTGCACGAGACAGCAAGCCCGTATTCCGTGCAGGTCTATTCGTCGGGCGGCTTCGACAGTCTCACGGCAAAGAAGGATTTGGCGGATCGCATCTGCCGGATCGGGAAGCCAACCATCATCCTGCACCTGGGCGATTATGACCCTAGCGGCGAGTCGATCTTCGAGAGCGTGGCCGAGGACGTGGCCGCATTCGTGGAGGCCGACCGGCCTTGGGGCACCATCACCGTTGACTTCGAGCGTGTGGCGCTGACCGAAGATCAGGTCCGCCATTACGATCTTCCGACAGCGCCAGCGAAGGCAACAGACAGCCGGTCAAAGGGCTGGACTGGCGGCACATGCCAGCTTGAAGCCCTGCCCCCGAACGTCATTGCCGACATTCTGCGCGAGGCAATCGAGCGCCACTTCGATTTCGTCCAATACGGAATGGACGAAGCCAGCGAAGAACGCGAACGCGAGGAAGTCACGCGCTTGCTTCTGACCGGCCCGACATAGCACCGCCGCGCCCCTGCATCGTGGGCGTGGTGCAGGGGCGTCCATTCACCGAAGCAGACCGGACCATGAGCCGGGCATATTCCACCATCCGCCCTAGCTTCTGACCGCCGAGCGAAATCAGCGGGGAAAACAGACCTGGGGACTTCCCCACCCCGGCAGGAAACCGGCACCTTCTAGGCCCTGCCAGAAACGCGACACAGAACCCACCGGCGGGATACCGAGTCATTGAGGCGCGGAAAGACGACCGGGGACTGGCAAAGCCGAGATACGCAGAACGATGCGTGAGGCCGAGCCGGGGCAGGATCAAAGCCTGCGGGACAGCGGCTGGCCCTCGATACCGGGCATCGCGTGGATACAGGTCATGGCCGCAGCGCCGCGAAGGTCTGTCCCCTGCATGTCGGGGGGACAGTAGCGGGGGCCGGCTCAACTCCACTCACTAGTTGCGAATGATTCTCAACTGAGATACGTTATAAGATAACAGGAACAGGCAAGAGCATGAACATCACCCGCACCCCGATCAGCACGGCGGCACCTTACGTCCTGGCAGACGTGAAGGAACGCGGGCGCATTGATGGCGACTATGCGGATTGGGAAGTCTCGCAGCTTGGCAACACAGCGGCGCAGGAGATCGAGGCGCATTGCGGGCTGGCCCTGCTGGCGCAACGGATCACTGTCACGCTGGGCGACTGGTGCTGCCGCATCCCCCTGCCCATTGGCCCGTTCTGGACCGAGGCCCTGACTGAGCATCCCCTCACTGTCGAACTGATCGATGAGGCGGGCAACGTGACCCCGCACCCGGCAGGCTGGTGGATCGAGGGCGGGCGCTATCCCGTCCTGTCACTGACTGCATCGGGGCACGGCCAATATCTGCGCATCAACTATCCGGCAGGCTATGGCATGGATCAGGCCAGCATCCCCAGCGACCTGCAACTGGCGATCAGCGATCACGCTGCACACCTCTACGATGCCCGGGCTCTGACCGAACACAAGCAAGGGCTGTCCATTGCAGCGGCTCGCATCGCTGCCCGTCATCGCAAGGTGGCCGTGGCATGACGAAGGTGGTGGTGACGGCGACACGCAAGAGGGCGAAGGGGCAGGCTGGATCTGGTCCCAATGCCCGGAAAGCCTCTGGGGCTGGGGACCGGCGGCTGAGTGTTCCGCTCTCTCTTCCGAACCCGAATCCTGCCGATCTGGCGATTGAGTTTCTGGAAACCCTGAAAATTCCAGAGGGAAAAATGGCCGGGCAGCCACTCACGCTGGCCGAGTTTCAGAAGCGGTTCGTTCGCGGCGCTCTGGGCGATGGCGTGATGGTGGCCTGCCTGTCTATCGGTCGAGGCAATGCCAAGACGGCGCTGTCTGCCGGGCTGGCCCTGGGCGCGCTCAAGGGCGTGTGGGACGATCAGCCGAAACGCGAAATCCTGTTCGCTGCCCGGAACCGCGATCAGGCCAAGACGGCGTTTCAATTCCTGGTCGGCTTCATCGAGGGGCTGCCCGAGGATGAACAGGAACAATTCCTGATCCGTCGCGGCTCCAAGCTGGAAGTCGAATACTCGGGCAATGGCGGCGGGCTGGCCCGCTGTATCGCGGCTGACGGCAAATCGATCCTGGGCGGCGCTCCGACGCTGGCCCTGATGGACGAACGGGCGGCGTGGGAACGCGAGAAAGGCGACAATCTCGAAAATGCCATCCTCTCGGGCCTCGGCAAGCGCGACGGGCGGGCGCTGATTATCAGCACCTCGGCCCCCGACGATGCGAACACCTTTTCCCGCTGGCTGGATGAACCCCCGCCCGGAACCTATGTGCAGGAACATCGCCCGTCCTTCGGGCTGCCTGCCGACGATCTGGAAAGCCTGCTGGCAGCCAATCCCGGCGCGACCGAGGGCATCGGCTCCACCCCGGAATGGCTGGTCGCGCAGGCCAAGCGGGCGATTGCGCGGGGCGGTTCTGCCCTGTCCAGCTTCCGCAACCTGAACCGGAACGAACGTGTCTCGACCGAGGATCGCAGCGTGTTGGTCACGGTCGATGAATGGCTGTCGGCTGAGGTTGACCCGGATCAGCTTCCCCCGCGCGACGGGCCTTGCATCCTGGGCGTTGACCTGGGCGGCAGTCGGTCCATGTCGGCAGCGGCCTTCTACTGGCCCGAGACTGGCCGCCTTGAGGCTCTGGGCACCTTCCCCGGCAATCCCTCGCTGGCTGACCGTGGCGCGGCTGATGGCGTCTCTGGGCGCTATGTCGAGATGCAGGAACGCGGCGAGATGACCGTGATGGGCGATGCGACCGTGCCGCCCGGTCCGTGGCTGGCCGAGATCGTGCGGCAGTTGGACGGCATTCAGCCCGCTTGCATCGTGGGAGACCGCTTCCGCCACGCCGAATTTATCGAGGCGATGGAAAAGGCCGGGCTGGCCCGTGTCCCGTTCCTGTGGCGGGGCTTCGGCTGGAAAGATGGCTCCGAGGATATTGAGCGGTTCCGGCGCGCGCTGTTCGACGGCGAGGTGAAGGTGGCCCCGTCCCTGCTGCTGCGCTCTGCCTTCTCTGACGCCATCGTCCTGCTGGACCCGGCGAACAACGCCAAGCTGGCGAAAGCCCGGTCCCTTGGCCGGATCGACGCGGCGGCGGCCGCTCTGCTGGCCGTGGCGCAGGGGCAGCGCATGAAAGCGGCACCGACGCGGAAAGCGAGGCTGGCATGGGCCTGATGCGAGAATATCAGCGCCATTCCCGACGCGTCACCTCAACCCGGCGCTGGCAGGTGCTGCGGCAGGCGGTGCTGGAACGGGACGGATGGGCCTGTGTCGATTGCGGCACGGCGCGCGGGCGGCTGGAAATTGACCATGTGAAGCCGGTGCGGACGAACCCGGAACTGGCCTTCGACCCGACGAATTGCGCAACCCGCTGTTCTTCCTGTCACACCAGAAAAACAAGAATCGAATGCGGGCATCCCGCGCCGATCATCACCCCCGAGCGTCAAGCCTGGGGCAAAGCCGTTGCCGAACTGGCGACACAACCCAACCCGGCAATGTGAGGTATATCATGCTGGACTCTGTGAAAATCGCCCGTCGCCAGTCGGAAATCCGGCAGGCACTGGCGGAACTGGTGGGCAAGGACAAGCCGACCGATGACGAAACCCGCAACATGGAAAACATGGATGCTGAATACCGCAGCAACGAAACCCGCTATCGCGCGGCGCTGATTGCCGAGGATACCGAACGCCGCGAAGGCGGGGCCGATCTGGAAACCCGTTCCTCGCAGGAATGGGCCGAGATGATGGGCCGGTTCGAGTTGCGGCAGGTGGTGCTGGCGCTGGACGAGGGCCGCGCCCTGTCGGGGCAGACTGCCGAGATCGTGCAGGAAATGCGCAACGCGGGCGGCTATCGCGGCATCCCGGTTCCGCTGGACGTGCTGGAACAGCGCAACACGGTCGCGGCTGACGTGCCGAACCCGGTGCAGACGCGCCCGATCATCGACCGGCTGTTCCCGGCATCGGTGGCGGCCAAGCTGGGCGTCCAGACCATCAACATCGCGCAAGGATCGGTCGAATGGCCGGTTGCCACGGCAGGCGCGATTGCAGGATGGGCGGCGACCGAGGGCGCGAACGTTCCCGGCCCGAACCCGTTCCAGACTGCCGAGCGGGCGCTGGCACCGGATCACACCCTTGGGGCGCACATGCGGATCACCCGCAAGGCGCTGAAACAGGCGGGCGAAGGACTGGAACAGGCCGTGCGGCGCGACATGTCGGCGGCCATCGGTGCTGAACTGGACCGGGCGGTGCTGATGGGCAGCGGCGCTGCTGGACAGCCTCTGGGCATCGTCCCCGGTGCGGCGATCTATGGCATCACCAGCACAGCGGTCGGTGCTGCGGCAAGCTGGGCGGCCTTCCGGGCCGAGGTCGTGGCCTTCATGGAAGCCAACGCGATCAGCGCCGCATCGGGCGTCAACATGGCCTTTGAACCGGCCATCTGGGCGGAACTGGACGACACGCTGATTGCGGGCACGGCGGTCTCCGAATGGGACCGGCTGGTGAAGCATATCCCGGCGGGCAACATCGCCCTGGCGAATCAGTTGGACGCGGGCACGGCGATCCTGACCACCTCGGCAGGCGGCGTTCCCCCGGCCTTCCTTGGCCTCTGGGGCGGCGTGGACATGATCCGCGATCCCTACACCGATGCGCAGAACGGTGGCCTGCGACTGACCGGCCTGCTGACGGCGGATGTGACCGTGGCGCGAGGCTTGCAAACTCGCATCCTGACCGGCGTCGGGGCACCGTAATGCTGTGGGGGGCGTCCATCGGCGCGCTGGAACTGCGCAGCGAGGGCGGGGAAACCCGCCTGTCTGCGACGTTCCCCTACGGCGCGGAAACCGAACTGGCACCGGGGCGGCGCGAGGTTATCGCCGCACGGGCCTTTGCCGACCGGATCGAGGCGGGTGAGGATATTCACCTGCTGGCCGGTCACGACTTCAACAAGCCCCTCGCCTCACGGGCGGCGGGCAACCTGACCCTGCGGGATACCGACGACGCGCTGCGGATAGAGGCGCGGATTGACGCGGGCACAAGCTGGGCGCGGGACTTTCTGGCCGCCCATGCGTCCGGGCTGATCCGGGGCCTGTCCCCCGGCTTCCGGGTTGCCAGCGATGGCGAGCGGATCGAGCGGCGCAGCGACGGGCTGTTGCGCACCGTGACGCGGGCGGCGCTCTTTGAAATCTCGGCAGTCACCCGCCCCGCCTATCCCGCTGCACAGATCGAGGCGCGGGCATGGGAAACGCATCAGGACCGCCAGCCCTATCGGGGCGCTGTCCATCCCCTCAATCGGTGGAGGCTCTGATGGGCATCATGGATCTGTTCAACCGGCGCAATAAAGGTGCAAATTTGCCCCTTTCCGAAACCCGCGCTGTGGCCCCCGGCTATACGGCGGCGGTCATGGCTGCCCGCGAAAACTGGATCAGCGGCGCATCCGGGCTGGCCGAGGTCACGGCGGCGGTGCAGACCTGCGTCAGCCTTTGGGAAAGCGGGCTGTCACTGGCCGATGTGACTGGCACTGACCTGCTGGACCGGCGAACGCTGGCAATCACGGCGCGGGCGCTGGCCCTGCGCGGGGAGGCGGTATTCCTGATCCGCGACCGGCTCATTCCGGCGACCGATTGGGACTTGTCCACCCGCAACGGCATCCCCCGCGTCTATCGCCTTGGCATTCCCGAGGCGGGCGGCGGGCGTTCCGAAAACGCGCTGGCGGCCGAGGTGCTGCACTTCCGCATCGGCAGCGACAACGTGACGCCCTGGACCGGCACGGCACCCCTGCGACGGGCGCAGCTATCGGCGCAACTGCTGCATGAGGTGGAAACCGCCCTGCGCGACGTGTTCAAGGACGCGCCCCTGGGCAGCCTGATCGTGCCTGTCCCCGAGGGCAGCACCGAGGATATGGCCGAGTTGCGGCGCGGCTTCCGTGGCCGTCGAGGGGCCTCTCTGGTGATCGAGGGCGTGGCGCAGGCGACGGCGGCGGGCATGAACCCGAACCTTGGGAAATCGCCGGATCAGCTATCGCCCGATCTGGAAAGGACGCTGGCCGACAAGATGCTGACCGAGGCCAAGGGCGCGATCTATGCCGTATATGGCATCTTGCCTGCCATGTTCGCGCAGAATGCGCAGGGACCGCTGGTCAGAGAGGCACAGCGCCATCTCGCCCAATTGGTCCTGCAACCCATTGCCGGGCTGATGGCCGAGGAAGCGTCAGAGAAATTCGGGCAGGCCGTAAAAATCGAGGTGGTTCGACCGATGCAGGCGTTTGACGCTGGCGGCAAGGCGCGGGCCTTCGCGACCATGCTGGGCGCGCTGGCCGAGGCCAAGGCGGCAGGGCTGGACGTGCAGACGATCAAGGACGCGGAAAGCTTCATTGACTGGGCGGACGAATAGGGCTGATGCACCCGGCGGGTTATCTGTTCCCCGCGAAGGCATCGGGATAAGACGGCGAGTGCCCGGTTGCGTAGGCCGAAAACCCCGTCACGGCGCGGCCTCTGGGAAACCTCCGGGGGCGCGGCGCAGGCTGTCACGGGTGAAACCGGGGGCAGCCAGCCGGACCCCGCGTCTGGGGACCAAGGGGCCGGGGCAGCGGGATGTTGCTCCGGCCCAACGCATTGCGGTCAAGTTTTGATCTTCAATATCTCGATCAGATCGTGAGCACTGAACCCCTTGCCGACGCCTTTCAATGCAGCCTTGTATTGTTTCAAGATACGGCGATACCGCTGCAAGCTGACAGAAGAGTGCGAATTAAGACCACGCTTTGAAAACTCGTCAAACCGGCCCATTGTTTGGATTAGGTGACACGCCACCCCATAGTGGGGATCGTTGTTTCCGTCGAAACCTTCGAACGCAATATCTGCGCCCGGGCCAGCGTTAGTGCTGACTAGCTCTTTATCTGCCTCAGAAAGTTGCGAGAAGTCGTGCTCCAAAACACGCCACATCGAAAGAATATCGGCCGTCTCTGTAACGACATCTTTGATTGGTTCTGGGTAGTCCGGAAGAACATCCCAAGTGAGGCTCCAAGTGTTCCCACTACTTATCGCTTTTCGGATCGCGTCCCGATCTACTGAACTATCTATCTCAAGGCCGTCGAGCAGATCACACAGAAGCAGTAAGTTTATTTTCTCTGCGTAACTTAGCATTTTTTTTTCCTTTGCTTCCTTAAAAGCCTATTGGGTAGTTAAGTTTCTATGTTCACTCAGCACGCGCCGGATCATTTCCGGGCGGCTTGGCTGATCGTCCAGCTTGGCGCGTTCGGAGTCCAGCCAGTCGAGCATGTCGGGCTGCAAGCGGACAAGAACACCCACCCCCTTTCCTGTGGGGAGAGGGCCGCGCTTCCCCTTTCGGGATATCACAGTTTTATCTTGCTCTGACATAGGGCTTGGGATATCACGGTAAGCGACCGAGGGGAAGTTGCACCTTCACCCCCGGCCTAACCGAAACGCTGATCTATGGAGGATCACCGAATGGCTATTCATTGCCATAACACAGGCACATTGCCTGTCGCCAGACTTCACGAAATCCACGACATGCTCACCCTGGCACTGGATGCCACCGAGCGACCGCATGGCTACAGCCAGTCCGAGCGCGAAGCGCGCGGCTATGTCCGCAGCGCCCTGCGCCATACGGCCAAGCTGATCGAGGGCCGGGCATGAGCACAGTCACCGACGCCATGGACGAAATCCATGCCGCGCAATCGCTGGTGCAGTTGATCGAGATCACCACCCACGGCGGGGACACCTATTCCGACAAGAACGCCGCCTGCGCCATTGGCGCGGCGTGCCATGCGGCGCTGGATCGGCTGACCGCCGCGCTGGCCGTGCTTGAGAAATCGAACGGGGGTGTGGCATGACCTATCGCTGGAGCTTGGAACGGATCATCAAGACGGATGCGCCCGAAGATTGGGCCGTGCGCCAGACGCACAAGAAGGCTCGCGATAACGGGAGGCCATGCTGATGACCGACCGAACGGGACCTTCGCGCAAGATCGCCGAACTGAAAGCCGAGAATGACCGCCTGCGCGACGAACTGCGGCAGCGCGACAACATGGTGATGATCCGCTCGCTGGGCGTCACCGCAGACTGGTCGCCCGAGGAATACATTGAGCGCATGACCAAGGCGGGCGGCAGGCTGGTCACAGAGTGATCCGCATGGTGCGGATAACCCCGGCGGGATTTGTGGCACCCCGCCGGGAAAACTCAAGGGAAGTTTATTGTTGCCCGTTCGATGAACCTGCGCTAAGTTCATTGCGAAGGAGACCGTGATGGACATTCTCAACCGCACCTACACCGCCAGCGATGTAGCCGATCTGACGGGCGTCACAGTAAAGAACCTGGCCAACTGGGCCGACCGTGGCCTCGTGCCGGTCGCCAACGAGGGCGCGGTTGGCCGGGGTCTGACCCGCGAATATTCGTGGTTCACCCTGATGCAGACCGCTTGCGCCGCGGCGATCATGGACTTGGGCTTCACGTCGCCGCAGGAGGCGCTGACCGCTGCCCTGCACTTCGCGCACATCGGCAAGGGGCAAAGCGGCTGGATCGGTGAGCCGGCCTCGGACCGAGCCGTCCGGCTCCCCGGCCTGCCGTTCCACCATATGCGCGGGGTGACGATGTTCTACGTTGCAGGAGATCGGTCAGACGTTCTGCTTCACCGCATCTGGAACAAGGAGCCGTTCGCTGACGGCTTCTTCAAGCTGAAAGAGCGGCTGGCAGGCGCGCGCGGACACGTCGCGCTGAACGTGTCCGAGATTTTCGAGGAGGTGTGCAGGCGGCTGGGCGAGGATTACCGCCTGGTGCTGGATGCCGCCTATCAAGGCCACGACGATGCTGTGAATTGGCGGCATCCGGGGCAAGAGGACTGATCCATGAGCCGCGCCGCCGCCTTCAAGCAAGATGACGTTAAGCGCGCCACGAAGGGCGTGGTGGCGGCCGGGCTGGAGGTCGAGCGGGTCGAGATCGACCGCGAGGGCAAGATCGTCATCATCCCGCGCGGTGCTTCCAGCATCGCCGGGGCCAACCCCTGCGACGTGCTGTTGAAGCGATGAAGCGCAAGAACCCCTTCCCCGGCGTCACCCGCGCCCCTGACCGCCACGGGAAAGCCCGCTGGCGGCTGCGGCGTGTGGTGAAGGGGACGACGATCGACTGCTATCTGCCCGGTCCCTACGGCAGCGCCGAGTTCCGCGCTGCTTACGAGGCCGCGCTGGAGGGGGCGAGGATCGAGGCCCCCCGTGCCAAGGTCGGGACTCTGGGCTGGCTGGTGGAACACTATCTCGGTAGCATCCGGTTCAAGAACCTGTCGGACAGTCGCAAGCGGTCCCTGCGGGGCGAACTGGACTGGCTGCGGCGCGAGGCTGGCCCCCTGCCCTTCGCCCGGTTCGAGGTGGCCCATGTCGAGGCGCTGATGGGCCGCAAGGCGGGTCCGACCGCCGCCAACACCGTCAAGAAGAACCTGTCCCTGCTGTTCAACTATGCGATCAAGAACGGCTTTCAGGGGATGCAGCACAACCCCGCCCGCCACGCCGACCGGATGAAGGAAAACCCGGACGGCTATCACACGATGACCGACGCCGAGATCGACCGCTATCTGGCCGTCCACGGCGAGGGGACGAAAGCGCGGTTGGCTCTGTTGCTGATCCTGAACACCGGCGCAGCGCGGCAAGACGTGTGTCGCTTGGGCTGGCAGAATGTCAGCGACGGGCGGATCGCTTACCGGCGCGGCAAGACGAAGATCGGGGCCGATCTGCCGATCCTGCCCGAGCTGGCGACGGAGCTGGTTCACCTGCCCCGCGACCAGATGCTGTTCCTGACCCACGGCAACGGCAGGCCATACACCGTGGAGAGCTTCGGCAACTGGTTCAAGGACCAGACGCGGGCGGCCGGGCTGGCCCACTGTTCGTCCCACAGCGTCCGCAAGGCAGGCGCGACCCGGCTGGCGAACGCCGGGGCGACCCCTGACGAAATCCGCGCCTTCCTCGCCCACAAGACCAACGCCGAGGGCGCGACCTACACCAACAAGGCCGATCGCGCCCGCCTGGCCGATAGCGGACTGGCGAAGCTGACCGAGGCGAAAACCGGAACGAATGTGTCCAACCTTGCGAACAGGTTGGACAAGGTCGCCCTGCAACCCAATGTAACGAAAGGGAAAATCGGATGAAGTGGCAGCCCGTAGGGGAATCGAACCCCTCTTTCTAGGTTGAAAACCTAGCGTCCTAACCGATAGACGAACGGGCCAGCGCTGCCGCTGCCGGGACCTGCCCGGTGGCGTGGAGCGGTGTTTAGAGATAGGTGCCAAGGGGCGCAAGGGGGAAATCGGCGGCTTTGTCGAAAAACTTCCGTGACGGTGAGTGGCCGGTCTGATCTGGCAACAGGACTATAGATCGGGTGGCGTAATCGGGCAGGCTTCTCACGCCCCAGGCCGACGCTGGTTACCAGTAATTACAGGCTATTATACCTGCCCGACGCTCACAAATTGGACGGCGCCAGCATCCCCTGCCCCAGAATGTGATCCGCGGCCTTTTCGCCGGTCATGATCGAGGGCGCGTTCAGGTTGCCATTGGTGATGCGCGGAAAGATCGAGCTGTCGGCCACGCGCAACCCCTGAACGCCAATCACCCGAAGTTCTGGGTCGACCACCGCGTCGGGATCATCAGCCGCACCGACCCTGGCCGTTCCGCAAGGATGATAGGCTGACTCGGCGTGTTCGCGAATGAAGGCATCGATTTGTGCGTCGGTTTCAATCGAGGCGCCGGGCTGGATTTCCTCACCGCGATAGTCGTCGAAAGCCGACTGGCCAAAGATCTTGCGGGTCAGGCGAACACAGGCGCGGAATTCGGCCCAGTCATCAGGATGTGACATGTAGTTAAAGCGGATCTCGGGTGCCTCTGCGGGGTCTACGCTGGCCAGTCGCACCGTCCCGCGGGACTTGGACCGCATCGGGCCGACATGGGCCTGAAAACCATGCCCCTGCGCCGCAGCCTTGCCGTCATAGCGTACCGCCAGCGGCAGGAAGTGATATTGGATATCGGGGTAATCCACTACCTCCGAGGACCGGATAAAGCCGCAGCTTTCGAACTGGTTCGACGCGCCCAACCCCTTGTGCCTCAGCAGCCATTCCAACCCGACCCGGCCCTTGCCAAAGAGGTTGTAATAGGAAAACAGCGTCACCGGTTTGGTCGCGTGATACTGCATATAGACTTCGAGATGGTCTTGCAGATTCGCGCCCACGCCGGGCCGGTCGGCGCGCAGATCAATCCCATGATCCTTGAGGTGGTCCGCCGGACCGATCCCCGACAGCATCAAAAGCTTGGGCGTGTTGATCGAACTGGCCGAGAGGATCACCTCGCGGCGCGCACGGATCTGCTGGGTTCCGCGTCTTCGGGTCACTTCGACCCCCACCGCGCGGTTACCTTCGAACAGGACGCGCCGCGCCATGCCGGCGATCAGCTGCAACCGACCCGAGCGCATCGCCGGGCGCAGATAGGCGTTGGCAGCCGACCAGCGCCGACCTTTCCAGATGGTCGCCTCCATCGGGCCGAACCCCTCTTGCTGGGCGCCGTTATAGTCCGGCGTCAGCGGATACCCTGCCTGCTGGCCGGCTGTGATAAAGGCGTCAAACAAGGGATTGCTGCGCGGACCGCGCGTGACATGCAGCGGCCCATCGGTGCCGCGATACTCTGATGGCGCGCCGCCGTGCCAGGTCTCCATCCGTTTGAAGTAGGGCAGGACATGGGCATAGTCCCAGCCTTCGGCTCCGCTTTCGGACCAATGATCGAAATCCTTGCGATTGCCGCGCACAAAGACCATGCCGTTGATGCTGGACGAACCGCCCAGCACCTTGCCACGCGGCGTGGCGAGACGGCGGTGATCCAGACCGGGCTCGGGTTGCGAGGCAAATCCCCAGTCATAGCGCGACATGTTCATGGGATAGGACAGCGCACCGGGCATCTGGATATAGGGGCCATAATCGGTGCCGCCGAATTCGATCAGCGCGACGCTGCATCCAGCCTCGACCAGCCGATAGGCCAATGCGCATCCCGCCGAGCCTGCGCCGACGATGACATAATCCGCCAGCGCCATCATGCCCTCAGCGCGTCATAAGAGACCATGACATGCTGGCGGTAGGCCGGGCGGTCCTGCAGGACCTGATACCAGCCTTCGATCACCGGGCGCGGACGGCGCGGGATGTCCATCGTGAACCAGCGAAACAGGTAATGGCCCGCGATGATATCGGCGAGGGTAAAGTCAGGGCCGGCCAGCCAGCCATGCTGGGACACCTGCGCCTCGATCCGGTCCAGAGATTCCTCCCACCGGGCGATATTGCGGGCCAGCAGTGCCTCGTCTCGTTCGCCGTTGGGAATGCGGATCCGATTCCAGAAGACCGGATAGGTGAAATGGTTCGCGCCCTCATGCTTGGCCCATTCGGCCCACATGTCCACCTGCGCGCGTGCCACCGGGTCAGCAGGCCAGAACGCCCCGCCGTCACCGTAGCGGCTGGCCAGATAGCGCAGGATCGCGCAGCTTTCCCACATCACCAGATCGCCGTCGCGCATGGTCGGCACGCGGCCATGCGGGTTTCGCGCGCGATAATCTGCGCTGTCCAGACCGCCAAAGCGATGGCCCGCATCGATGCGCGTGACCGGGACGCCCAGCTCTGCCGCGCCCCACATGACAGCCTGCACGTTGGAACTGTCGGCCCTGCCCCAGATGGTGATCGGCTCAGTAGGGCGCATCGACATCCCCCATCCCGACATAGACAGTCTTGATCTGCGAATAATGTTCGATCGCAGCGGCCGAGTTCTCGCGGCCCACCCCCGACAGCTTGACCCCGCCAAAGGGCATTTCCACCGGCGTCAGATTATAGGCGTTGATCCAGCAGGTGCCTGCCTCCAGCCGCGCGGCGACACGATGGCCGCGCGCAAGGTCACGGGTAAAGACGCCGGCGGCCAGACCGTAGGGCGAGGCGTTGGCGCGCGCGATCACCTCTGCCTCGTCGCGGAAGGTCAGCGCGGTCAACACCGGGCCAAAGATTTCCTCGCGCGCGATCTGCATGTCGTCGGTGGCATCGGCAAAAACCGTGGGTGGCACAAAAGCCCCCTCGCCCGGTCCGCCTGCAACCATCCGCGCGCCGTCTGACTGGCCTGCTGCTATGGCGGTGCGGATTTTCGCGGCCTGAGCGTCGCTGATAATGGGGCCGAATTGTGTATCAGGGTCGCGCGGATCACCGATGCGGATGTTGCGAATACGCTCGCAAAGGCGGTCGAGGAATGCCTGGGCGATGCCCTCTTGCAAAAACACCCGCGTGCCGTTGGAACAGATCTGGCCCGAAGAATAGAAATTGGCCAAGATCGCAGCACCTGCGGCATCTTCGATATTGGCGTCGTCAAAGACGATCAGCGGGGATTTTCCGCCCAGTTCCATCGTCACATGGCGCATCCCTTCGGCGGCAGCCGCGTAAACCTTTTGCCCCGTCGGCACCGATCCGGTCAGCGAGACCTTGGCCACGCGCGTGTCATTCACCAATGCAGCACCTACAGCGCCGCGTCCTTGCACGACGTTGAAGACCCCATCGGGCAGTCCGGCCTCGGTCAGGATTTCCGCCAGCTTCAGCGCGCCCAAGGGTGTTTCCTCGGACGGTTTGAAAACCATCGAATTTCCCATGATCAACGCGGGCGCCGCCTTCCAGCAGGCGATCTGGCTGGGGTAATTCCAGGCGCCGATGCCCGCGCAGACGCCAAGCGGTTCTCGGATCGTATAGGCCCAATCGCGGCCAAGCGGGATGGTCTGCCCGGTCAATGTGGCCGCCAGACCGCCGAAGTATTCCAGCGCCGCGGCGCCCGATTCCCAGTCAGCAACCAGTGTTTCCTGAATGGGCTTGCCGGTATCCAGCGTCTCCAGCATCGACAGTTCGTCATTGCGCTCGCGGATGATGGCGGCGGCGCGCTGCAACACACGACCGCGCTCGACCGGCGGCAGCGCGGCCCAAGCAGGCTGGGCAGCCTGTGCCGTTTCGGTGGCCTGGCCGACCTGATCGGCGCTGGCCTCGTGCAGCGTGGCGATGGTGCTGCCGTCAAAGGCAAACATCACCGGCAGCACGTCGCCCTGCCCTTCGACAAAGCGACCGCCGATATACAGGCTGGCCTGAGGTTGGGTCACGGGTTGGCTCATGTCAGGACCTCGTCCAGATAATCGGTGATCATTTTAATGGCACTGGCGCCATCGGCAGGCCCCCGCCCCAGTGCCGCGCGCAGATAGACGCCATCAATCAACGCGGCCAGCGTATCGGTCACGCGCTCGGGGTGACGGCACAGCGGCCGCAGCGCCACCATCAGATTGGACCGCAAGCGCCCGTGATAGACGCGCAGCAGCCGCGCCGCCTGATCGTTGACGCGCGACAGCGCATAGAAATTCAGCCAGGCGCTGATGACCTCTTGCTGAAAGTTCTGCGGGTCAAAGCTGGCATCGATAATCGCTTGCAGACGTGCGCGCGGGGTCTCGGCCAAGGGCAGCCGGGCCGTCACCGCATCGTGGTAGCCGTTCAGCACATGCCGCATCGCCGCCAGAAACATCTGGTCCTTCGACCCGAAATAATGATGCGCCAAGGCCGAGGACATACCGGCCTCGCGTGCGATCTGGGCCACCGTCACATCCAGCGAGCCCGCGCGGCCCACTGCCGCAATTGCCGCGTTGATAAGTGCGGCTTTTCGGATAGGCTCGGCGCCAATCTTGGGCATGGGTTGCACTCGGGGTTTGATAAAGCTTTGTTTCGATCCGCGCCTACCAGTTTTTTAATTGACTGGTCAATCAACAAACGACAGGAAGGAAACCATGAACAATAAACACATGATCACCGCTGCGCTGGCCGCAGCCCTCGTCGCCGGTCCCGCGCTGTCGCAGGAAAGCGAAGACTGCAAATCGGTCATCTTCTCCGATGTGGGCTGGACCGACATCACCGCGACAACCGCTGTGGCCACCACCGTCTTGCAGGCGCTTGGCTATGAAACCGAGATCAAGCTGCTGTCGGTGCCGGTGACCTATACCGGGCTGTCGACCGACGATGTGGACGTGTTTCTGGGCAACTGGATGCCCACGATGGAGGCTGACATCGCCCCCTACCGCGATGCAGGCACGGTCGACACGGTGCGCACCAATCTGACCGGCGCGAAATACACGCTGGCCACCAACAAGGCCGGCGCAGATCTGGGCATCGACGATTTCACCAAGATCGCCGAGCACAAGGACGCGCTGGAGGGCAATATCTACGGCATCGAGCCGGGCAATGACGGCAATCGCCTGCTGCTGGAGATGATCGCAAAGGACATGTTCGGCCTTGGCACCTTCGAGGTCGTCGAATCCAGCGAACAGGGCATGCTTGCGCAAGTGACCCGCGCCGACAGCGCCGGCGATCCCATTGTGTTTCTGGGCTGGGAACCGCACCCGATGAACGCCGCCCATGAGCTGACCTACCTTGAGGGCGGCGACGAGGTCTTTGGCCCCAATCTGGGCGGCGCCGAGGTGGCAACCAACACCCGCTCTGGCTATGTCGACGATTGCCCCAATGTCGGCAAGTTCCTGCAAAATCTGGAATTCACGCTGGCGCTGGAAAACGAGATCATGGGCGCGATCCTGAACGATGGCACCGATCCGGCAGATGCCGCGACCGAATGGCTCAAGGCCAACACGGATGCCGCCGGCCCCTGGCTGGACGGCGTGACCACATACGAGGGCGATGACGCCGTCGCAGCACTTGACGATGCCCTGGCCGGCTGATCCTGGGCCTACGACTGACACCATGCGGCCCGTGACAAGACGATACGGGCCGCATCCTTGATCCGCAAAACACCCGGCAGGAGAGACGATGGAACAGCTGACCAACCTGGTGACGGATCACAAGATACCCATCGGCCAATGGGCGAAATCGATCTTTGACTGGCTGAACCTGCACGCGGCCTGGCTGTTTGACGCCATCTCGACCGCGATGGAGGCGCTGATCGACGGCATCCTGTGGCTGCTGGAGACGCCGCATCCCTTTGTGCTGATCCTGATCTTCGTGGCGATCACCTGGGCCCTGCAACGCAACTGGAAGACCTGCCTGTTGACCGGGTTGGGGCTGCTGTTCGTCCTCAACCA
Source organism: Paracoccus tegillarcae (assembly GCF_002847305.1). Classification (NCBI taxonomy): domain Bacteria; kingdom Pseudomonadati; phylum Pseudomonadota; class Alphaproteobacteria; order Rhodobacterales; family Paracoccaceae; genus Paracoccus; species Paracoccus tegillarcae. The sequence goes on along the minus strand of NZ_CP025408.1, from coordinate 3,201,484 downwards.
GGACTACTGGGAAGAAACGATGCAGTCGCTGACGCTGGTCCTGTCCGCCTGCGTCGTCTGCATGGCGGCCGGCGTTCCCATCGGCATCGCGGTGGCGCACCGGCCAAAGCTATACGCATGGGTGCGCCCGCTGCTGGACCTGATGCAGACGCTGCCCACCTTTGTTTATCTCATCCCCGCGATCGTCTTTTTCGGCATCGGCATGGTGCCGGGCCTGATCGCCACCGTGATCTTCGTGCTGCCCGCACCGATCCGTCTGACGCAGCTTGGCATCAGTTCCACCCCCAACTCGCTGATCGAGGCCGCGACCGCCTTCGGCGCGACCAAGCGGCAATTGCTTTGGAAGGTCGAACTGCCAAGCGCGTTGCCGCAGATCATGGCGGGGCTGAACCAGACCATCATGCTGTCGCTGTCGATGGTCGTGATCGCCGCGCTGGTCGGCGCATCGGGTCTTGGGGTGCCGGTCGTGCGCGCGCTGAACAGCGTAAACACCGCGCTAGGCTTTGAGTCGGGCTTTATCATCGTGGTCGTTGCAATCATGCTGGACCGGATGCTGCGAATGGAGGGCCGGAAATGACCGAGAACGCCGTCGAGTTCGACAATGTTTCGATCGTCTTTGGCGACGATCCGGGTGCCGCCCTGCCGTTGATGGATCAAGGGCTGGAACGCGGGCCGATCAAATCCGAAACCGGTCAGGTTCTGGGCGTGCATGATTGCAGCCTCAGCGTCGCCGAGGGCGAAATTCTGGTACTGATGGGGCTGTCGGGCAGCGGCAAATCCACGTTGCTGCGTGCGGTCAATGCACTCAACCATGTCTGCCGGGGCGAGGTGCGGGTGAACACCGGCGGAGGGATGACCTCGGTCACACGCGCGGGCAAACGGGCGCTGCGCAACATCCGTTTGCGCGACGTGGCCATGGTGTTTCAGCAGTTCGGCCTGCTGCCTTGGCGCACGGTGCGCGAGAATGTCGGACTGGGGCTGGAACTGGCCGGACTGCCCGATGCCGAACGCACGGCGCGCGTCGATCATCAGTTGGAAACCGTGGGCCTCAGCGAATGGGCCGACCGAAAGGTGGGCGACCTGTCGGGCGGGATGCAGCAGCGCGTGGGTCTGGCGCGTGCCTTTACGACCGAAGCGCCGATCCTGTTGATGGACGAACCTTTCAGCGCGCTGGACCCGTTGATCCGCTCACGCCTGCAGGACGAACTGCTTGAATTGCAGACCAAGACGCAGCGAACCATCATCTTTGTCAGTCACGATCTGGACGAAGCCTTCAAGCTGGGCAATCGCATCGCGCTGATGGAAGGCGGGCGCATCGTTCAGATCGGCACCGCGCGCGAGATCATCGCCAATCCGGTCAATGACTATGTCGCCGATTTCGTCGCCCATATGAATCCGCTTGGCGTGCTGACCGCCGAGGATGTCGTGGAACCGGGCGAGGCCCAGGGGAACCCGATGCCCCGCAATCTGCCCGTACGCGAGGTGATGGCACAGTTGGCAGGGCTGGACGCCCTGCCGGTCGAGGGCGGCGGTCGCGTCACCCGCGACGGCGTCATGGCAAGGCTGATCGCCCCTCGCAGTTGATCCAAGGCCGCAGCGCAATACGACATTTCCAAGACACGGACACAGTCAGGCAAAGACCCGCCGACATGCAGTTGCCGAGCCTGCAGCGCGGCGCTAAGCATCCTCTTGAAACAATGCCGGGGTGTATCAATTTGGCCTGCGCACATTCTTGCGATGGCTTTGCACCAATCCGGCGGGGCAAAGGAATAGCTTATGAAAATAGTGATTCTTGGTGGTGATGGCTTCTGCGGATGGCCCACTGCGCTGCACCTCTCGGCACGCGGTCATGATGTAACAATTGTCGACAATATGTCGCGGCGCAAGATCGACGTCGAACTGGAGGTCACCTCGCTGACCCCGATCCGTCCATTGGGCGAAAGGCTGCGCGTCTGGCAGGATCTGACCGGCCGCGAGATCGCGTTCCATGACTTCACCGTGGGCGAGGATTACGACCGCCTGCTGGCGTTGCTGCAACAGGAACGACCCGATGCGGTCATTCATTTCGCCGAACAGCGTGCAGCCCCCTATTCGATGAAATCCAGCCGGCACAAGAGGTACACGGTCAGCAATAATCTGAACGCTACCAATGACGTGCTGGCCGCCATTGTCGAAAGCGGGCAGGACATTCATCTGGTGCATCTGGGCACAATGGGCGTCTATGGCTACGGCACTGCCGGAATGAAGATCCCCGAGGGCTATCTGCCGGTCACGGTCCAGACCGAAAACGGCCCCCATACACAGGAAATCCTGTATCCGGCAAATCCGGGCAGCATCTACCACATGACCAAGACGCAGGATCAGTTGTTCTTCTTTTACTACAACAAGAATGACGGCGTACGGATCACCGACCTGCATCAGGGCATTGTCTGGGGCACGCAGACCCAGGAAACGCGGATGGACGAGCGGCTGATCAACCGTTTCGACTATGACGGCGATTACGGCACCGTCCTGAACCGCTTTTTGATGCAGGCGGCCATTGGATATCCGCTCAGCGTGCATGGCACCGGCGGTCAGACCCGTGCTTTCATCCACATTCAGGACACCTGCCGCTGCATCGAGCTGGCATTGCAGAACCCGCCGCAGCGCGGCGATCGGGTCAATATTCTGAACCAGATGACCGAGACGCACCGCGTCCGTGATCTGGCGCAGATGATCGCGACCCAGACGGGCGCCGAGATCGCCTATGTGCAAAACCCCCGCAACGAGGCCGATGAGAACGATCTGCACGTCGCCAATGATCGCTTTCTCGGTCTGGGTCTGGACCCCATCAAGCTGGAGGATGGCCTGCTCACGGAAGTGCAAGAGATCGCCCGTCGCTATGCCGACCGCTGTAACCGCGACAAGATCCCCTGCCTGTCGCGTTGGCGCGCCTGAGCACGCCCGCTGCCGACATCTGCGGTCCTAATCCGACAGCATCTCAGGCTGCATCACCATGATTGTCGGCTGTCGTGGCAGACTGTCCAGCGACAGCACGATCTCGCTCCCGCCTGCATATTGCACAGCGAATTCCTGCGACATCCCGGCCAGAAAGGCATCCAGCCGCGAAGCATCGAACCAGTGCATCGGGATGACGACGCTGCTGTGCAGCCGCGCGACCACCCGCATCATCGCGTCTTGCGCCATAGTCATGCTGCCATCAACCGGCACCATCAACACATCAAGCCGCCCAAGCGCCGCATATTGCGCATCGCTCAATTCCTGATGCAGATGGCCCAGATGGCCGATGCACAGATTGGCCATCTCAAAGACAAAGATCGAATTGCCATCTTCCTCTATGGAACCATAGCTGCGGATATCGCTGGTCACATTGCGGATCAGCACGTCGCCCAATTCGGTGTGATGGTCGGCACCTATGCCAAACTGGTCGGACCAGCCACGGAACACATGTTCGACGCCTTCGAGATTTTCTGTCCAGTGACTTGAATGTGCGCGATTCATTGTCACCGCATCAGGGGTAAACTCGGTCGGCCCCAGATAGCCATTATAGTCAGTCACAATGCTGACGCCGCCCTCGCTTTGGATCAGGAACATCGAATGACCGATGTAGTTGATGCGGACGCCACGTTCGGGCACCGGATCCTGCCAGGCGGCCTGTTGCACATATTCCACGCCTGGCGTTGCATCCGCGACCGCAATGCAATGGCTGTAGCGACGTTCCTGCGCCTGCCCGACCGTGGGCAGCGTGGTCAACAGGGCAAGGGTCAGGGCTATGATCCGGGACAAGGCATCTCTCCTGCTGGGACAAGCTTAGCCGCATTCCCTGCGCGCCCCTAAAACCAAGTCCTCACATCAGCGTGACAGGGTCACCCTGCACGCCACGCATTCGGGCCTGCAGATCGGATCGACGCATATATGACGCGGCCACCCCAGCCATCACCGCAAAGCAAAGGGGGCGGCACCTCGCCGCCCCCGTCGAAAATCGCGTCAATCGAAGGATAAATCAGACGAAATCCAGATCGACATAGCGCAGCTCGTGCCGGTCGATTCCGTTCAACAGCAAGGTATTGCCATCATCAAAGACCAGCATCGCGCCCGATTTGGTCATGACGCAGCTGACGTCATCGCGGTCATAGCCGTCCAGCTTGATCTCATCCCGGCGGATGTCGAAGTCGGCGATCACGTCCTTGTCCCAGTCAGTGCCGGCCTCAAAGACGAAATCGTCGCAGCCGCTGCCGCCGATCAGCGTATCATTGCCAGAGCCTGCGATGATCGTGTCATTGCCCGAATCGCCGGACACATAGTCGTTGCCCTCGCCATCGAACATCCGATCATCGCCACGGCCACCGAACATCCAGTCATTGCCAGAGCCGCCGTTCATGCTGTCAGCGCCCGAGCCGCCATCCAGCAGATCATGGCCCGGACCGCCAACCAGGGTATCCTGGCCCGATCCGCCATACAGTTTGTCATTGCCTTCGTTGGAGTAAAGCTCGTCCTTGCCCTTGCCGCCGATCAGCGTGTCATCGCCGGCCTGACCGTCCAGCCAGTCATTGCCGTCGCCGCCGCAGACCAGATCATCGCCCTGCCCGGTGTAAAAGCGATCATCGCCGTCGCCGCCATAGGCGACATCATCGTCGACGCCCAGCCAGATGATGTCATCACCTGCACCGCCATCCACGGTGTCATTGCCGGTATTGCCGAAAATCGTATCGTTACCGAGCCCGCCGATCAGCAGGTCGTCACCACCGCTGCCGGTGATCTCGTCATTTCCAGCGCCGCCGTCGATCGTGTCCGGACCTTCCAGACCGTTGATCACGTCGTCACCGTCCAGCCCGAAATAGATATCCGTGCCATTCGTCAGCCGCACCGTATCCGCCTGGTTCGTGCCAAAGGTAACGGTGCCGGCGCTGTAGTCGATGCAGTAGTCGGGCTCGCACATCTTGTCTTGCGACCGATAGTTGCAGCTATAGTCGATGGGCCTGACCTTGTAGGACCAAGAGTAATCACTGTATTTCGATGAATGATGATAGCGAAATGTCATGGCAAATCTCCGCCTTTAAAAACTACTACCTATGGGCGAAACGGCGCTCACCCTATACAACTAGTAGCACGCGAATTTTTGCCTGAAAATTAATAATTAACTTTATTTAAAATGCTGTTTTTATTTATTTTAATTAACAGTTTGGTTAAATTTAAACTATGCCGATTAGTTCAAAATCGGCGACAAAACTGCCTGCTTGAGAATCATCGCAAGGTTGCACTGGCAGCTTTCCGCAAAAGTCGGCAGCAGAGAAACGCGCATGAAAAAGGGCGGGAAGACCCGCCCTGTCATCATCTTGGAACGCGGTGCTTACTGCAGCTTGACCCAGGTCTGGCTCTTGCACAGCAGGCCACCGGCGACGCAGCCAGAGAGGCTCATCTGATTGCCGCTGACCGACGCCTTGCCGTTGTAAACCTTGTCATTGGCAGGGCGCCAGACTTGTCCGGCATAGGTGCCGTCGCCATTCGCCGTCATGCTGCGAACGATCTGCTTGCCAATATTGGGCGACTGGTACTCTGCCTTGTCCTGAAAGGTCCGGCTGATTGTGCCACAGAACGCATTGCCGCAGGGCGCAATGGTCACATAGGCAAAGGAACCCTCGTCGGGCTGTGTCTGCCAGACACCTTCGATCGGGTCGGCATGGGCTGCGGCCGCGCCCAGCAGAAATGCGGCGGCCAAGGCAAATTTCTTCATCTGTCTCCTCCTCAGGAAATCCTCTGCTCGTGATGATGCGCGGCGTCCTGCTGTCAGGCAAGGCTGACGTGGGGTCGCACCCTTCACAGTTCCGGCTGGCTGTGCCACACCCCGCCCGAACAACGCCCGGAGCACCCGATGATCCTTTATCCCGCCATCGACCTCAAAGACGGCAACTGCGTGCGCCTGCTGCGCGGCGAGATGGAGGCGGCGACGGTTTTTGGCACCGACCCCGCCGCTCAGGCCCGTGCCTTTCAGGATGCCGGCGCGAAATGGCTGCATCTTGTCGACCTGAACGGCGCCTTCGCAGGCGCCCCCGTCAACGGCGCAGCGGTAGAGGCGATCCTCAAAGCCACCGATATCCCAGCCCAGTTGGGCGGCGGCATTCGCGATATGGCCACGATCGAGGGCTGGCTGGACAAGGGGCTGGCCCGCGTGATCCTGGGCACGGTCGCGGTCGAGAACCCCGATCTGGTCCGCGAAGCCGCGATGGCCTTTCCGGGCAAGATCGCCGTTGGCATCGACGCCCGCAAAGGCCGTGTCGCAACCCGAGGCTGGGCCACTGAAACCAACATCATGGCCACCGACCTCGCGCGCGAGTTCCAGGACGCGGGCGTTGCCGCCATCATCTACACCGATATCGACCGCGACGGCGCCATGCAGGGCCCGAACATCGCGGCCACCACGGCATTGGCCCAAGCGGTCGCGATCCCGGTCATTGCATCGGGCGGGGTCTCGTCGATGGCCGACCTGACAGCCCTGCGCGACAGCCGCGTCATTGCCGGTGCGATCTCGGGACGCGCGCTTTATGACGGCGCCATCGACCTTGCCGCGGCGCTCAAGGCACTGGCATGACAGATCACGCCACGACCACGACACCGCCTGAGAATTCGGCGATCTGGTCGCATTACCGCGAGGGTGATTTCGTCGATTGCTATGTGACCAAGGCCGATTGCTCACCCCGCGAAGCCGCCGAAATCCTGACGCGGTTTCCCTGGTGGGTCAGCAGCCTCATGTCCTTGCGCAACCTGCTGGTCCGGCCGCTCGGGCTGCGGACCAGCCAAGAAAGCCGCGACAGCATCGGGTTCTTTCCCGTCGCCGAGGAAAACGACGACGAAATCCTGCTGGGCTTTGACGACCGCCACCTGAATTTCCGCCTGTTCGTCCAGAGCAGGCCCGGTCAGGTCCTCGTTGGAACCTGGGTGCACCGCAACAACTGGCTGGGGCGCACCTATCTGCGCCTGGTCATGCCGTTTCACCGGCTGATCCTGCGCAATGCGACGCGGCGATTGGCGGCGGTCAGTTCCTGACGATCAGCCCGGCGACCCTGCGGCAGCCGCACTCAGCTTTTCCAGCGCGCCATTCAGGGGCGCCAGCGCCTCGGCATCGTCGTCGATGCCATCCAGTTCGTCCAGCACATCACCGATATCTTCATGCGCGACCCAGACCTTGCCCTCGGCATCCTCATAGACCAGCATCTTCAACGGCAGCATCAGACCGGCCAGCCGGTTCAGCTCCATCACCGGGGTGCCGGCCTCGGGATTGCCAAAGATGACCAGTTGCGAGGCACCGATATCGGTTCCAACCGATTGCGCGCCGGCGCCGTGATCGACAGTCGCGAAGACAGTCGCACCCGCGCCTTCGATGGCCGTCACCAGACGTTCGACCGTCGCCGGCACATCGGCATCCGATTCGCGCATCATGATGTCATCCTCGGCGGCATGGGCCGGGGTCAGCGCGGCGAATGCGGCAAGGGCGGCAGGCAGGGCGATGCGTTTCATGACAGGTCTCCGTTTGCGGTTTGATCCTCTGGTCGCCAACGGGCCAAGCCGCTAGAAGTTCCGGTAACTCACAGGAAGGTCAGAATGCTCAAGACCCGCATCATCCCCTGCCTCGACGTGGCCGATGGCCGCGTGGTCAAGGGCGTGAATTTCGTCGATCTCGTCGATGCCGGCGATCCGGTCGCCGCCGCAAAGGCCTATGATCAGGCCGGCGCCGATGAGATCTGCTTTCTGGATATTCACGCCACCCATGAAAACCGGGGCACCATGTTCGATCTGGTGACCCGAACGGCAGAGCAGTGCTTTGTGCCCCTGACCGTGGGCGGCGGGGTGCGCACGCCCGCCGATGTCCGCGCGCTGTTGCTGGCCGGGGCAGACAAGGTGTCGTTCAATTCGGCCGCGGTGGCCGATCCCGATGTCGTGGCCGCCGCCGCCGATCACTTTGGCAGCCAATGCATCGTCGTGGCCATTGATGCCAAGACCGTGGCGCCCGGCAAATGGGAAATCTTTACCCATGGCGGTCGCAAACCCACCGGCATCGACGCCGTGGAATTCGCGCGCATGGTCGAGACCAAGGGCGCAGGCGAGATCCTGCTGACCAGCATGGATCGCGACGGCACCAAATCGGGCTATAACCTGCCGCTGACACGCGCGATTGCAGATGCCGTCGGCATCCCTGTCATCGCCTCGGGCGGTGTCGGCACGCTGGATCATCTGGTCGAGGGCGTGACCGAGGGCCATGCCAGCGCCGTGCTGGCCGCCAGCATCTTCCATTTCGGCACCTATTCCATCGCCGAGGCCAAGGCGCATATGGCCGCGGCGGGCATCCCCATGAGGCAGACATGAGCGCGCTTTACGAATTGGCGGCGACCATCGCCGCACGCAAGGGTGCGGACCCTGAAAGCAGCTGGACCGCCAAATTGCTGGTCAAAGGCCCCGAAAAATGCGCCGAGAAATTCGGCGAAGAGGCGATAGAGGCGATCATCGAGGCGGTCCGCGGCGACCGCGAACGGCTGACCTCCGAGGCCGCCGATGTGATGTTTCACCTGCTGGTCATGCTGGCATCGCGTGATCTGACGCTGGCCGATCTGGAGGCCGAACTTGCCCGCCGCGCTGGCGTCTCGGGTCTGGCCGAAAAGGCCAGCCGCGGCGATGGGGCGTGACGGCTTGACGGCGATGTCAAGATAGCACCGGCGTCCGTGCCTGCCATGTCGAGGCGCGCAACGGGCGTGACAGGGCGATATTTTGGCCCCCACAGATCGCTTGAAGGACCAAGCGACTCGAAAGCGTCAACAGAATGCGGGTGTTATCCCTTCCCCTTGGGTCAGGTAAGCGGCTATAAGCGGCTGAACCGCCGCGAACAGAACATGGCGGCGTGAAAAGATGGCAGAGGACCGCATGAGCAACGATTCCAAGCAGGGCAAGCAGCACGATGGCGACGTGGCATTTATCGAATCCCTCGCCGACTTGCTGAACGCCAGCAATCTCAGCGAAATTTCGGTAAAGCGGGAATATGGCGAACATGACCGACTGACCGTCAGCCTGTCGAAACATGGCAAGACTGTCACCATGCAGGCTGCACCCGCACCTGCGGCACCTGCGACACCTGCTGCCCCGACACCGGCCATGGCCTCCGCCGCAGCACCTGCAGCCGGCAATGATGATCCTGCCAGCCTGCCCGGCGCTGTCACCTCGCCGATGGTCGGCACCGCCTATCTGGCGGCAGAACCCGGCACCCCGCCCTTTGTCCAGATCGGCCAGCAGGTTGCCGAGGGCGAGACGCTGATGATCGTCGAGGCAATGAAAACGATGAACCACATCCCCTCCCCCCGCGCTGGCACCGTCAAGCGCATCCTGGTGGATGATGGCGCACCCGTTGAATTCGGCGCGCCCCTGATGGTTGTCGAGTGAGGCCATCATGTTCGACAAAATTCTGATCGCCAACCGTGGCGAGATCGCCCTGCGCGTGATCCGCGCCTGCCGCGAGATGGGCATCCAGTCAGTCGCAGTCCATTCCACAACAGACGCCGATGCGATGCATGTGCGCATGGCCGACGAATCGGTCTGCGTCGGTCCGCCTTCGTCGACCGACAGCTATCTGTCGATGCCTGCCATTATCTCGGCCTGCGAGATCACCGGCGCACAGGCGATCCATCCCGGCTATGGCTTTCTCAGCGAAAACGCCAGTTTCGTGCAGATGCTGGAAGATCACGGCATCACCTTCATCGGCCCGACCGCTGAACATATCCGCATCATGGGTGACAAGATCACCGCCAAGGAAACCGCGAAATCACTTGGCATTCCGGTCGTTCCCGGTTCGGAGGGTGGGGTCGAAGATATGGACCAGGCCCGCGAGGTCGCCAGCGAAATCGGCTATCCGGTGATCATCAAGGCCACCGCCGGCGGCGGCGGTCGCGGCATGAAGGTGGCGGCGGACGAAACCGCCCTTGAGGTCGCGTTTCGTACGGCCCGCTCAGAGGCAAAGGCCGCCTTTGGCAATGCCGATGTCTATATCGAGAAATACCTGCAAAAGCCCCGCCATATCGAGATTCAGGTCTTTGGCGATGGCAAGGGCAGCGCCGTTCACCTGGGCGAGCGCGACTGTTCGCTGCAGCGCCGGCATCAGAAGGTGCTGGAAGAGGCCCCCGGCCCCAGCATCACCCCCGAAGAACGCGCCCGGATCGGCAAGATCTGTGCAGATGCAGTCGCCACGATCAATTACGCAGGCGCCGGCACGGTCGAGTTTCTCTATGAGGACGGAGAGTTCTATTTCATCGAGATGAACACCCGCCTGCAAGTCGAGCATCCGGTGACCGAGGCAGTCTTTGGTGTCGATCTGGTACGCCAGCAAATCCTGGTGGCGGCAGGCAAAGAGATGGAGTTCACGCAGGACGACCTGCAACTGAACGGTCACGCCATCGAGGTGCGCATCAATGCCGAAAAGGTGCCGGGCTTTACCCCCAGCCCCGGCCGGGTCACACAATATCACGCGCCGGGCGGTCTGGGTGTCAGGATGGACAGCGCCATCTATGACGGCTACCGGATCCCGCCCTATTACGACAGCCTGATCGGCAAGTTGATCGTGCATGGCCGTGACCGCCCCGAGGCTCTGGCCCGCTTGTCGCGCGCATTGGGCGAGTTGATCGTCGACGGCATCGACACGACCGTACCCTTGTTTCACGAATTGCTGGCCGAGCCGGATATCCAATCCGGCAATTACTCGATCCATTGGCTCGAGCGCTGGCTGGACAAGCATTACGGCTAGGCGTGCTGAGCACTCGGCAATTGCTGGCGGGTTATGCGCAGGGCATCTTTCCCATGGCGGAAAGCGCGGAAAACCCCGAATTGCACTGGTTCAGCCCCAATTTTCGCGGCGTATTGCCGGTGGGCGGGATCCACGCATCCCGCTCGCTCAGGCGTGCGCTGCGACAGGGCGGCTGGTCCGCGCGGCTGGATTATGACTTTGACACCGTAGTCGCCGCTTGCGCCGATCGTGAGACCACCTGGATCAACGAGCCGCTGGCCGACTTGTATCGCCAGCTGCATCAACAGGGCCACGCCCATGCATTGGTGACGCTCTATCAGGGTGAATTCGCGGGCGGCATCTTTGGCGTCACATTGGGCGGCGCTTTCTTTGGCGAATCCATGGTTTCAGCCCGGCCGGACGGGTCAAAAATGGCGCTGATCTGGCTGTCATCCCATCTGGCGCGCTGCGGTTTCGTGCTGTTCGATACGCAGATGACCACCCCGCACCTGACCACGATGGGCGCGGTCGAGATCTCGCGCAGGACCTATTTGAAACGGCTGGAAAATGCGTTGAAACGTGACGCAGATTTCCAGGGTTCAGCGCTGCCCGACGACCGTCAGCTTTGGCAGGAGATCACCCAGACATCGTAACGCGCATCGTCCAGCGCCGACAATGCCGGCGAACTGGCGATCATCCAGCCACTGAAGTTGGTGCTGTTGGTCGCGCGGTCGGTGATCGTCATCTGGGCGAACGCGTCCGAGCTGGGATCACCCGCCGGGTAGCGGCATTCACCCAGACGCACCTCTAGCCGGCCATAGGTGACCGCCTCGCCGACGCCGACCAGCAGATCGGTGGTCTGGCCGGAAATCTTGTCCAACCCGCGCAGCAGCGCGCCATTTCCACGCGCGGTGTCTTGCGCGGCAACGGGCGATGCCAGCGCCGCGGCGGTCAGGGCAATCAAGAGGCTGCGGCGGATCATTGGCTTTCCCCATCGCTGGACTGGCTGTCCACGAATTTCATCATAAGCGAGATCAGACTGACGGCGCCCTGCACATCCTCGATCTCATCGCCGGGGGCCAGATTGTCCATGCTGCCACCCGGCTGCAACTGGATATAGGCCCCGCCAAGCAATCCGTCAGACTGGATCAGCGCAGCACTATCGGCGGGCAAAACCACGTCGTCGGGGACGCGGATCACTGCATCGGCCAGATAGGTTTGCGGGTTCAGGCGCAGATCGGTGACGCGACCGACCGGCACACCGGCCAGCCGCACCTCGGCACCGACCTCGACGCCATCGACATCCGGGAAAGACGCGGTCAGGTCATAGCCGCCGCCCGAGATCGCGCCGCGACCCATCGACCAGGCCAGAAAGCCCGCTGCCACGGCCAGAACCACGGCACCGGCGATCAGTTCGGCGCGATGCTCGGCAGTAGTGCTCATTTATTCCGGCTGCCAAGCATCGTAATCGCGCCGCTCTGCGGGATCGGCACGGTAGAGCGACCCTTCGGGCCGATAGGCTTCGCCGGTGCCGGTCAGGTTCGGCAGGTGCGGCTTTTCCCACACGCGATGCGGCAGCGGTGCTTTGGTCGGCGGCTCGTCCCAGGTATGGTGCAGCCAGCCATGCCATTCGGGCGTGACCCGGCTGGCGTCAGATACCCCGTTATAGATCACCCACCGGCGCTTGCCGTCCTTGGTCTGATAAAAGATGTTGCCCTGCTCGTCCTCGCCCACCTTCTGACCATGCCGCCAGGTCCAGAACTGAGTGTTCCAGGTCTCGCTGTTCCACCAGGTGAAAAAGCGCAGCGCGAGGGATTTCACGGACATGGATCGAAAACTCCTGCAGGTATCCTGTTTGATATGGCCCAAACCTGACCAAAGGTCCAGAGTGCTGCATCGTTTGGACCGCCCGCGCGGGGTCAGCGTGACACGAGCGCGGTGACCTCGATCTCGATCCGATATCTCGGATCGATCAGGCCACATTCGATCATCGTCGCCGCCGGAGGATTGTCACCAAAGGTCTGCGCCAGCAGCGGCCAGCACAAAGGAAAATCGCGGCGGTCCGGCAGCATGTCGGTGACGCGGATAACCTGATCGAAGCCTGACCCGGCCTGTGCCAGCGCATTGCCGATCGTCTCGAGCGCGCTTTGGCATTGGGCAACCACATCGGTGGGAATTTCCTCACCCTGCGCCGTGGTGCCCGAGACATGGACCATTCCTTGCGCAACCACCGCGCGGCAATAGCCGGCCTTCTGCTCGTACAGCCCTGCCGAAGATATCCGCCTGATCATCGATTGCCCTGCCCTTCGCTGCCCTCAAAGGGCCGACCTAAAAGAAAAGGGCGGCTAAAATGCCGCCCTCTATCGTCTTTTCGCAATGACAAGCGATCAGCCTGCCGTTGCGGTTTCCTTTTTCTGATCGGCGTGGATCAGCAGAGGTTTGGCGGCGATGTTATCGACGGCCTCTTCGTTCACCACGACCTCTTCCACGCTATCCAGCCCGGGCAATTCGAACATGGTTTCCAGCAGGATATCTTCCATGATCGAGCGCAGGCCGCGCGCGCCGGTCTTGCGCTGAATTGCGCGCTTGGCGATGGCAGACAGCGCGTCATCGGTAAAGGTCAGTTGCACATCCTCAAGGTCGAACAGACGCTGGTACTGTTTGACCAACGCATTCTTGGGCTTGGTCAGGATAATGATCAGCGCCTCTTCATCCAGATCGGTCAGCGTCGCGATGACCGGCAGACGTCCGACGAATTCGGGGATCAGTCCGAATTTCAACAGATCCTCGGGCTCGAGTTCCTTGAAGACCTCGCCCACGCCGCGGTCGTCCTTATCCTTGACGCTGGCGCCAAAGCCCATCGCGCTGCCCTTGTTGCGCTGCGAAATGATCCGCTCGAGGCCGGCAAAGGCACCGCCGCAGATGAACAGGATATTGGTCGTATCCACCTGCAGGAATTCCTGCTGGGGATGTTTGCGACCGCCCTGCGGGGGGACGGATGCGACCGTGCCTTCCATGATTTTCAGCAGCGCCTGCTGCACGCCCTCGCCCGACACATCGCGGGTGATCGAAGGGTTATCCGATTTGCGCGTGATCTTGTCGACCTCGTCTATATAGACGATGCCGCGCTGCGCGCGTTCGACATTGTATTCGCTGGCCTGCAGCAGCTTGAGAATGATGTTTTCCACATCCTCGCCCACATACCCCGCCTCGGTCAGCGTGGTCGCATCGGCCATGGTGAAAGGCACGTCCAGAATACGCGCCAGTGTTTGGGCAAGCAGCGTCTTGCCGCAGCCGGTCGGGCCGATCAGCAGGATGTTCGACTTGGCCAGTTCGATATCCGACTTGGAGCCGTGGTTCAGTCGCTTGTAGTGATTGTGCACGGCCACCGACAGAACCCGCTTGGCATGTTCCTGGCCGATCACATAATCGTCCAGAACCGCGCAGATTTCCTTTGGCGTGGGAACACCCTCACCCGATTTCAGGCCCGAGGATTTGGTTTCCTCGCGGATGATGTCCATGCACAGTTCGACGCATTCATCACAAATGAACACCGTAGGGCCCGCAATCAGCTTGCGCACCTCATGCTGGCTCTTGCCGCAAAAGCTGCAATAGAGCGTGTTCTTGCTGTCTCCGCCAGACTGATTAGCCATCAACTACTTCCTTCCATGCCGCCGGGTATTTGCCCCTTGGCGTCGCAGAGTTCGAAACCCCCGCCTTTTCGTCGCCGAGGCCCGGCCAGCCGGACCTGAATGCCATGTTAAGGATCACGGCGTCCCGTCACAATCCCCAATAAGCCTAGCATTGCGGCCTATTTCTTCTCGGGCTCGGCCTTGCCGCGCGGGGCAAGCACCTCGTCGATCAGACCCCAATCCTTGGCCTCTTCCGGCGACATGTAGCTGTCGCGATCCAATGCCGTCTCGACCTCTTCCAGAGTGCGGCCGGTGTGTTTGACGTAAATCTCGTTCAGGCGATGCTTGAGGCTTTCGGTTTCCTTGGCCTGGATCAGCAGGTCGCTGGCCGTACCGCGGAACCCGCCCGAGGGCTGATGCACCATGATGCGGCTGTTGGGCAGCGAGTGGCGCAGGCCGTGTTCACCCGCAGTCAGCAGCAGCGATCCCATGGACGAGGCCTGCCCGACCACCAGCGTGGAAATGCGCGGGCGGATATACTGCATGGTGTCATAGATCGACAGACCCGAGGTCACCACACCGCCGGGGCTGTTGATATACATGCTGATATCCTTGGACGGGTTTTCCGCCTCGAGAAACAGCAGCTGCGCCGAGATCAGCGTGGCCATGCCGTCATGCACCGGGCCGGCCACGAAAATGATCCGCTCCTTCAGCAGTCGCGAAAAGATGTCATAGGCGCGTTCCCCGCGAGAGGTCTGTTCGACAACCATGGGAACAAGCGTATTCATGTAGATTTCTGCCGGATCGCTCATTTTTCTTCCTTGCCTGCTGGTTCGCGCCGCGTGATTCGCCGGTCAGGTACCGGCCTCTAGCCATAGACGCCAAAGGTTGACAGAGTCTTAGTAACGGGCGAGGTCCACCGCAAGGGACCGAGAGGATTTGTCGTGCATCAGGATCAGAGGTTGGCATGAAACTGTTTGTGGGTCTGGGCAATCCGGGTGCGAAATATGCTGGCAATCGGCACAACATCGGCTTCATGGCGGTGGACCGGATCGCCTCTGATCACGGCCTTGGCCCCTGGAAGGCGCGTTTTCAGGGCCTTTTCGCCGAGGGTCGTTTGGGGGACGAACGCGCCGCCCTGCTGAAACCGCAGACTTTCATGAACCTTTCAGGCCAGTCGGTTGGCGAGGCAATGCGCTATCTCAAGATCACCCCTTCCGATCTGGTGGTGTTTCACGACGAACTGGATCTGGCGCCCGGGAAATGCCGGGTCAAGCAGGGTGGCGGGCATGCGGGGCATAATGGTCTGCGCTCTATCCATCAGCATATCGGCCCCGAATATGGCCGCGTCAGGTTGGGGATCGGCCATCCGGGGCACAAGGATCGGGTGGCGGGCTATGTGCTTTCAGATTTCGCCAAGGCGGATCAGGACTGGCTGGACGATCTGATCCGCGGCATTTCAGACGGGGCCGAGGCCCTTGCCGCAGGCGACGCGGGGCGGTTTCAGAACGCCGTGGCTCGTCGGGTCGCGCCAGCACGCAGCGGCGGCGGCGACAAGCCGGCAGAGACGCCCCCCCCTGCCCCCCGTCCAACGCCGCCTGAACCGGCACCCGAGCCGTCAGGTTTCGCCGATAAACTGAAATCGCTGGCGGATCGGTTTCGGTGACCCCGCGCGCGGCCTTTGTCGATCAGGCACGGTCATGCCGGGCACTTGGATCGGAACTGACGGCGCGGGTGATCGAGCAGTTGGGCCAGGCACTGCAACCGGAACAGGGAGAGGTCGCGCGCCGTGTGCTGGACTGGCCCGGCGATGCATCATCTCGCGGCGATTCCGTGCCCCTGCGTTTGGCCGGCGCCCTGCATGCGCTGGTGCTGGCCCAACAGGATGAGCCGCTGGCACTGGCCTATGCCGATGGTGATCCGTCCGCTGACCTGCTGCTGGGCGTTATCGAGCGGCATTCCGACCATATCATGCGGTGGCTGGACAGTCCGCCGCAGACCAACGAGGTGGGCCGGGCCGCCGTGCTGATCGCAGCGGCCCGGTTTCTGGCAGGGTTGACCCCTCTGCCGCTGGAACTGCTGGAACTCGGGGC